>CALULC010000059.1 GCA_944321385.1 uncultured Atopobiaceae bacterium
GCCTGGCCGGAGCTCGTGAGCATGGCCGCGGCGCCGCCCTCGAGCGCGCAGATCTTGGCCGCCACGGCGTCGTTGGTGGGGTTCTGCAGGCGCGTGTAGAAGTAGCCCTCGGCCTCGAGGTCAAAGAGCTGACCCATGTGCTCGGAGGTCGCGTACTTGAAGGTGGTGGACTGGACGATGGGAATCTGGCGCGGCTCGCCGTCGCCCGGCGTGTAGCCGGCCTGGACGCAGCGGGTGCCGATGCTCTGCTCGCTCATGGGGCTCCTTTCGTTGCGCTGTTGCCGGGGTCCATGATAGCGCGGCGTGAGCGACGGGCCGGTGGCGGGTTGTCCGTGGTGCTTCAGGATTAACACGCAGAATCGGACTTTTCCGAAAAACTTTCCTGCGGATATATGTTGTTGAAGGTAATTCTGCGTGTTATTTCTCGGCGAGAAGCGCCGGCGACAAGGACGGCGGGCTAGACCATCTGCTCGGGGTGGAAGACCTCGTCGAAGCGCTCGGGCGTGAGCAGGCCCAGCGCCACGCAGGCCTCCTTGAGCGACGTCCCCTCGGCGAAGGCCTTCTTGGCCACGCGCGCGGCGTTGTCGTAGCCGATGTGGGGGTTGAGGCTCGTCACCAGCATGAGCGAGCGGTGGAGGTTCTCGTCCATCTTCTCGCGGTTGGCCGTGATGCCACAGGCGCAGCGCTCGTCAAAGGAGACGATCGCGTCCGCGAGCAGGCGAACGGACTGCAGGTAGTTGTAGGCAATCACGGGCATGAAGACGTTGAGCTCAAAGTTGCCCTGGGAGGCCGCAACGCCAATCGCGGCGTCGTTACCCATGACCTGCACGGCCACCATGGTGACGGCCTCGCACTGGGTGGGGTTGACCTTGCCCGGCATGATCGAGCTGCCCGGCTCGTTGGCCGGAATCTGGATCTCGCCGAGGCCGAGGCGCGGGCCGCTCGCCAGCCAGCGCACGTCGTTGGCGATCTTCATCATGTTGGCGGCAAGGCCCTTCACGGCGCCGTGGGAGAACACGAGCGCGTCCTTGCCCGTGAGCGCACGGAACTTGTTGGGGTCCGTCTCGAAGGGCAGGCCCGTGAGCTCGGCAAGCTCGGCAGCCACCGCCTCGTCAAAGCCCGCCGGGGCGTTGAGGCCCGTGCCCACCGCCGTGCCGCCAAGCGCCAGGCGATAGAGGCCCGGCATCGCGGCGAGGAGCTCTTCGCGACTGCCCTCGAGAAGCCCGCGCCAGCCGGAGATCTCCTGGGGGAACGAGATGGGCACCGCGTCCTGCAGGTGCGTGCGGCCGCTCTTGACCACGCCTGCGTTCTCCGCTTCCAGACGGCGCAGCGTGGCCGTGAGCTGGTCGATCGCAGGGAGCAGGCGCCCCGTCACCGCAAGGGCCGCGGCCACGTGCATGGCCGTGGGGAAGGTGTCGTTGGAGGACTGGCTCATGTTGACCGAGTCGTTGGGATGGAGCGGCCTCTCCAGTGCCACGCCCTTCTCGGCCGCGAGCTGGTTGCCGCGGTTTGCCAGCACCTCGTTCATGTTCATGTTGGACTGCGTGCCGGAGCCCGTCTGCCACACAACGAGCGGGAAGTCGGCGTCGTGCGCGGCGGCGAGCACCTCGTCCGCTGCCGCGCAGATGAGGTCGCACGCCTCGCGCGCAAGACGGCCAAGACCGCAGTTGGCACGAGCGGCGGCCTTCTTCACCAGCGCAAACGCACGCACGATCTCCTGCGGCATGCGCTCGGTGCCGATGGGGAAGTTCTCGTGGCTGCGCTCGGTCTGCGCGCCCCAGAGCGCGTCTGCGGGAACGCGCATCTCGCCCATGGAGTCTCGCTCGATGCGCCAGCCGTCCGTGCCGCCCGTCTCTGTCATGCCCTACTCCTCGTCGTCCTTGTCGTCCTCGTCCGTGCCCGCCTCAGTCGTGCGGACCGGGCGAACCTCGGCGTCCCTGCGCTCCATGCCCGAGGTGATCGCCGAGACCACCTCCGCCTGGTCGCGGGCAACCACGCCCAGGTCGGCGCGGACGCCGCGGAAGCGCGGGCTCTTGGAGCACTCCTCGGCCAGGTGCTGGTTGCTGCGCGCGTCGGAGAGGGCGCCCAGCTCGCGCTGAATCTCGTCGAGCGCCTCGCTCATCTGCGCGCGCTCGGGCCCCAGGACCTCGCCCAGGCGTTCGGCCACGTAGCGCATCTCCTTGGTGTCGCGGCGCGCCACGTAGACGGCGTTGCCGTCGCGCAGGTCAAGGCCAAAGAGGTCCTCGTCGACCTCGTTGAACTCCACGTCAAAGCGATCGCGGAAGTCGTCTGCGGTAAGGCCGCGCTCGGCGACCTTCGTCTTCCACCTCAGCTCGTCGAGGTCGCGGGCAAGCTTCTTGAGGTCCTTCGCGGCGTTGTTCTTGCGCATGAGCGCCACGAGCGCGGAGCACTCGAGTGCGCGCTCCTTGGCACACGCCATCGGCAGCAGGCTGTTCTCGCCCAGCTCGCCGCTCTCCACGAGCCCGTCCACGGCGTCGGAGAGAATGTCGAGCGCGCGCAGGCGGGCAGAGGCCGCCTGGAGTTCCTTGAGCAGGTGCTCGCAGCGACGGTTCTGTTTCTTGGCCTGCCAGGGCTCGAGGAACTGCAGCAGCGAGCGCAGGCGACGGATCGCAATGCGGAAGTCCAGCAGCCGCGTGGGCTCGTCCGGCTTGGCGAGAAACGCCTTGGCGGTGCGCGTCAGGTCCTTGGCAGACCCGGAGACTGCGCGCTCGACCACGGAGAGCTCCTCCCAGGAGACGGACTCCGGGCCGGCAACGTACCAGCGGAGCACGCCTCTGCCCTGCAATCCCTCGGGGAGGTCGATGGCAACGGCCGTGCCCTTGCCAAAGGCGGGGCAGGTCCCCAGGAAGCGGGCGGCGATCGTATCAACGAAGGGTGCGTGGCCCACCGCGATCACGCACGTGGACTCAGAGGCCTCAAGCTCGGCCAGGAACGCCGACGCGTTCTGTGCGTAGAGGGACTCGTGGACCTCGATGCCCTCCGCCTGTACGGCGTCGGCAACCACCTCAGCAGTCTCGAGCGCGCGCACGGCTGGGCTGCTCCAGACCGCGGGGCGCGCATCATTGCCGAGAAGCGCAAAGGTGCGCGGATAGGCCGCCTTAATCGAGCGCGTGCCCGAGGCGGTGAGTCTGCGGTCGAGGTCCGCCCCGGAGGGCGCGGTTGCCTCGGGAGCCCCGTGTCGAACGAGTACCAGCATCTTGACCATGTTTCCCCCGTTCATTGGTCCGGCGAAACCCGGAACCCCTAGCATACCAATTCGCCGTTCGCCGAATGCGCAGGGCGGGGAGCGGCTACCCAAGCCGTAACAGGGGGACTATCGTCTCATGTCCCTGGGAGGTGTCATGAGACCTGATCGAACCCAACACCCGTCAGAGCCTACGATAATGAGCCCCGAGGCGGCGGCCCGGCTCGGCGAGCGCATGGCCGAGCAGCTCGCGGGCACCCTCAGCGCTCGCACGGAGGTCATCGCCCTCTCCGTCATGTGCCTGCTCTCGGGTGGCCACCTCCTGCTCGAGGACGTACCCGGCGTGGGCAAGACCACGCTCGCCCGTGCGCTGGCACGCGTCGCCCGCGCACGCGTGACGCGCGTGCAGTTCACACCGGACATGCTCCCGAGCGACCTCACCGGCGTGAACGTGTGGAACCCGCAGACGCGCGAGTTCTCGTTTCTTCCGGGGCCCCTCTTCTGCGACGTGCTTCTCGCCGACGAGATAAACCGGGCCAACCCCAAGACCCAGTCGGCGCTGCTCGAGGCCATGGGCGAGGGTCGGGTGTCGGTTGACGGGACCACCTACGACCTGCCCGATCCCTACTTCGTCATCGCCACGCAGAACCCCGTGGAGATGGAGGGCACCTATCCCCTGCCCGAGGCGCAGCTCGACCGCTTCATGGTGCGCGCCTCCCTCGGCTACCCCGACGCGGCGTCCGAGCGGGCCATGCTCGCCGGGAGATCGGGCGCGGACCCGGTCGAGCGCGTGACGGGCGTCTGCGACATGGCCGACGTCAGGGCGTTCAGGAACACCGCCGCGCGCGTGCACGTGAGCGACGAGGTGGCGGCCTATGCGCTCGCCATCCTCGACGCCACGAGACGCGCGTCCGAGGTCCGCCTCGGCGCCTCCCCGCGCGCCGGCCTCGCGCTCCTGGCCATCAGCCGCACGCACGCGCTGCTCGACGGCCGCACCGCCGTCTTTCCCGAGGACGTGCGCACGCTTGCCCCCGCCGTTCTCGCGCACCGCCTCGTGCTGCGAGACGCGGTGCCCGGAACCCCGCAGGCCGAGCATCAGCGCGCCGTCCTCACGCGCCTCATGTCCCAGGTGAGCGCGCCGGGCTCGCGCCGCAAATGAGCGGGCGGGGCGAGAAGAACGACCGCTCCCTGACCCTCACGAGACGCGGGGCCGTCCAGCTTGCCCTCGGCGCCGCGCTTCTCGCCACGGGCATCGTCGGCGGCTGGCTCGCGCCGGGCGCCGCCGGGATCGCGCTGCTCGCCGGCTGCGTCACGGGTCTTGCCGAGGTCCTTCTCGCACGGCGTCTGCGGGCTCGCGGGGCCTGGTCGCGCCTCGTGGAGACGAGCGCGCGCATGGAGTCCTGGGTGCGCGTGAACCAGCGCGGCGAGGTCATCGAGAGCCTGTCGCGACCGGGCAGCCGCCGCGGCCTCTACCGTCAGCAGAGCGTGCGGCACACCTGGGTCGACGCCTTTGGGTTCTGGCGCGCCACACGTGTGGACCCCGCGGCGCTCGAGCTGCGCGTCCCGCCCGCCGTGAGCCCCGAGCTGCTGCGCTCCCTCCAGAGCGGTCGCCTCGCGCGGCTCACGGACCCAAGCCCCGAGCCGGATCCCTCCGGCGTGCGCCCCTACGAGAAGGGCGACGGCATCCGGCAGATCTCCTGGAGACAGACCGCCCACCACGGCGAGCTCATGTCGTTCGAGCGCTCGGGTCACGAGGCGCCGCCGGTCCTCGTGGTTGCCGACACGCTCGGCGCGGGCACGGGCGACGAGCTGGCGGCCACGACGGCTGCCGTGCTCCAAGGCCTGAGGAACAACCCAGACGTCATCCTGACCGACGGCGCCCTCACCCTGCGCGCCCCGGTCCAGCAGGAGCGCTTTTGCGCCTCCGTCGTGGGCGAGCGCGGGGACGCGAGCTCGGCAGAGGCGCGCGCCCGCGGGGTGGCGCGGCTCGCCGGAGGCGGGTCCGGACGGCGGCGCGTGGTGCTCGTGACCTGCGATCCAGGCGGTGCGTTGGCCCGGGCCCTGCAGCGCGGCCCGCTCGCGGCCGCCGTCACCGTCGTGAGCGCCGAGAGGGGCGCGCGTGCTGGCGAGGCAAGCGAGGGGCCTGCCGAGAAGAGCGGCGATATCGCACGGGCAACGCCTGCGGACGCGCCCGCCCGGACGCACGCCGCCACGGAGCTTCTGGCCCTTCTCGTCGGCGTTGCGCTTGCGCTGCTCGCGACGGTCCCGCTCACGAGCATGATCTACGAGGGCGTGTGGGGCGACTCCGTCCCCGCGCTCCTGTGCACAGGCGCGGCGGGTGGCGCGCTGCTCGGCTCGCTCCTGCGCCGGCGCGGCGCGCGGCGGCCCGCACGCGTTGCGCTCCCGGCGGCCCTGGCCGTCGCGCTGGTCGTCGTAGGTGCCGTGCTCGCCCTTGGCGCGCTCGACGGGCGGGTGGGGCACGTTACCGCTACGACTGCCGGTTACGCCGCGAGCCAGACGGTCTGGGACGAGCCCCTGGCCTGGCTCGGCACCGTCGTGTCCACCGGCGCGGAGCAGCTCGCGGGCGGCGCCTCGCAGGACGCGCTCAAGACCTGGGACATCCTCGTTGTGCTCATGGGCTCCGGCCTCGCGGCGCTTCTCGCCGTGCTCTGCTCCTCGCGCTCGCTCAGGCCCGCCGCAGCGCTCGTCCCGCTCGGTCTCTCGGCCGCCGACCAGGTCATCATGGGTCCCGCCGCGCGGCTCGAGTTGATCTGGGCCGCCGTCGCCCTGGGCCTTCTGCTCGTCTGGCTCTCCGTTACCACGCGGCCCCGTTCCGTGCGCGGCGCGGCGGTGGCGCTGCTCGCCCTCGCGCTCGGGTGTGGAGCGAGCGTCGTCGCACCCTCGGGGACCTTCGAGCGTTGGACACCCGGAGGGGACGGGCCTAGCGTCCCCACGCGCGTCGAGACGCTCGTGGACCTCTCGGACGACCTCCGCGACCGCTCGCCCGCGCAGGCCCTCACCTATGTCACGACCGCAGACGGGCCCCTCTACCTGCGACTTGGTGTGCTCGATGAGTTCGACGGGTCAACGTGGCGCTTTGCGGGGATCTCGGACACGGACCTCGAGGACGGCTCCGGAATCTATTGGGAGGGTACGAGGGGCGACTCCAGGAGCGGGCTGCTGTGGTTTGCGGACGAGTCGGGCGCATGGCTCGAGGAACAGATGCCCTACGTGACGACGAGCGTTGAGGCGGGCTCCGAATACGCGCCCGTCCCCCCGGGGACGTGCGAGCGGACGCGCGAGGAGGACGGAACGGTCACGGCGAGCGGCTGCTACCTCGCGCCCCTCACCTCGGACGCACGGCTGGACGACTTCGAGAGGATCAGGGCGGGTCTCGGCGAGAGCACGTGGGCCGGGCCCTCCACGCACACGTCCGAGGTGCCCAACTTGCCCCGAGCGATTCAGAAGGTTTCCGACGAGGCGCGCTCGGAGGGCGCGATTGCCGCGGACGGAAGCCTCGAGGCCCAAGTGGCAGCGACACGCTGGCTCATGAGGTACTTCGCCGAGGGCGGCTTCTCCTACTCGCTCGACGCGCCGGATGGCGGCGGCGAGAACAACCTCCAGGTGGTGGCCGATTTCCTTACGGAGCGGCGCGGCTACTGCACGCACTACGCGACGGCGTTCGCGCTTCTCGCCCGCACCCTCGGGCTCAACTCGCGGGTCGCCCTCGGCTACGCTCCCGGGTCGGAGCGCGGCGCCGACGGCTCGTACGTGGTGCGCATGAACCAGCTCCACACCTGGGCGGAGGTCTGGTTCGACGGCATCGGCTGGGTGGGGATCGACGTGACGCCCGCCTCCGGCGAGGGTGAGGTCGCACCCGAGCCGCAGGAGACTCCCGAGACCACGCTACCGGAGGACGAGCCGGACGCCCCCGAGGAGACCCCGGCAGGGCCCGTGAATGAGACACCGCAGGCAGATACCCCCGAAGAGCGGGGCGAGAAGGACGACGTCTCGGCGCTTCCCTGGCAGGTGGTGGTCCTTCTCGCCGTGGCACTGGCCGCCGGCACCGGTGCGGCCGTCCTTCTCGCCCGACGTCGCAAGCTCTCCTGCTGGCGGGATGCCTGGGCGCGCGTCTGCCGCACGGCGCGGCACTCCGGCATGCGCTGGGATGCGAGTGCCACCGAAGACGAGGTATGCCACCGTATCTGCAAGCGCCTTGGCAACGAGGCCCTGGCCGCCGAGGTCCGCACCATCTGCCGCAACGCCTGCCAAGAACGCTACGGCGGCCACCCCGCGCCCTTCAAACAACCCTCGCTGCAAGCAATCGCCCGCACCCTAAGGCGTGGTCACAAGTAAGCCTTTCTCGCAAAGCGTTGCAACCAAGTGGGCCCCTGCCAAGGTCCGCCGCGAGTTCTTGTCCGCACCAAAGGCGCGGGCAAGCTGTTCGAAGCGCCGGATCTTGGGCCGGGGCGCCGGGCCCTGGCGGGCCATCCCCGCTCTGATGCGATCGCTACATCAGTTCGCAGACCTGGGACGCAAACGCCACGGGGTCCTCGGGCAGGATACCCTCGACGAGCAGCGCCTGGTTGTAGAGCAAGCCCGCGTAGAGCTTGACCTTCTCGGCGTCGCCCGCCTCCTGCGCAGCGCGGAGCTTCTCGAAGACCGGGTGCTTGGCGTTGACCTCGAGCACGCGAACGGCCTTGGGGGCCTCCCCCGCCTCGGGGCCGGCGGCGAGGACCTTCTCCATCTCGAGCGTGAGCGGGCCCTCGGAGGTGATCACGGCCGGCGCGCCGTCGGCGGCGAGGCGCGTGGACACCGCGACCTTCTCGACCTTCTCGCCCAGCGCGTCCTTCATGGCGCCGAACAGGCCCTCGTTTGCCTTGGTGGCCTCCTCGGCCTCCTTCTTCTCCTCGTCGGTGGCAAGATCAAGGTCACCGGAGTTCACGTTCTTGAGCTCCACGGTGCGGTCCTCGACCTCGGGCTCGGCGCCGTCGGCCACGGCCTGGGCGGCCGCCTCGCGCGCGGCGTCGTCCTCGTAGGTCTTGGGCAGGCCCGTGGCCGTGAAGTCGTGCATGGCCTGGAAGCAGAACTCGTCCACGTCCTGCGTTGCAAGGAGCACGTCGAAGCCCTTGGCGAGGACGGACTCAACCACGGGCATCTTGGCCAGGCGCTCGCGGTCGTCGCCGGCGGCGTAGTAGATGGCCTTCTGGTCGGCGGGCATGGCGGCCACGTACTCCTGGAGCGTGACCATCTTCTGCTCGCGCGCGCTCCAGAAGAGAAGCAGCCCCGCGAGCTCGTCCTTCTTCATGCCGTAGCTCTGGTAGATGCCGTACTTGAGGCCGCGGCCAAAGTTCTCGAAGAACGTCTCGTATGCCTCGCGGCTCTGGTCGCGCATGGCCTCGAGCTCGCTCGTGATCTTCTTCTCGATGCGGCGCGCCATGGCCTGAAGCTGGCGGGTCTGCTGGAGCGTCTCGCGGGAGATGTTGAGAGAGACGTCGGAGGAGTCCACGACGCCGCGGACGAAGTTGTAGTAGTCCGGCAAGAGGTCCGCGCACTTCTCCATGATGAGGACGTTGGAGCTGTAGAGCTCGAGGCCCTTCTCGTAGTCGCGGCTGTAGAGGTCAAAGGGCGCCTGGCCGGGGATGAAGAGCAGGGCGTCGTACTCGAGCGTGCCCTCGGCGTGCAGGCTGAAGGTGCGCGCGGGGTCCGCCCAGTCGTGGAAGGTGGACTTGTAGAACTCGGCATACTCCTCGTCGGTGACCTCGGAGGCGCGCTTCTTCCAGATGGGGGTCATCGAGTTGATGGTCTCGAGCTCGGTGTAGTCCTCCCACTCCGGCTTGTAGTCGTCGCCGGCGTCGGCGGGGCGCTCCTTCTCGCGGCTCTTGGTCACGAGCATCTGGACGGGGTAGCGCACGTAGTTGCTGTAGCGGCGGATGAGCTCGCGGAGCTTCCACTCGCTGAGGAACTCGTCGTAGTTGGCCTCCTCGGCGTTCTCCTTGAGGGTCATGACGACGGAGGTGCCGGGCTCGGTGCGGTAGGCGGGGTCGTCAGCGGCAACGGGCTCGATCGTGTAGCCCTCCACGCCGTCCGAGGTCCAGCGGTTGCACTCGTCGGAGCCGTACGCGCGGCTGACCACGCTAACCTCGCGCGCCACCATGAAGGCGGAGTAGAAGCCCACGCCAAAGCGGCCGATGATGTCCACGGCGTCGCCCTGGGCCTCTGCGTTGGCGGCCTTGAACTCCTCGGAGCCGGAGTGGGCGATCGTGCCGAGGTTCTTCTCCAGCTCGTCAGCCGTCATGCCGATGCCGTTGTCGGAGACGGTGATGGTGCGCGCGTCCTTGTCAAAGGCCACGTTGATGGCAAGGTTTGCCTGGTCAACCTGCACGGAGCTGTCCGTGAGGCTCTTGAGGTAGAGCTTGTCGATGGCGTCCGAGGCGTTGGACACCAGCTCGCG
>CALULC010000060.1 GCA_944321385.1 uncultured Atopobiaceae bacterium
GTCTGCGGCGTCTGCGGCGAGACCGGTGGTGACCCCGAGTCCATCCACATGTACTACGACCTCGGTCTCGACTACGTCTCCTGCTCGCCGTACCGCGTGCCCATCGCGCGCCTCGCGGCCGCTCAGGCCAAGATCGAGGCCAACGGTGGCGCCGCCAAGGTTGCCAAGTAGCACTCGAGGACATTGTCCTGACCTAAGGGGGAGGGGGCTTTGGCTCCCTCCCTTCTTGTTTGGAGGCCATATGCGAGAGAACACGAGACAGGACCTTGAGAGGCTTGAGCACGAGCGCCTCTCGTCCGACGCTTGCTTCTCTGATTCTTCACGGGGTCGAGAAGTTCTCGAGGACCAGGACCCGCTCAGGACTTGTTTCCAGTGCGATCGCGACAGGATCCTTCATAGCAAGAGCCTCCGCAGGCTGGCGCACAAGACGCAGGTGTTTCTCGCTCCAGAGGGGGATCACTACAGGACGCGCCTCATGCACACCCTCGAGGTGTCCCAGGTCGCTCGATCCATCGCTCGTCCGCTCGGCCTCAACGAGGATCTCACCGAGGCCATCTCACTCGGGCACGATCTTGGGCATACCCCGTTTGGGCACGTCGGCGAGCGGGCGCTCAGCCATGCCATTGCGCGCCACAGGGGCATCGCTGACGACGACGGCTCCCAGCATAGGTATTTTGCCCATAACGAGCAGGGAGTTCGTATCGTAAAGCTTCTAGAGCGCGGAGGCCGGGGCCTCAATCTCAGCCGTGAGGTCATTGACGGCATTCACCACCACACCGGCTCTGTCAGGCCTGCGACGCTTGAGGGACGCGTTGTTTCGCTTGCCGACAGAATCGCCTACGTATGCCATGACATCGACGATGCCGAACGCGCCGGGCTTCTCTCTGAGGGCGCGCTTCCCAGTGCGGCTCGCCACGTCCTTGGGGAGAGTTCCTCCGAGAGGATCGAGACGATGGTTCACGACGTCGTCCACATGAGCTCGATCTCTGGCGACATAAGAATGTCGGACCCCGTGTGGGACGCGATGATGGAGATGCGCTCCTTTCTCTTTGTGAACCTCTATTCTCGGGGCGACGCGAAGTGGGAGGAGCCGAAGGCGTATGTGATGCTCGGCGAGCTGTTTGACCACTTCATGGTCCACCTCGAGGACGTGCCTCACGAATATCGGCTCCACGATGAGGGCTCGCCGGAGGTGCAGGTTGCGGACTTCATCTCAGGCATGACCGATCGCTACGCAATCGACCTCTACGAGAACCTAAAGGTCCCTCGCTCTTGGCGAAAGCGCTGAAGCTTGTATATCATGGGCTCCGTTACCGCGTGGAAGGGATGACATGAGTTCTCGCAACAGGGGAGGCGGGTGCCTCACCGCCATTGCGGTCGTTGCCTCGATTCTCGTTTTTGCCGGCGGCGCCGTCCTTCTCTATCTCATAGCCACCAACTCCTCGCTGCCGCTGCCCCAGAGCTCGCTCGAGGAGCAGGGGGAGGCTGAGCTCGGCCCCAAGTCATTCGAGGAATACAGCTGGGAGGAGCTCTCAGAGATTTCCAAGCTCATCTCTGCTGCCGCCTCTGACGAGGAGGGCCGTGAGGTTGCCTCCGTCTGGGGCGTTGGCGTGGGAGACACCAGGTCCGTCGCCCTCAAGGACGGTCGTCAGGCTATCGCAACGGTTGTCGGCATCAGGGCCGATGCCCTCGCGGACGGATCGGGCAAGGCCGGAATCACGCTCATGATCTCTCCGATCTCTGTTCAGACCATGAACTCGACGGGGACCTGCGATGGCGGCTGGGAGGGCAGTCAGCTGCGCTCGTGGCTGACTTCGGAGGGCTCCGCGCTTCTGCCCGACGACCTTCTCGATTGCGCGAGGGCGGTCAGCAAGACGACCAACAACGTCGGCGAGCTCTCCGACTCCAACGGGGTGACGCAGACCTCGGATGTTCTCTGGGCCTTCTCGCTGAGCGAGGTGTGCGGGCCGATCACGATCTTCGTTGACGAGTATGGTGACGACATCTGGTGGAGGACGGACTACATCGACTACTCGCTCTATGACGACGTT
Source organism: uncultured Atopobiaceae bacterium (assembly GCA_944321385.1). Lineage (GTDB taxonomy): Bacteria > Actinomycetota > Coriobacteriia > Coriobacteriales > Atopobiaceae > Thermophilibacter. Next base: position 2,052 of record CALULC010000060.1, read on the forward strand.
CTCTCCGCAGAGGGCGAACAGTACGAGTTCTTCAAGAACGAGGGCGTGACCTGCAGCTCGGACCCAAATGACACACTTCTTCTCTCGTATGACAACGCTGCGGTTGCATGGTGGTACCGTTCGGCGTTTCCCTCATCGCAGGCCTACGGAGAGAGCTCGTACTTCTATCAGGCGATGAGCACGGGATATCCTTGCACCATCGCTGAGCCGAACACCGAGGCCGGCGTGGTAGTCGGTGTTTGCCTATAAAGTTGTGTTCTTCTTGTCCATGGAGGAAAAGTCCCCTATAATTTCGCCTTGCGTGTAAAGCTATGTGTCGTTCGCGTTGCGTCGGCACCTCTAGAGAAGGAAAGAGATCATGGATTACATTCGAGCCATCGAGCGTCAGCAGATTCGCGAGGACATCCCCGCCGTCAAGGTTGGCGATCACGTTAAGGTTCACTATCGCATCGTCGAGGGCGAGCGTACTCGTGAGCAGGTCTTCGAGGGTGACGTCATCCGCATGAGCGGTGAGGGTGCCCGTGAGACCTTCACGGTCCGCAAGATCAGCTTCAGCGTTGGCGTTGAGCGCACCTTCCCGCTTCACAGCCCCAAGATCGCAAAGCTCGATGTCGTCCGTCATGGCGACGTTCGCCGCGCCAAGCTCTACTACCTCCGCGACCGCGTCGGCAAGGCTGCCCGCATTCGCGAGAAGCGCGACTAGTCAAAGCTTCTTTGGAAGACTTGGAGCCGTCCTTGGGGCGGCTCCATTTGTTTGGAGTGACTTCCCGTGGCAAACGACATGACGCCTCCCACGAGCGCCCGCGAGGTGGCTGCCGCCCTTTCAGCCTCCTCGACTGACGAGGCGAAGCTTCTCATCGCCAGGTATGCCGAAGATCCCCGAAAGCAGGTACAGCATGCGATCGAGGTGGCAAGGAGACGGGTAGAGCGCGAGGAGCGCGAACGCGAGCGCGTGCGCACGATGTACGAGCTCCAGCTCGAGCTCGGCGGGGACGGCATCGTCATTGGAGTCGACGAGGTCGGTCGTGGCGCTCTGGCCGGCCCTCTGACCGTGGCTGCGGTGTGCCTTCCGCGCGACCCCAAGATCCGGGGCCTCAACGACTCGAAGCAGCTCGACGCTCGCTCAAGGGAGCGGCTTGCCACGACCATCAAAGACGTTGCGGTGGCAGTTGGCGTTGCGCACGTTGACAACAAGACAATAGATCGTCTTGGGATGACAGCCTGCCTCAGGATGGCCATGGCCCAGGCTATCGACGATACGGGGCTTGCTCCAGACAAGGTTCTCATTGACGGGAACCCCATTGGCGCCCACCCCAGGGAGCTTTGCGTCGTCAAGGGAGATGCCCGGATCGCCTGCATCTCTGCCGCCTCCATCGTGGCAAAGGTCACTCGCGACGCCCTCATGGTCTCCTATGAGGCCGAATACCCCGAGTATCACCTTGCGAACTGCAAGGGTTACGGCTCCGCAGAGCATATTGCCGCCATTAGGGCCCTTGGGCCAACGCCCCTTCATAGGCTTTCCTTCTGTGGAAACTTCATGGAGACGCCGAGGCTTTTCTGATTGACCCAAGCGAGGAGCGTCCTTTGTCGCGTCCCCTGGCCCCAAGGCAAGGGGCCCGTATCGCCAGCCTCCAACGAATGTCGTAAGCCAGAAGCCATTCCCAGCTGGTCTCACGTCAGTTTGGTGCAACCTCCCCCTGCGATGCTTTTGACATCGCCAGGAGAGGGGGACCAATGATCGAGGAGACTGCCTATGCACCCGTTGTCAGCCCGGTAAGCAGCATCGACCCGCATGCCCTTGGCAAGAGAGGGGAGCGTAGGGCATGCGACAACCTTCGGGAAAGAGGCTGGGATATTCTCCAGACTAACTGGGACAGCGGCTTTGGTGAGGTCGACATCATCGCCCGAGCGCCCGAGCTGCCTTACGAGACGGTGGTGTTCGTTGAGGTTAAGACCAGAAGGACACTGGGCGCAGACGACCTCATGCCCGAGGAGGCCGTGGACTTTGACAAGAGGGGCCGCTACCGCAATGCCGCCAAGAGCTATCTCCAGCTTCACGAGTGGGTCGCCAACGTCAGGTTTGACGTCATCGCCCTGACGGTGTTCCCGGACGGGCACGCGCACCTACACCAGGACTACGCTGCGTTTGGGATGGACAACTGATGCCCGCCGTTGCGGCGGTCCAAGCCGCGTCGCTCCATGGGGTCGAGCCGGTGTCGGTCATCGTTGAGGTGAGCGTCTCTGGGGGCCTTCCCGGACTCGACGTGGTCGGAATGCCCGATTCGGCGGTTCTCGAGGCTCGATCAAGAGTTCGATGTGCCATGAGGTCAAGCGGCTTCGAGCTTCCACGCGAGCACGTCACCATCAACTTGCAGCCGAGCGAAATCAAGAAGTCCGGCACGTCTCTTGATCTTGCCATGGCCGTGGCTATCCTCATTGCCACCAAGCAGCTCGACCCCAGAATCGTGGAGGATAAGCTCTTTGTTGGGGAGCTCGGTCTTGACGGTTCCGTCTGCCCGGTCAGGGGCGAGGTCGCCTATGCCTTGCTTGCCGAGCGACTGGGGCTTGGACTCGTCATGTCGGAGGAGAGCTCCCTCATTGCCCCCATGGCCGACAGGGCTCTTGGCATGAGGTTCCTATCCCAGCTCAAGGGGGGAGTCGATGGGCTATCTCACGTTCGTGAGGGCAGGCCACCCAGTCCGGAAGAGGGCCGCTACCACGCAGACTTCGCTGATGTTGTCGACCAGGACCTCGCCAAAAGAGCCATGACGATCGCTGCCGCCGGAAAGCATGGCGTTCTCATGGTCGGCCCCCCGGGATCGGGCAAGACGATGCTCGCGCGCTGCCTCCCAACGATTCTCCCGCCCCTCACTCCCGAGGAGGCTTCGGAGGTGATGATCATCCACTCCGTTGCCGGAGAGCCCATTGACCGGATTGCGAGCGGAGAGCGCCCGTTCAGGGCTCCCCATCACTCGATATCAACTGCGGGTCTCGTTGGGGGCGGAAGGCCCGTGCTTCCCGGCGAGGTCTCCCTCGCTCACAAGGGCGTCCTCTTCCTCGATGAGATTCCGGAGTTTGGGAGGTCGACGCTCCAGGCTTTGAGACAGCCCCTGGAGGATCGCGAGGTGAGGATCACGAGGGTCGACGGCACCTACTCATTTCCCTGTCACTTTCAGCTCGTTGCCGCCTCCAATCCCTGCCCCTGCGGGTACCTCGGCGATCCGAGCCGCGAGTGCTCCTGCACGCCGGCGCAGATCCACGCCTACCAAACGCGTATCGGCGGCCCCTTGATGGACCGCATAGACCTGCACGTTGACGTCCCTCGCCCGGAGACCTCAAAGGTCATCGGCGGAAGTACCGGAGACTCCTCAGATTTGCTGAGGGAGATGGTGGTCGGAGCCATCGAGTTTGGGAAGTGGCGAGAAGAGCGATCGGGCGTGCCCTCCGGGAGGCCGAGGCCTCCTGCGGCGGAACTCGACCCAAGGGCAAGAGGGGCCTTCGAGTCGCTCGCGCGCGGACTGTCCCTTGGCGGCAGGGCGATTGTCAGGGTCACGAGGGTGGCCCGCACGATCGCTGACCTCGCCGAGCACGAGAAGATCACTGAAGAGGACGTGGTGGAGGCGTTGGGATATCGCCCTCGAACGAAGGGATGAGAAATGGGAGCGCCAGCCAACGGTTGGGTCATCGAGCGCAGCGGGGACGGGTGGCCACCCGCCTTGGAGGAGCTTGCCAGGCCCCCGGAGAGACTCTACGGGTTGGGGGACCCCGCCGCTCTTCTCGGCCCGTGTGTCTCCATCGTGGGCGCGAGGAGGGCGACGCCTTACGGGTTGGCCATTGCGGAGATGGCCGCAAGGATCTCCGTTGAGTGCGGGATAACGGTCGTCTCCGGCGGAGCCATGGGATGCGACCACGCGGCCGGCATTGCCGCCCTCAAGGCTGGCGGCACGACGGTCGTGGTGTCGGGCTGCGGTGCGGACGTTGTGTATCCGAGCACTTCGCTCGACGTCTATGAGGGCGCCGTCGAAGGCGGGGGAGCGGTGATCTCCGTCGTGCCGTGGGGATCGGGACCAAAGAGATGGTCGTTTCCGAGGAGAAACGAGCTCATTGCAGCCCTGTCGCGCGTCCTTGTGGTTACTGAGGCGGGGAGGAGGTCGGGGACCATGTACACTGCGGAGGCCGCCGTGGAGCTTGGTCGGATCGTGTACGCGATACCTGGGTCCATATTCTCCCCAAACTCGAGCGGAACAAACAGGCTTCTCTCCGAGGGTGCCCGTGTGATCGCGGACGAGGCTGAGCTCTCGACGGCCATTTCTCTCGACTACGGGTTCATGAGGCTCGGCCAGGGACGCGAGAAGCGTGCCGTTGGACCCGTGCTCTCTGCACTCGTGGCCTCACCCGCGCGGCCCGATGAGCTTGCGGAGAGGCTTAACGAGAGTGTGCTCACGATCATGAGGACGCTCACCGACCACGAGGCGAGGGGTCTCGTGGAGAGGCTTCCCGACGGCAGATACTCGCCCACGCAATCGTTCTTCTTGGGGCAAAATGAGGTGGATAGAGTCTCGATGGGAGGAACATGCAGGACATCGTAACCGTGGTCGGCGGCGGCCTCGCCGGTAGCGAGTGCGCCCTTCAATTGGCTCGTAGGGGAGTGAGGGTCAGACTGATCGAGCAGCGCCCGGAGCAGGAAAGCCCCGCGCATCACACCGGGTGGCTCGCCGAGCTCGTGTGCTCAAACTCCCTCAAGTCGACAAAGGAGGACAGCGCTGCCGGACAGCTCAAGTGGGAGCTTGAGCTCATGGGTTCGGAGCTTCTGGAGTGCGCGCGCCTCACCTCGGTGCCCGCCGGAGGGGCGCTCGCCGTCGACCGAAACGAGTTCTCCCGCTGCGTGACCGAGCGCGTCCTCTCGAGCGATAACATCGAGCTTGTCCGAGCGCGCGCTGATTCCATCCCTGAGGGGCCCTGCGTGATTGCGGCGGGGCCGCTCTGTGCAGACGCCCTCTTCGAGGACATTGCCCGACACGTCGGGGGAGACCGGTTGAGCTTCTACGATGCCGCGGCTCCCATCGTTGACGCTGACTCGATCGATCGATCCGTAATCTTCATGCAGTCGCGCTACGGTAATCAGGGAGAGGGAGACTATCTCAACTGCCCTCTCAACCGAGAGGAGTACGAGGCCTTTATCGAGGCCCTCGTCTCGGCGGAGCGCGTCTGCTCCAAGGACTTTGAGCAACGGGACCTCTTCTGCGCCTGCCAGCCAGCGGAAGAGGTCGCACGAACCGGCAGGGACTCGCTGAGGTTTGGCGCGATGAAACCGGTTGGGCTCGTCGACCCCAGGACGGGCAAGCGACCCTGGGCCGCGGTCCAGCTGAGAGCCGAGAACTCGGCTCACACCGCCTACAATCTTGTTGGATTCCAGACCAATCTCACCTGGGGAGAGCAGCGACGCGTTTTCCGTATGATTCCGGGGCTAGAGAATGCCGAGTTCCTCCGTTATGGCGTCATGCACCGCAACAGCTTCGTTGACGCCCCCCACGCGCTCGACGGCACGTTTGCCATTCCGGGCACGCGCGTGAGGCTTGCCGGACAGATCACCGGCACGGAAGGTTACGTCGAGGCCATCGCCTCGGGGCTCCTTGCCGCCCTCAACGTCCACGCCGAGCTTAAGGGAACGGCCGCCGTAAAGCTTCCAACAACTGGATCCCTGGGTTCGCTCGTGAGCTACGCCACCAGCCCCGAGACCGTTGACTATCAGCCCATGCACGTTAACTTCGGACTCTTCCCGCCGCTCGAGAACGCGCCGAGGAACAAGGAGGCAAGGCGTTTGGCATACGTCGAGCGCGCGAGGGCCGATCTCACAGACTACCTCTCCTCCCGTCCCGAGCTTCTCTGCGGAAGGCTCGGCACCCATGACTCCTGAGGCGAAGGTGCGAATCGCCGAGCAGGACGAGCTTGAGAGGGGAGCGGCCGACTACTGTTCCTACCTCGGCGAGGTGAGGCGCCTTTCACCAAACACGGTACGAGGTTATCGCGAGGACTTTGAGGCCTTTGTCTCCTGGGCGCACCGCGAGGGCGTGGCGCCGCTCTCCCTCACGCACCGCGAGCTTCGGGCGTATCTCTCGGAGCTTTCTCGCGCCGGGTACTCGGTGCGCACCATCTCGCGCAGACTCTCCGCTCTTAGGGGGCTCTACCGCTGGATGCTTCGGGAGGGTCGTTGCCCAAGCGCCGCGGTGGCCGCAGTGACGAGCCCAAAGCTCTCCAAGACGCTCCCGCGCACCATGTCCGATGCCGACGTCAGCGCCCTTCTCGACACGTGCGCGGGAAGCGACCCGGTTGACCTGAGGGACCGGGCGTTTCTCGAGCTTCTCTACGCTACCGGAGCGCGCATCAGTGAGGTCGCGGGGCTCTCCGTCTCTGACGTCGACCTCGTCTCTGCACAGGCGAGGCTCTTTGGGAAGGGCTCCAAGGAGCGCGTGGTCCCCTTGTATGAAAGGGCTCTTGACAGCGTTGCCCTCTATCTCGAGCGGGGACGACCCCATCTTGTGCGAGACGGACGCAGCGCAGACGCGCTCTTCCTCTCCACCAGGGGAAACGCCATGTCAGCCGACGCCCTGCGAACGAGGTTCGAGCGGAGGGTCGCAGAGGCTGGCCTTGACCCGTCGCTCACCCCCCACGCCATGCGCCACACCTTTGCAACCGAGCTCCTGGGCGGCGGCGCGGACCTGAGGAGCGTGCAGGAGCTGCTTGGGCACGAGAGCCTTGCGACCACCCAGATTTACACCCACCTCTCGGTCGACCGCCTGAAGGACGCCGCGAAGGCGGCGCACCCCAGGTCCTAGTGTATGGGGTGCCTCCGGGGACCGTGCTCTCATAGCCCAGTGGCTTCGGACTCGGGCCCCCGTGCGAGGAAGGTTGCGCAAATCGTGAAAGACGGCAGATAAGACCTCGACAACGCAGGTCTTGCCATCTATACTTTCAAGTCGCTGTGCGCCCGTACGGCATGCCGCCGCGAGGCGGTAACAAGACGCACGCGTGACGACCCGCCCGCCGTGGTGCCCAAGACTTCTAGCCAGGTTTTGGGTGGCGAAGCGGGGATGACATCACGCGGAGGACCAACCACAGGAGGTTATTATGGCTAAGATCACTATCCAGACCCTGCTCGACGCCGGCTGCCACTACGGCCACCAGACCCGTCGCTGGAACCCCAAGATGAAGCCCTTCATCTTTGGCGAGCG
>CALULC010000061.1 GCA_944321385.1 uncultured Atopobiaceae bacterium
AGCGCCTGGCCGAGCACGATGCCCGTGTCCTCGACGGTGTGGTGGTCGTCCACCTCGGTGTCGCCCTTGACGCGCACCGTGAGGTCGACGAGCGAGTGGCGCGCGAGCGCGCAGAGCATGTGGTCGAAGAAGCCCACGCCCGTCTCGACGTCGGCGGCACCGGTGCCGTCGAGGTCCACGGAGAGGCCGATGTCCGTCTCTGCGGTGGCGCGGACGACCTTGGCGGTCCTTGTCATGATTCCTCCCTTATGAGCACCGAGAGCGCGTCGAGAAGAGCGTCGTTCTCCTCGCGCGTGCCCACGGTGAGCCTGAGACAGTCGTCGAGCCCCGGCGTGGAGCTGAAGTCGCGCACCAGGATCGAGTGCTCGTCGCGCAGCCGCTCCCACGTGCGATGGGCGTTCGGCACGCGCGCCAGCACGAAGTTGGCGGCAGAGGGCCACATACGCACGCCGGGCAGCGCGGAGAGTCCTGCGGCCAGACGCTCCCGCTCCGCCACGATGTCGGCGACGACGGGCGCGAGTAGGTCGCGGCGCTCCACGAAGGCGAGCGCGACCTCCTGGGCGAGCACGTCTACCGAGTATATCTGGCGCACGGCCCCCAGGGCGTCCACGACCTTTGGATCCGCCACGAGATACCCCACGCGCAGGCCGGCGAGCGCGAAGGCCTTGGAGAGCGTCCGCAGCACGATGAGACGCGGGTTGCCCGGGACGAGCGGCGTGAGGCTCTTGTCCTCGCCGGCAAACTCCACGTACGCCTCGTCCACGAGCACGAGCGCCTCGGTCTCGGCGAGCAGCCGCTCCACGAGCGCACGGTCAACGAGGCCGCCCGTGGGGTTGTTGGGAGACGTGAGGATCACGAGGGCCGCGTCTGCCGCGGCGGCGAGAAGGGCCTCGGCGTTCACGGAGAAGTCCTCCGCGTCGCGCGGGACGGCAACGACCGGCGTCTCGCACATCGCGGCGAAGTTGGCGTACTCGGCAAAGTCCGGCGGGCAGGTCACGACCGCGCGCCCGGGACCGCCGAAGGCAAAGAGCAGGTTGAAGAGCAGCTCGTCGCCGCCGTTGCCCACGATCACGTGGGCGCGGTCCGTGCCGTGGCGCTCAGCCAGCGCGTCGCGCAGGGCGTTTGCCATGGGGTCGGGGTAGCGGTTGAGCGGCGTGGCCCGCACGGCCTCGAGCACGGCCTCGGCGAGCTCCGCCGGCAGCGGGCGCGTGTTCTCGTTCGCGGAGAGGTTCACACGCACGGGCGAGAAGCGCGGGTCGTAGGGCTCAAAGGCGCGCAGCGCGGGCCGCAGGCGCGCCGTCACGTCGAGGCTCTTCTCGGTCATGGCTAGCCCCTCCGCTCGAAGCCGGGCAGCGGGACGCCGGCCGACGCGGGCAGCGCCTCCGGCCAGGCCACCTCGCCCGCGCAGCCCGCGAGGGCTGGCGCGTCGAGCGCGAAGCCGAACGTGCCCTCCGGCGCGTCCGCGAGAGCCTCCGCCATCACCCGGCGAATGCCGACGGAGAGGGCATGGGCCCAGAGGCCCTCGGCCTGGGCGATGGTCTGCGTGGCGGGGGCGTCCGCGAGCAGGCCCTCGGGAGTGTAGCAGATCACGCTCGAGCGCTTCTGGAAGTCGTAGACGCCGAGCGGGTTGGCCCAGCGCGCGGTGCCGCCCGTGGGCAGCGTGTGGTTGGGGCCGGCCACGTAGTCACCCAGGGGCTCGGAGCTCCAGGGTCCCACGAAGATGGCACCGGCGTTGCGCACGCGTCCGAGGAGCCCGAGCGCGTCCGCGCAGTGGAGCTCCAGGTGCTCGGGCGCGATCACGTTGATCGCGTCCACGGCGGCGTCGAGCGTGTCGCAGACCACGACCACGCCGCGGTCATCCAGGCTCGCGCGGGTGATCTCCTCGCGCGGGCTCTGGGAGACGAGCAGCTCTATGGCGGCCAGGACGCGCTCTGCGATGCGGGCGTCGCAGGTCACGAGGTAGCAGCTCGCCATCGGGTCGTGCTCGGCCTGGGCCATGAGATCGGCGGCAACCACCTCGGGCGCCGCCGCGAGGTCCGCGAGCACGCAGACCTCGGAGGGGCCGGCCACCATGTCGATACCCACGTCGCCGGAGACGTAGCGCTTAGCGGCGGCAACGTAGGCGTTGCCCGGCCCCACGATCTTCTCGACCGCCGGGATGGACTCGGTGCCGTAGGCAACGGCGCCGATGGCTTGGGCGCCGCCCACGGCGTAGACCTCGTCCACGCCCGCGAGCGCCGCGGCGGCGAGCGTGTAGGCGGAGAGTGTGCCGTCCGCCTGCGGCGGCGTGACCATGACCACGCGCTCCACGCCGGCCACCTTGGCCGGGATGGTGTCCATGAGAACGGTGGAGGGGTACTGGGCGCGGCCGCCGGGCACGTAGACCGCGGCGGAGGACACGGGCGTCACCTTCACGCCGAGCATCGTGCCGTCCGCGCGGGTGGTGAACCAGGACTGCTCGCGCTCGCGCTCGTGGAAGTCTCGGATCTGGTCGCGCGCCCGGGTGAGCGCGGCCAGAAACTCGGGCGGCACGAGGTCGAGCGCCCCGCGCACCAGCTCGTCCGGCACGCGGAAGTCCCGCGGGCACGCGCCGTCAAAGCGCAGGCAAAAGTCGCGCACCGCGGCGTCCCCGCGCTCGCGCACGTCGTCCACGATCTTCTCGGCCGCGGCCATGACCTCGGCGGGAAGGACCCCCGAGCGGTTGAGGTCTGCCTGCGTGAGGCGCGCTCCCCCTTCGAGCGTTACCGTCCTCATGACACACTCCCCTTCCTGACCTCGGCGAGACGAGCCGCGAGGTCGCGAATTCTCTTGTCGCAACGATACGCCGCCGGCCCCGCGAAGAAGCGGGCCGAGCACTCCATGATCTGGTCCACGATCACGAGGTCGTTCTCGGCGAGCGTGGTGCCGGTGGCCGTGATGTCCACGATGCGGTCGGTCATGCCCACGATCGGGCCAAGCTCGATGTTGCCGTGCAGCGTGACGATGTCCACCTGCTGGCCTATGGAGTCGTAGTAGCGCTGCGTGATGCGCGGGTACTTGGTGGCAACGCGCACCGTGCCGCGCCAGGCGTAGGCGCGCTCGGCCTCGCCGGCGCGGTCTGCCGGCTCCGCCACGACAAAGCGGCAGGCCCCATAGCCCATGTCCACGAGCTGGAGCAGGTCGAGGCCCGCCTCCACGAGCGAGTCCGTGCCGCAGAAGCCGCAGTCGGCACCGCCGTGGCCCACGAAGGCCGGGGCGTCCTGAGCGCGCACGATCACGTACTCCACGTCGCCCTCGCGCACCACGAGACGGCGCCCGGGGTTCTCCAACTCGGCCGTGGGAAGCCCCGCAGCCGCGAGCACGCGCACCGTGTCCTTGAAGAGCGACCCCTTGGGAACCGCCACGCGCAGCGGGCGCTCAGCCAGGCGCACCCCCGGCGTCACCACGCCTGACTCACCCGGCTCGCCGAGCACCTCCTGCAGGCGCTCGAGCGAGAGGGCAAAGCCGCAGGCGAGAAGACCGGGGCGCCCCAGGTTGGCAAGGACCGCGTCGTAGCGGCCGCCCGAGGCAAGACTCGCAGCGATGCCCTCGGCGTAGCCCTTGAAGATGATGCCGGTGTAGTAGTCAAAGGAGTTGATGATCGAGAAGTCAAAGGAGACACGCCCCGCCTCAAAGAGGTCGGCGAGCTCCTCGGAGAGCGCGGAGAGCTCGGAGGTTCCGCGCCGCTCCTCGGGGACGCCAGCATTGGCGAGAAGCCCGTCGAGCCGCGCGATGACCTCGGTTCCGCCGCCCATGCGGCAGACCTCGGAGAGTGCGCGCGCGGCGGCCGGAGCAAGGCCCTTCTCGGCAGCAATGACCTCGTCGAGCGTGACGAGGTCGGAGTCGTGGATGAGCGAGCGAACGCGCTCGGAGAACTCGAGGCTCGGGGAGCATGCGTCGAGCAGCGCCGTCACGGGCACGGGAGAGCCAAACACGATGCGCCACGCGGGAACTCCCAGCGTGGAGAGGGTCTCGGCGAGCAGGCGCACGACCTCGGCCTCGGAGGCGTCGTCCTTCTCTGCAACCAGCTCAACGCCCAGCTGCGTGAACTGGCGGGGCTGGCCGCGCAGGCTCGGCTCCTCGCGAACGACGGGCGCGGTGTAGCGGAGTCGCGCCGGGAGGCTCCCCGAGGAGACACGGCCGGCCACCAGGCGCGCCACGGGAAGCGTGAGGTCCGGGCGGAGCATGAGCAGCGTCTGGTCTGTGTCAAAGAGCTGGAAGGCGGAGTCCTTGATGCGGCCGCCGCGCTCGAGGGCGGAGCGGTCCTCCAGAAGCGGGGTCTCCACGGGAAGGTACCCATGCGCCGAGAAGCACCCCCTCACCACGTCGGAGATGCGCTCGCGAGCGAGCGCCTCCTTGGGGAGGATGTCACGAAAGCCGCTTGGGGTCCCTGAAATCACGTCGCTTCCTTTCGGTGCCGCCTGATGCTGCCCTTCTTCAGGCGACTACTTTATCACAGTAAAGTGTTTTGCTGAACGCAACCGAGGGCAGGTGCTCGACCAGACTACCCGACGCCCCCGCCGGTCCTCATGCGCTCGCGAATTGTTTTACGCGCCTGTCAAACAGGAAGCCGGAGCAGCTGAGCCGAACGTGCCCCACATCTGGGTCGGATTTGTCCTCGTCGCGCGCTCACGGGCTGCAAGTGACCGCCCGTCGACGCAATATGAAACCGATGGCCTGGAGCCCCCGCCTCTAGCTGCTGTGTCAGCTGGGCGTCGTCTGCGGTCAGACAGGGGCCTCCCCTCCCCTGATACGCTTGCGCCCCCACAGTCGACCAGAGAGGAGAGAGCGATGTCGCTGCACTGGGAAGAGGCTAAGGTGATCGTCACCTGCGGAGGGGCCAAGGACCTGGACGACGTGCCCGAGGACGCGATCGTCATCACACTCAAGCCGGAGGAGGCGGACGATCCCGAGGCGGTCGAGGCGGTTCGTAACCTCGTGCTCGACCGGACGATCGAGCAGCGCCGCCGGACGATCTCGAAGTTCTACGAGGAGGGCACCTCGATGCCCGAGCCGCTCGTTGAGGGAGGCGCCGCGGAGGGAGGCCAGGACGAGGCGTCCGAGGCGGAGAGGCGCCTTCTCGAGGCGCTGCGCACGAGGGGCGCGGCGGATGACGAGGTCACGAACCCTCTGGACGACTCCGACTTCTGGGGCGGGTCGATTTCGCCCGCGTCGATGGGCGACCTGCTCCTTGGGGAGGGCGCAAGTCGCGGCGTGAGAATCTTCATCGGCCGTGTGGAGGAGCTCGTGGTCCACAACTAGCGCGAGCGGCGGGCGGCAGCGACTCGCCGCCCGCCGCAAGCCGGTCGCGCAGGCGTGACGCCTAGCCCCGAACGATGTCGGCAAGGGTGGCGTCGCAGAAGCGCGCGAGGTCGTCGGGAGCGAGCACGAGGCTGAGGCCACGCCTCCCGCCCGAGACGTGAATCTCGTCGAAGAGCTGCGCCGTCTCGTCGATCAACGTGGGAAAGCGCTTCTTCATGCCAATGGGCGAGCAGCCGCCGCGCACGTAGCCGGTGGTGGGCTCGAGGTCGCGCACGTGCATCAGCGAGAGGCTCTTCTCGCCAGCCGCCGCCGCGGCCTTCTTGAGGTCGAGCTCGTCCGCCACGGGAATGCAACAGACCACGTGCTCCCCTGCCGGCGTCACGCAGACGAGCGTCTTGAAGCTCGAGGCCGGGTCCTCCCCGAGCATCTGGGCGATGTGCAGGCCGAGCTCGCTCGACGTGTCTCCCTCGTCGACCTCGTAGGTCTCGTAGGAGAAGGGCACGCCGGCGGACTCGAGCTCGCGCATGGCGTTGGTCTTCTGGAACTTGTCCTTTCGTGCCACGATGCCCTACCTCAGCTCGTTTCTCGCGCGGTCGCGGGCGCGGTCCCGCGCGAGGACGTCGTGGAGGAACTGGCCGGTGTAGCTCTCCGGCACCCGCGCGACCTGCTCCGGCGTGCCGTAGGCCACCACGGTGCCGCCGCCGTCGCCGCCCTCGGGGCCCATGTCGAGCACGCGGTCGGCCATCTTGATGACGTCGAGGTTGTGCTCGATCACAAGGACCGTGTTTCCGACGTCCACGAGCTTCTCGAGCACGTCCACGAGCTGGCGCACGTCCTCGAAGTGCAGGCCCGTGGTGGGCTCATCGAGGATGTAGAAGGTCTTGCCGGTCTGCTGGCGGTGGAGCTCCTTGGCGAGCTTCACGCGCTGGGCCTCGCCGCCGGAGAGCGTGGTGGCGGGCTGGCCGAGGTGGATGTAGCCAAGACCCACGTCATAGAGGGTCTGGAGCTTGTTTTTGATGCGCGGGATGTTGGCGAAGAAGGCCAGCGCCTCGTGAACCGTCATGTCCAGCACGTCCGAGATGGACTTGCCGTGGTAGAGGACCTCCAGGGTCTCGCGGTTGTAGCGCTTGCCGTGACAGACCTCACAGGGCACGTAGACGTCCGGCAGGAAGTTCATCTCGATCTTGATCTGGCCGTCGCCCTTGCAGGCCTCGCAGCGTCCGCCGGGGACGTTGAACGAGAAGCGCCCCGGGCTGTAGCCGCGCATGCGGCTCTCGGGAAGGGAGGCAAAGAGCGCGCGCAGGTCGTCCCAGAGTCCGATGTAGGTTGCGGGGTTGGAGCGCGGGGTGCGGCCGATCGGAGACTGGTCGATGTCGATGACCTTGTCGATCTGGTCCACGCCCTCGAGCTTCTTGTACGGGCCCACGACGCGCTTGGAGCGGTGCACCGCGTTGGTGAGCGCGGGAGCGAGCGTGTCTGTGACGAGCGAGCTCTTGCCCGAGCCGGAGACGCCCGTCACCACCGTGAGCGTGCCAAGCTCGATCTTGGCCGTCACGTTCCTGAGGTTGTTGGCGGAGGCGCCGGTGATCTTGATCTGCCCCTTGCGCGGGTTGCGGCGCTTCTCGGGCAGGCGGATCTGGCGCTCGCCGGTGAGGTAGGCGCCCGTGACCGAGTCCGGGCAGGCCGCGATCTCATCCGGCGTGCCGGCGGCGACCACGCGCCCGCCCAGCTCGCCGGCACCGGGACCCATGTCGATCACGTAGTCCGCGGCGCGGATGGTGTCCTCGTCGTGCTCCACCACGATGACGGTGTTGCCCTGGTCGCGCAGGCGCTTGAGGGTCTCGATGAGGCGGTTGTTGTCTCGCTGGTGCAGACCGATCGAGGGCTCGTCCAGGATGTAGAGCACGCCCATGAGGCCGGCGCCTATCTGCGTTGCCAGGCGGATGCGCTGCGCCTCGCCACCGGAGAGCGTTGCGGCGGCGCGACTGAGCGTGAGGTAGTCAAGGCCAACGTTCACGAGGAAGCGCAGACGCGCGAGAATCTCCTTCACCACGGCGCCCGCGATGAAGCGCTGGCGGTCGGTGAGCTCGAGCGCCTCGAAGAACGCGAGCGCCTCGCGGCAGGAGAGCTCGCAGACCTGCCAGATGTTCTTCTCGCCCACCGTGACGGCGAGGATCTCGGGCTTGAGGCGCGCGCCGTTGCAGGTGGAGCACGGCACCTCGCGGATGTACTTCTCGAGGTGCGTCCTCATGGTCTCGGAGGTGGTCTCCTGGTACTTCTCAAAGAGGATCTTGCGCACGCCGGAGAAGGTGGTGAACCAGTGCGTGTTGCGGCCGTCGCGCGTGAGGTAGTCAACGCGGACCTTGGTGGAGCCCAGGCCGTCGAGAAGGGCGGACTGCACCTTCTTGGGAAGGTCGGCCCACGGGGTCTCCTCCGAGACGCCGAGGTGGCGACAGACGGCAGCGAGCACCTGCGGGTAGTAGTTGGAGTGGCCGAAGAGGCTGCCGAAGACGCCTCCCGCGACGGAGAGCGAGGGGTCCTCGATCAGGGCCTCGGCGTCCACGACCTTGCGAAAGCCCAGGCCGTCGCAGTCCGGGCAGGCGCCGTAGGGGGCGTTGAAGGAGAAGTCGCGCGGCTGGAGGTCGTCCATGGAGTGGCCGTGCTCGGGGCAGGCCAGCGCGAGCGAGTAGCTGAGCAGCTCGCCGGGGAAGCGCTCCGGGTCGTCGCGGTCGGGCATGAGGTAGAAGCCCACCTTGCCCTGGGCGAGGCGCGTGGCCTGCTCGACGGCCTCCGCGATGCGGCCGAGGCTGTTCTCGCGCACGACGATGCGGTCGACCACGACCTCGATGCTGTGGCGGTTCTTCTTCTCGAGGCGGATCTGATCGTCGCCGAGCTCGCGGACCTCGCCGTCGATGCGCACGCGGGAGAAGCCCTCGCGGCGCAGGTCCTCGAAGAGCTTGGTGTACTCGCCCTTGCGGTCCAGGACCACGGGCGCGAGCACCAGGGCGCGGCGGCCCTGCGCGCGCTCGAGCACCTTGTCTGCCACCTGGTCGGTGGTCTGGCGCTCGATCACACGGCCGCACTCGGGGCAGTGGGGCGTGCCCACGCGAGCGAAGAGCAGGCGCAGGTAGTCGTAGATCTCGGTGACGGTGCCCACCGTGGAGCGCGGGTTTCTCGACGTGGTCTTCTGGTCGATCGAGACCGCGGGCGAGAGGCCGTCGATGGAGTCCAGGTCCGGCTTGTCCATCTGGCCGAGGAACTGGCGAGCGTAGCTGGAGAGCGACTCCACGTAGCGCCGCTGGCCCTCGGCGTAGATGGTGTCGAAGGCGAGGCTGGACTTGCCCGAGCCGGAGAGGCCCGTGATGACGACGAGCCTGTCGCGCGGGATGTCCACGTCGACGTCCGCGAGGTTGTGCTCGCGCGCGCCGCGGATGACGATGGAATCGTGGGCCATGGGACCCTCCTCGGATGTGCCGGCCGGACCAACCTTGTAATTGTAGCCCGTGGGGGGCTGGGGGCATTCCTCCGGGAGGTGCGCTGCGCGAAACCTCCCTACGGAATGCCCCCAGCCCATCGACTCCCAACCTATAGGTAAACCGCGACATCGAGGTGGCGCGCTGGGCGCCGCGAGCCGGGCGTCCCCGTCGTCGCCGCTCGCTGCGGAGAAATTGGTTGCTGGAGGCGCTCTTGTTCCGTAGCGAGGTTTGGCGCAGCGCACCTCCCGAAGGAACAAGAGCGCCCCCCGAGAGGCTTACCCCGCAGCGAAGTAGCGATG
>CALULC010000062.1 GCA_944321385.1 uncultured Atopobiaceae bacterium
CGCCCCCGCGGCGCCCGACTGGTACGTTGCCTACGTGCGTGCCCATGACAAGAAGAATGCCAGTTCGCGTCCGTCACACCCCGTCACCGTCCAATGAATGCCCGGTAGTTAGCCTCGTTCCGATTGGCGCAGGCGCAGGCACGAGACGCGCCACCGTTCGACGTTGGCACGTCTCGCGCGCGGCGAGCTCGGTGGCGCGGCGCTCTTCTCGGCCTCTCTTCTCGGCCTCTCCGAGCGGCGCCCACTCGTCCACGGATCTCCCTCCCTGCTGTTGAGTGTTACGAAGGGACAGTCCCTTCGTATCATTTTTTGGGGGGGGGGGTTGTTCTGTTCATCGAGTGTGCAGGAATCGAAGAAATGAGGCTCAGGGCGAGGCGTTTTTCTCGGTTCATGCACACTCGATCGATTGGCGAGAAGTTCGTGTGGCCGATAGGCCCCTCTACCTGCGGCGCGCAACCGGCAGGCGCCTTCTGGTTGCCTCAAAAACGAGCAAATTGCTTACCGTTGGTTGGTAGAATTGCGCCGTGCGCGCCCGCAGACTATGGGGTGCCGGCAGACGGAGCACACCCCGAAGAAGGGCAGACCATGAGCTTTCGCGACAACCTTCAGCACCTGCGCGCAGAGCGCAACATGACCCAGGAGCAGCTGGCCATGCTGCTCGGCGTCTCCCGCCAGAGCGTCACAAAATGGGAGGCCGAGAAGAGCCAGCCAGAGATGGACAAGCTCCTCAAGATGTGCGAGATCTTCGACTGCACGCTCGACGAGCTCGTGACGGGCGACCTCACCGGCCGCGCCGCGCCCGCGACGGCCGCACCCATCCCCGCCGGCCCGCCCACCGACGTCTGCGGCTACGAGGAGCACCAGCGCATGATGGCGCTCAAGGTCCCCACCGGCGTGGCGCTCATCCTCCTGGGCATCGCGCTCGGCCTGCTCTTCGAGGGCTCGGTCGAGCTGGCGTCCTGGAACGGGCGCGACGGCCTCTTCGTGATCATCGTGCTCGTGGGCATCCTCGCTGGCCTCGCGTTTCTCGTGCCCGCGGGCATGGAGCACACGGCGTTCCAGAAGGCGCACCCCTACGTGGAGGACTTCTACACCGATGAGGACCGCGCCGCAGCGCGCAAGCAGTTCTCGGCGGCGCTCATCGCTGGCCTCGCGCTCATCTTCGCGGGCATCGGCTGCCTGCTCATGCTCGAGAAGACCGCGGAGAACTGGGCGCTCTTCCTTCTCATGCTGTTCATCGCCCTGGGCGTGTGGTGGATCGTGCGCGGTGGCATGCTGCTCGGTCGCGTCAACGTCGAGGAGTACAACAAGTCCGTTGCCGAGGACCTCGAGGTGGAGGACATCGTGTCCGCAGAGCTCGACGAGGCCCGGCGCGAGGCCCTTCTCGCCCAGAAGAGGCACGGCAAGAAGCTCGGGGCGGTGTGCGGCGTCATCATGATCGTGGCCACGATTGTGGGCCTGGCGCTTCTCTTTGCGCCGGTGTTCTCGGCGCCAAACATGGACTCTTGGACCCCGGAGGGCACCTCGGCCATGTGGTTCTGGGTGGCCTGGCCGGTGGGTGGCCTCGTCTGCGGCATCGTGACGCTGCTCTGGGAGGCGTTCAGCCGCGAGGAGTAGCGCTCCACTCTTTGTCCTGCGCCTCTGCTATTGTGTAGACACGTCTACAAAGGAGGCTCGCATGGCAACAGCGGTGGTGTCGGGACGGGTGGACGAGAAGGTCCGCCAGCGCGCGGACGCCTACATCCGCGCAGCGGGGTCCACGCCGGCCGAGGTCATCAAGGTGGTCTGGGAGAACATCGCACGCACGGGCGAGGTGCCGGAGGAGGTGCCGGCAGAGGAGCCCCGCGGTACCTGGGAACGCTTCATGGAGTTCCGAGAGAGCCTTCCCAAGGCCGAGCCGTGGCTGGTGAACCTCACCGAGGAGCAGATGCGCGACATGATTGCGATCCGCTATGCGTGACTTCAACAGCAGGAGGCTGCTCTTCGATACCGGCGTTCTTCTCGACGCGGTCTGCAAGGAGCGACCGCAGTCTGCGGAGGCATGCGAGGTCCTTCGCCGTTGCAACGGCGGGGGAGACCTGGGGCTTGTTGCCGTAGGGTCTCTCAAGGATGCGTATTACGTGCTTCAGCGCCAATACAATGAGGTGCAGGCGAGAAGATCGGTGGAATGGTTGCGCGAACTGCTCGTGATCGCGCCGATGGGCGCGGAGGAGTGCGAGCTCTCGCTCGGCTGCGGCGAACCGGACTTCGAGGACGGCCTCATCCGTGCCTGCGCCGAGCTCAACGACGCGGACGTCATCCTCACGCGCGACGTGGACGCGTTCAAGCGCTCCAAGGTCCGCGCCATGACCTGCGCGGAGTACCTCGAGCTCTTTGGGTAGGCAGTCACTCGCCTAATTCAATCCCCATAACCTTATTTAGACAATATCTATTGAGTTGTGCTATCAATGGGGGTGTACTTAATGAAGTATCGCGTTCTTAGAAGACGAATCTCCGAGTTGGCGAAGTCAAAGGGGCTTTTGGTGATCTGGGAAGAGGGCTCGAGCCACACAAAGGTGTGTGTTGGGGACAGGCAGACGACAATTCCCCGTCATTCTGAGGTGAATGAGATTACTTCTCGCGCGATACTCCGCTACCTGTTTGGAGGCGAGTGACATGGCGAAGGACGTGACGGCGCACGTGACGCGGAGCGAGGGCTGGTGGGCGATTTCCGTTGAGGAGATTCCGGGCTTGTTCACTCAGGCGCGTAGGCTCGATCAGGTTGTGAACATGGTTCGTGATGCAGCGTCACTGCTTGGTGTTGAGGTGGGGGCCGTTGAAGTTTTGCCGGTACTCGACTCTGATTCTCAAAGAATGCTCGAGGAGCTTGAGGCGGCGCGCAGGGAGGCTGAGGAGAAGCAGCGCATCTCCTCTGGTCTTACCAGAGAGGTGATTCGCCGCTTCCGCGAGGAGGGCCTCACCTTGCGAGACATTGCCTCTCTCGTGGGTCTCTCTCAACAGCGTGTGGCTGTGCTGAGCAAGGACGCTTGATTTAAAACTACGAGTGGGCTCTTCCAACGAACACTACGTTTTATGTGCTTATCGCGTTGGGGACGCAGCCGGGTTGTCGCTGCTACGATGTGCGTACAGCTTCGAGAAGAGGAGGGACACATGCGCTATCGGGAGCTGGGCCGCACCGGCCTGCGCGTCAGCGAGATCGGCTTTGGCGGCGAGTGGATGGACGGCACGCCCGAGGAGACACGCGCTGTCGTGGATGCGGCAGACGCCGCCGGCGTGAACATCCTTGACTGTTGGATGCCCGACCCAACGCGCCGCTCCAACCTCGGTGATGCACTTCTCGGCCGCCGCGAGCGCTGGGTCATCCAGGGCCACCTTGGCTCCACGTGGCAGGGCGAGCAGTACGTGCGCACGCGCGACCTCGCGCAGGTGCGCCCGGCCTTTGAGGATCTTCTCGCCCGCTTCCATACCGACTACGTGGACCTCGGTATGATTCACTACGTGGACAGGCCTGCCGAGTTCCTCGAGCTCATGGATGACAGCCCGTTCATCGGCTACGTCCGCGAGCTGCGCGCCGCCGGCACCGTTCGTCACGTCGGCCTCTCGACCCACAACCCCGAGGTCGCGCGCATGGCCGTGGAGAACCCTGAGATCGAGATGATCCTCTTCTCCGTGAACCCGGCCTTTGACATGATGCCCGCCACCGACGACCTCGACGCGTACTTTGACGAGCGCGGCGAGCAGGCCGCCACGGACGGCATGCGTCCTGAGCGCGCCGAGCTCTACGCGCTCGCGGAGGAGACGGGCACCGGCATCACCGTCATGAAGGGCTACATGGGCGGGCGCCTCTTCGACGCTTCGAAGTCGCCCTTCGGCGTGGCGCTCACGCCCACCCAATGTCTGCACTACGCGCTCACGCGCCCGGCCGTGGCGAGCGTGATGGTGGGCTTTGGCACGCCCGCTCACGTGGCAGAGGCCGTTGCGTACGAGAACGCGACGGATGCCGAGAAGGACTACGCCTCCGTGCTCGCCGGCGCCCCGCGCCATGCCTACGTGGGACAGTGCACCTACTGTGGCCACTGCGCGCCGTGTCCCAAGGGCATCGACATCGCCGCGGTCAACAAGTTCTTTGACCTCGCGACCAGCTATGACGAGGTTCCGGACTCCCTGCGCGAGCACTACCGAGCGCTTGGCGCCACGGCGGCGGAGTGCATCGCATGCCGCGCGTGCGAGGGCCGCTGTCCCTTCGGCGTGCACATCGCCGAGCGCATGGCGGCCGCGGCGGAACTCTTTGGCTGCTAGGCGTTTGCGCGCTGTCCGACTCGCTCGATAAACGCCTGGTAGTCGGCCTCGTTCTGGTCGGCGTAGACACGGGCGAACTCCCACATGGCGTCCTCGAAGGCATGACCGTCGTCGAGGTAGGCCGCGATGGCCACCTCGTCACCGGTGCGGGCGTGCGCGTGCGCGAGCGACCACGCGCAGAGGCGCGCAATGTTCTCGAGGCTCTCCGGGCCCACCGCTGCGAGGTCGATCGAGCCCTTGCCGTTCCAGAGCTGGCGCACGTAGTAGTTGCGCGCGCCGCCGTCAGCCGTGGGCACGCTCGTCCAGCCCAGCAGGAAGTCGCTCGTGGACTGCACGAGGCGCTGGCCCTCCACCACGCGCTCGCCATGGCTGACAAAACCGCTCGGTCGCCAGTAGCGCTCCACGACCGACTCCTCTGCCTCTTTGACCTGGAGGGCTAGCGGGTCGTCCTCGTCGCGTCCCGTGAGCAGCGCAATCCAGGCACGCCGCCCCACCGAGCCCACACCCACGACCTTGCGCGCGGCGTCCTGCAGGCGATAGCGGCCAAGAAGGACGCGGCAGTCGCGGGGGAGGCTCTCGAAGTAGGCATCGAGCAGCCCGTGCAGTGCATGGGAGAGCTGCGCCGCGTCGTAGCCCTGGGCGGACGAGAGCTCCGCGAGCGGCACGAGCTCGGGCGGGCGCGTGTCAAAGCGGAGACGTCCGTCGTCGTGCACGGTGAGGCGATCCGCCGCGCGCACGCTGTCCTTCTCGCGCGCCTTCTCCACGACCTTGCGGATGGTTCGGCCGGTCTTGCCGTCGAGCTCAAACTCGTCGAGCACGCGCTCGACGTCGAGGTGGGCGTGCCAGACATCGAGCTCGCCCATCTCCGCAAAGTGCGCCATTGTGCGACGGTACTGCTTGGCGCAGGCGCGCACGGCGTCGCGGCGGTCGGCTTTGGAGAAGCCGCGGTCGCGCCCGCAGATCTCAATGCTCGCCACGAGGCGCATGACGTCCCACTCCCAGGGGCCGGGCGCGGTCTCGTCGAAGTCGTTGACGTCAAAGACGAGGTGGCGCGTGTGGCTCATGAAGATGCCGAAGTTGCCGACGTGCGCGTCGCCGATGCACTGGACCTCGAGGCCGGTGACGGGCATCGTGGCGAGGTCGGCGGCCATGATGACGGCGCTGCCGCGGTAGAACGTGAACGGCGAGACGCCCATGCGCTCGTAGCGCAGCGGCACGAGGCCCGGATCACGCGTGACGGACTGCTGATCGATGAGGTCGATAGCGGGCTCGCTGGACGTGCGGGGCTCCCATGCTCCGAGCGAGGCGATCGGGCAGGCCTCGCGTGCGGCGAGCCCGGCGGCCCGGCGCTCCTCGACCGTGGGCGCGGGGCGGTACAGCACCGCCTGAGAGCTGGGCGTAGCGTTCTTCTCGATCATCTCGAGCTCGTCCATGTGAGTCCTTTCATGTGACAATTAGGACAGATTCGATTGTCACATAAGGAGGATGGCATTTTGGAGAGTAGCTGGAAGCTCAAGCTGGCGTGTGTGTGGGGCGGTGAGCTGGTCTCGGTGCTCACGAGCTCCATCCTGCAGATGGGCTTCGTCTGGCACATCACGCTCACCACGAACTCGGCGAGCATGCTCTCTCTGGCGTCGCTCGCGGGCTTCCTGCCGCTCGCGCTCTTCGGAACCTTCGCGGGTGCCATCGTGGACCGCCTGCCGCTCAGGGTCACGCTCGTCGGAGCCGACCTCTTCATCGCGGCGGTGAGCGCCGCCGTGGCGGTGGTCTCGCTCACGGGCACGCTTCCCGTGTGGGTGGTCATGGTCGCGCTCTTCGTGCGGGCCATCGGCAGTGCCTTCCATACGCCGGCCTTCCAGGCGCTCACGCCGCTCGTCGCCCCGGCCGAGCACCTCACGCGCCTCGCGGGCGTGACGCAGACCGTCCAGTCCGGCGGCTACATCCTCGGCACGGCCATCGCGGCTGTGATCTACCCGCTCTGGGGTCTCACGGCCATGATCGCGCTGGATGTGGTGGGTGCGCTCATCGCCACGGTCGCAGTGCTCGCGGCGCGGCTTGACGTGGGCGGTGCGGGCAAGAGCGCGGCGACGGGTGAGAAGAACCTCGGCCTCGCCGCCCAGGCTCGCGCCCTCGCGGCGGAGACTGCCGACGGCTACCGCGTCCTGCGCGGCTACCGCGGCCTCTTCGCGCTGCTCTGGTGCGGCTTCGTCTTTACGCTGGTCTTCTCGCCCATCTCGGCGCTCTTCCCACTCATGACGCTCGACCACTTCGGAGGCACCACGGGAGACGCCGCCACAGCGGAGATCGTGTTTTCGGTGGGTATGATCGCGGGATCGGCGCTGCTCACGGCAACGGGTGGGTTCAGGAACCGTGCGTACACCGTCTGCTTTGCCACGGCGCTCTATGGTTTTGCGACGCTGGTAGCGGGTTGCGCGGGGCCGAGCGCCGGCGGCATGCAGCTCTTCTTTGTGATGAGCTTCCTCATGGGCCTGAGCTCGCCGTTCTACTCCGGACCGCAGACCGCCCTCATGCAGGAGAAGGTCCCGCCCGAGTACCTGGGCCGTGTCTTTGGCCTCTACGGCGCCATCATGTCCTGGGCGATGCCGCTGGGGCTGGCATTCTCGTCGCTCTTCGCGGACGCGGTGGGCGCACCGGCATGGTTCTTTGGCGCGGGCGTCGCGATGGTCCTTCTCGCAATCGTGACCTGGGCGATTCCCGCCATCCGCCACATCGAAAAGTGATGCGAGAGACCGCCCCTTCACTCCTGTTTTTCATGCGCGCGGGGCGGGCGATTTGGAGTTGCGCTTGCGCGTACGGCAGGGGTAAGCACATAATACTCATTGATTCAATAAAACAACTAAGGCGCTAGATAGATTAAACCTATACAATAACTAGTAATAGTTATGCCACTGGTTTTGGAGCGCCCCATGAGACTGAGTTCAAAGAAGCTGACCGCGTTTCTTGGAATGAGAAAGGAACTGCTGCCACTCTATAGGCTGCTCGAGCTTGGCGTTAGGGAGCGCTGTGGCGACGGCGGGGAGGTTCGCATTGAAGACGACGAGATCATCTTCTCCGATGGGGCCGATTACCTTTGGATATCAATTCCAATGGCGGTCAAGACATACAACCCGCTGCCTTTTCTTCTGGTGACGTTTCAGCTGCCCTATCAGGTGCAAGGCCTGCGCATCACGGGGACAATCAACCTCGAGCGCGAGCTCTGGGCACATGACACCCTGGTGGGAAGGCCGGAGGACATCGACGAATGGCTGCTTGACATGATCGAGAAGGGCCACGGTTTCATCCTTCAAAGGACTAGGGCCCGCGGGGCTTTTCGCAGGTATTGGTGAGCGTATTGCTCACGGTCAAGACGAGCGTCAGGCAACGTATTTTGAAAAAACTCGTCTCATGACGGAGATAATGGAGCCAAGATAGCCCAAAGGGAAATTCCGCAGCTTGTTATAGACGAGAAGAACGGGGAACCGCATGTCCTACTGCGACTGGGACACCACCGACGAGCTCTGCCTGCGCTACCACGACGAGGAGTGGGGCGTGCCGCTGCACGATGACCGCGGGCAGTTTGAGTTCCTCTCGCTCGAGGTCATGCAGTGCGGGCTCAACTGGACCATGATGCTGCACAAGCGCGAGGTGTTCCGCGCGTGCTTCGCGGGCTTTGACTTTGACGCCGTGGCGGCGTTTGGCCCCGAGGACGTCGAGCGCATCCTGGAGGCGCCGGGGATGATCCGCTCCCGCCGCAAGGTTGAGGCCATCATCGGCAACGCGCGCTGCTTCCAGCGCGTGCGCGAGGAGTTTGGCAGTTTTGACGCCTACCTCTGGGGTTTCTCGGACGGCAAGACAATCCTCTACAACAAGCACGCTGACGGGTGGATCCCCGTGAGCAACGGCCTCTCGGCGCGTATTGCGGCTGACCTGCGCCGACGCGGCTTCAAGTACCTGGGTCCCACGACGGTCTACTCGCACCTCCAGGCCTGCGGAATCATCAACGACCACAGCCGCGACTGCCCGCGCTATGCGGCGATAAACGCCCTGGGCCCCACGATCGAGAAGCGCCGCCACCTCGAGAAGGGCGTACGGCACTACGCGTGAATCAAATGGGGAGAGACCCCTTTTGGATTACTCGTTTTCCACTCCTAGGACTGACTCAACAAGCTCGGGCGGCAGCACGGCGTCGTGCAGCTCGGGTGACCACGTCCCGTACATGCATCGAACCTCCTCGAGCTGGGCCTTCCTGCGCTCGGCTTCGAGCTCCTCGCGCGCCTGAGCGTCCAGCACATCGCACTCCCGCAGGCAGCGCCTGAGGTCGATCTCCCCGCGTGAGAAGAGGCTCAGCGGCTCGAGTTTTCGCTCAAATCCACCGAGCTCCCCGTCGTACGGCTCCAGCGAGAGAAGGTCGTGAAAGTCGCTGCGGAACCACACGACGCCGCTCCCCTCGTCAACCGTGTGCCCGTAGACCAGCATGTCCGTGTAGTCGCCGTGCTCCTCCCGGAGTCGGAGGACCCTCGCGTCGTCATCCCGCGCCGGATCGAGCGTCGCATCGTGATCGAGAACAAAGCGGCTCTCGTCACCGTAGATGCCAGGATGGTGCACAAGGATGTCGCCCCGCTTGAACGGAAGCGGGAAGTT
>CALULC010000063.1 GCA_944321385.1 uncultured Atopobiaceae bacterium
TCGTCGTAGGTCTTCTTGCCGGAGCCGGTGAGGTAGCCGCGGACGATGCACTCGATGGGCACGGTCTGGGCCTTCTTCACGAGCATGGAGCGGCCGGCAAGATAGTCCGCGTAGGGCGCATACTCCTCGGGAAGGTCCGCCACGTCACAGGAGATCATGTGGTTGGGGATGAGGTCGGCAAAGCGCTCAAACCAGAACGCGGAGATGCGCGTGAGAATCTCGCCCTTGTGGGGGATCTCATCGGGGAGAATGAAGTCGTAGGCGCTGATGCGGTCGGACGCAACCATGAGCAGGCTGTCGCCGCAATCGTAGATGTCACGCACCTTGCCGTGCGAATCCGGGCGAAGTTCCATCTCAGCCATTCCTGCCACCTTTCCTAGGCATTTCACTCAATCTCTTAGTATACGTCACTGTAGAGCGGCGCCAAGGGTTATCCTCCCCGCTCAGACAGCTTGCTGGCGCAAGAACTCGCGGATGAGGATAACCCTTGGCGCCGCTCAACAACGGCATCCTTGCTTGGCGCGGCTCAACGTTAGCTCATCCACGAGTTCTTCGCGCAGCGAAGCTGTCTGAGCGGGGAGGTAACGTTGAACCGCGCCCCGTAGGCTTACCGGTCCTGCTGCTTGCGGGCGACGCGCTGGGGAATGCGCAGCGTGAAGGTGGTGCCGCGCCCGAGTTCGGACTCCACGAGGATGGTGCCGTTGTGCCGGTCAACGATCTCCTTCGTGATGGCCAGTCCCACGCCAAGACCGCCCGAGACGCGCTCTCGGCTCACGTCCGACCGCCAGAAGCGAGCGAAGGTCTGGGGGATGTCCTCCTTGGCTATGCCGATGCCCGTGTCCTGGACAGAGATCAGCACGTCCGACTTGTCCTGCTTGAGCGAGACCTTCACCCAGCCATCGGAGTTGGTGTAGCGCATGGCGTTGCTCATGAGGTTGACGATGGCCTCCCGCAGGAGGTCCGCGTCCACGTCTGCGAAAAGCTCCCCGTGGGGCGTCTCGTCAACAAAGCGCAGGTGAAGCCCCCGCTCATGGAAGAGCTGATGCTGAGAGGACACGAGGCTCTTCACCAGATAGACCATGTCCGTGCGCTCGACCTTGAGCTCCGTCGTCCCGTTCTCGAGACGCGAGAGCTTGAGCATCGCGTCGATCAGGCGAGAAAGGCGGCGAACCTCGGAGGCAACCGTCTCCAGGTGCTCGTCATCCGCGGGGAGCACGCCATCCTGCATTGCCTCCACGGTCGCCTGGACCGCCATGAGCGGGGTTCTCAGCTCGTGCGCCACGTCTCCCGTGAGCCGGTGCTCAAGCTTGAGGTCTCGCTCGATCGTGCCCGCCATGTCGTCGAACGTCTCGCCGAGCTGGCCGATCTCGTCCGTACCGGACACTCCGGAGCGCGCGGTGAGGTCGCCGTTTCTGATCTGCTTCGCCGTCGAGGTGATGCGCTGGATCGGCTGCGCCATGCCGCGAGAGACAAAGTAGCCAATCACGCAGGCAAGGATGGCCGCGATTGCGGCGGCCGTGGCGATGGCGCCGTAAGAGTTGGTCCTAAACGCAGAGTCGCCCTTCGTGAGCAGGGCCTCCGACCCGAGGGCCCACAGGCGGACGGTGCCTATGACCTCGCCGTCGGGGGTCTTTATCGGCGACCCAACGAGCGCCGTCTCAGAGACGGGGGCCGTTGCGGGGACCCGCGAGGAATCGATCCTGTCGCCCACGCGAGGGTCGGTCGGCACCGCCCAGGTGTCGTCATAGAGAACCTCTCCGGTGGAGGTGACCACCTGGACCACGATCTCGGGAGAGAGGGACGAGGCCGACTGCGCGACAGAGGCCACCTCTTCGGTGAACTTCCCCGTCTCGGCGTACTCCTTGGCTATCGCGTCTGCCGTCGAGTCTGCGATTGCCTGCATGTTCTGTCTGGTATAGGCCATGAACTGGCCTTCCCACACAATGGCGAGAATGACCACCAGCACAAGGGCGGTCATGATGGCAGTCAGGGCAAAGGCAAACGTGAGGCTTGTCACATACGGGCGCCCACGCTTGGGCCGCCGCTTGATCGACTTCCAAGAACCATACGAGGAGAGGCCGTTCTCGCCGGCATCCTCGCGCTCTTTTTTGCCCGTGACAAAGCGCGCCGACATAGGCGCCCCCTACTTTGCGGCAGAGTCCGCAGGCTTTCCGGGGGCCTCGAAGCGGTATCCCACACCATGCACCGTATAGAGCCAGCGCGGGTTGCGCGGGTCGTCGCCCAGCTTGGCGCGCAGGTTCTTGACGTGGGAGTCGATGGTGCGCTCGTAGCCCTCGAAGTCATAGCCAAGGACCTTCTCCACGAGCTCCATGCGCGTGTAGACGCGGCCGGGGTAGCGCGCGAGCGTGGTGAGCAGCTTGAACTCGGAGGCGGTGAGGTCAACCTCCTTGCCCTCCACGAGCACCTTGTGACCGGAGATGTCTATCACGAGGTCGCCAAAGTCCAGCATCTCGAGGGCGGGCTCGGACTCCGTGTGGGCACGACGCAGCAGCGCTCGCACGCGGGCAACGAGCTCGCGTGGCGAGAAGGGCTTGATGAGGTAGTCGTCCGCGCCAAGCTCGAGGCCGATGATGCGGTCCTCCACCTCGCCCTTGGCCGTGAGCATGATGATGGGCACGTTGGACGTCTCTCGAATGGCGCGGCAGACGCGCTCTCCGGAGAGCTTGGGAAGCATAAGGTCGAGGATGACGAGGTCGAACGAGTGCTTCTCAAACTCCTCGACGGCGCTCTGGCCGTCGCCGACCCCGCGCACGATGTAGCTCTCGCGCTCAAGGTAGGCCGCAACGGCATCGCGGATGGCCTTCTCGTCCTCGACCAGCAGGATCTTCTTCTCGTCCGAAGCCATTCTCGGCCTCCTTGGTTTCTCTGCGTCGCCTGGCATCAGGCCCGTAAGTTACCTTAGTGTACCCCAGCAGGACGCCAGTGATGCCAACTCAAAGGCGGAAGGTACGTACGCTTACGGAAGCGGGGTAGCCGGTGCTGGAATCCTTGATCGTCGAGAAGGTGACGAAGGTCTCGCACTCTCCCATCCGCGCCGGGAATTCCCCATAGTCCACCGAGCGGTCCGCCGAGTTGAGGACGGAGTAGGTGCGTTCGGCAAGGTCAATCACAAAGTAGAAGGCGCTCGACTTCACGATGAGGCGATTCCCCTTGCCGCAGCCGCACTCCGACGGCTCGCGATTGAGCCTGAAGAACCCGGATCCCTCGGTCCCGATGTAGGTGCCCATCTGGCCGAGCAGACCGCCGGAACCGTAGCTGGCCTCAACCGAAATAAGAAACCGCTCCCCGACCCGCGTGGCGCGGAAGGGACGCACTCCCTGTGGCATGACGAGCTGGTCGAGCCGCGTCGTGAGGTCGTCAGAGAGCGAGTAGGCGGTGACCCCGTAGTACACGCCCTCGTCGGCCCTCACGCGAGGGGTGAGGACCACGGCATCCCCCGAGAGGGTGGGGGACGTGGCAAAGCGCCCCGGGGAGTCAACGACCGCCTTTGCCTCGGAGTCGCCGACATGCCAGACGTAGCAGAAGGAGTGCTCCGCGGTGCGAGACCCCGTCACGGAGGGTTGGACCTGCCAGATCACCGTGCCGCCCGAGACCGCAAAGGGAGCGGGATCGTAGTCCGAGGTTCCCTCCCAGAGCGTCGAGGCCTTCCCCGAGAGAGCGCCCTCGGAGAAGGCAGCCGCATAGAGAACCCAGGATCTGTCTGACAGATCGAGCTCCACCCACGCATACACCTCATCTGAGCAGCGCACGTCGTAGATGACCACGGTCGTCCCCTGCCCAACGGGCGCAGAGACAACCTCAAAGAGCTCGCCGGTGGCAAGAGACAGCGCCGACCCCTTTACCATCGGGGTCGCAGAGGAGCCCGCCGTGGTAACGGGCACCCACAGGCCCTCCGCCGGATGCAGGACGTTGCCGAGCGGGAGAGACCACGAGGCCTCCTCTGAGATGGGAAGCTCGGCTTCCGTGAAGGAGGAGATGACGTCCTCCGCCGAGTCCTCGCCAACAACGACCGGGTCGGACGCCGACTCGTCGTCGGAGTGCGTGCATCCCGAGAGAACGCTCACTGCCGCCGCTGCCACCACCGAGCCGGCGGCAGCCGTCTTGAAGAACGACCTGCGTGTGATTCGAGGGAGGCGCATGTTAGGCGGTTGCGCTCTCGGAGGCCTCAACGAGTGCGCGGGCGAGCTGGTCAGCGCAGGACGTTGGGCGCGGGCCGCACGTGTTGCCCTCGAGGATGCCCACGATCTCGTCAACCGAGTGGCCCTTGACGAGCTTGCTCACGGCCTTGAGGTTGCCGTTGCAGCCGCCCTCAAAGGAGACCTGCTCGATGGTCTTGCCGTCGTCGGCAAGGTCAATGTGGATGGCGCGCGAGCAGACGCCGCGCGGGGTGTAGTCAAAGTGCACGTTCTTCTCCTTTCATGATACGAAGGGACAGTCCCTTCGTATCATTCGAAGCTCAGGGACTCCAGGCGGTCAAAGACGACGCCGGCGCGGGTGAGGAAGGCGCGCGGGTCGAAGATGCGGTCCAGCTCCGCGGCCGGAACGGTGCAGCGCGGGTCTGCCTCGAGCTTCTCGCGGAACGTGGTTCCGCCGGCGCACTGCTGGACCTCGCGCCACGTGGCCATGGCGTTCTCCTGCACGATGGCGTAGGCCTGCTCGCGCGTGATGCCCGTCTCGACGAGGGCGAGAAGGACCTTGGAGGAGAAGATCAGGCCGCGCGTCTTGTTGAGGTTGGCGAGCATCTGCGCCGGGTAGAGGATGAGGCCGTCCACGATGCGCGTGAGACACTGGAACATGTGGTCGAGGGCGATGAAGCTGTCCGCCTGTGCCACGCGCTCGGCGGAGCTGTGGCTGATGTCGCGCTCGTGCCAGAGGGCCACGTTGTCAAAGGCTACCTGGGCGTTGGCCTTCACCACGCGGGAGAGGCCGCAGACCTTCTCCACCGTGATGGGGTTGCGCTTGTGCGGCATGGCCGAGCTGCCCTTCTGGCCCTTGCGGAACGGTTCCTCGGCCTCGAGGGTGTCGGTCTTCTGGAGGTTGCGGATCTCCGTGGCGATGCGCTCGCAGGTGGCGGCGGTGGTGGCCAGGACGCCGGCGAGGTAGGCGTGGTGGTCGCGGGAGATGACCTGCGTGGACAGCGGGTCGTGCACCAGTCCCAGGTGCTCGCAGACGTACTCCTCGACGAACGGGTCGATGGAGGAGTAGGTGCCCACCGCGCCGGAGATGGCGCCAAAGGCCACGTTGGCGCGGGCGTCCTTGAGGCGGTCGTAGTCGCGCTTGAGCTCCCAGGCCCAGCTGCCGAACTTCATGCCAAAGGTCATGGGCTCGGCGTGGATGCCGTGGGTGCGGCCCACGCAGAGGGTGTCGCGCTCCTCGAAGGCGCGGCGCTTGCAGATCTCGCCGAGCTTCTTGCAGTCCTCGATCAGGATGTCGGTGGCCTGGACGAGCTGGTAGCAGAGGGCCGTGTCGCCGAGGTCGGAGGACGTCATGCCAAAGTGGACCCAGCGGGACGGCTTGGGCTCGCCCTCGGGGACGTCGCGGTCGATGTACTCGCCCATGTTGGTGAGGAAGGCGATGACGTCGTGGTTGGTCACGGCCTCGATGGCGTCGACCTCGTCCTTGTTGAAGTCCGCGTGCTCGCGGATCCAGGCGGCCTCCTCCTTCGTGATGCCGATCTTGCCCATCTCGGCGTGCGCCTCGCAGGCCAGCACCTCGATCTCCTGCCAGATGCGGTACTTGTTCTCCAGGGAGAAGATGTGGCCCATCTCAGGACGGGTATAGCGATCGATCATGCGGGGCCTCCTCGGCGGTTGCGCGGTTGACCCCTCGATTCTACCGCAGGGCGCCCTCGTCCTTCTCGAGCGTGGCGCGGGCCTCCCCAAGCTGCACGACAACCGCATCGTGGCCGGTGCCGCCGTAGGTCACGCGGGCGTTAGCGATGCCGGCCGGGTCAAGGTCCTGTGCGATGTCCGCCTCAAAGAGCGGGCTCGCCGCGGCAAACTCCTCGGCCGTGAGGTCCTCGAGGCCCTTGCCGTGCTTCTCGCAGTAGAGCACGAGCTCGCCCACCACGCGGTGCGCCTCGCGGAAGGGCATGCCCTTCTTGGCCAGGTAGTCGGCCACGTCCGTGGCGGCCGAGAAGCCCGTGCCCGCCTGGGCGAGCATGACGTCAGCGTTGACGGTCCAGGTCTCCACCATGCCCGCGGCGATCTCCATGCAGTCGGAGAGGGTGCGCGCCGCGTCGAGCGGACCCTCCTTGCACTCCTGGAGGTCCTTGTTGTACGCCAGCGGCAGCGACTTCATGGTGGTGAGCAGCGCCATCAGGTCGCCGTAGACGCGGCCGGTCTTGCCGCGGGTGAGCTCGGCGAAGTCGGGGTTCTTCTTCTGCGGCATGATCGACGAGCCGGTGGAGTACTCGTCCGAGAGCGTGATGAAGCCAAACTCCGTGGAGCTCCAGAGCACAATCTCCTCGCAGAGGCGCGAGAGGTGCATCATGCTCACGGCGCAGGCATACTCGAGGTCGAGCAGGTAGTCGCGGTCGGAGACGGCGTCGAGCGAGTTGGGGATGGCGCGGGAGAAGCCCAGGAGCTCCGTGGTGCGCTCGCGGTTGAGCGGGTAGGTGGTGCCGGCGAGCGCGGCGGCGCCGAGCGGGTTGGCGTCTGCCGCGTCGCGCGCGGCGGCGAGGCGCACGTAGTCGCGCGCGAACATCCAGAAGTAGGCGAGCAGGTGGTGGGAGAGCAGCACCGGCTGCGCGTGCTGGAGGTGAGTGTAGCCGGGCATCACAACGTCGAGGTTCTGCGCCGCCGCGCCAACGAGGACGCGGCGAAGCTCAACATTGCCAACCATGAGCTCCTCGCAGAGGTCCTTGGCCAGCAGGCGGATGTCCGTGGCAACCTGGTCGTTGCGGGAGCGTCCGGTGTGCAGGCGCCCGCCGGCCGCACCGATGTTGCGCGTGAGCGCGCCTTCTACGGCCATGTGGACGTCCTCGTCGTTGACGTCCCAGACGAAGGTGCCCTCCTCGATCTGCTTGGCGATGTCGGCGAGGCCCGCGTCGATCGCGGCCTGGTCCTCGGCAGAGATGATGCCCTGCTCGGCGAGCATGCGGGCGTGCGCCCGGCTGCCGGCGATGTCGTGGGCCGCCATGTTCTTGTCGACCTCGAGGCTCGCTCCAAACTCCTGCGTGAACTGGTCCACGCCCTTCTCGAACCTGCCGCCCCACAGCGCCATCATGGCTCCCTTCCTCGCGTTTTACCCGTACAGCTTACCAAAGCCGGCGGGGCCAGGCCGCCGGGGTGGCAGTGCGTCCTCGGAGGGCTCCTTGCCGACAACTTCCGATTTACGTATTGCATTAATCATTCTAAGAGTTTATTTTCTACGTAAACTCTGGTAAGTATAGGGATATTCAGTGCACATTTGTCTTAACAAGCTTTCTGCCCTCGCGCTGCTGAGGTCGCTGCGAGCGGAAGAAGAGGACCCCGATTGGACGGTCTGCGGTATTCCGGACGCCGACCCTTGGCCCCAGAAGCGCTGGAGCAGGCGGATTGTCCCGTATCTTCAGCTCGGCAGGAGCGAGCCCCCAAGCAGGTCCAACCCGATCGAGGTCATTGTGCCGGAGGTGTCCGCGGAGCCGCGAGCATCATTCTTTTCCGTTCGGACGTGCGACGAGAACCTTCCTCCCGGATCGTTTCTCAGGGTGACGAGCGAATACACGATTCCTTGTCCCGAGCTGCTGTTTCTTGAGCTCTCCGAGGCCATGGACCGAGCCGCGCTCGAGCTCGTGGGATACGAGCTGTGCGGGAGCTACGCGCGCGACGCGGCTGACCCGCGAACCGGCGGGGTCACCCACGGAATTGAGCCGGTGACGAGCGTGAGGAAGATCGAGTCGTACCTCGGCAGGTGCCCCGGGCGACGCGGACTGGCCGCGGCGAGGGCCGCCCTGAGAAACGTTCGGGACAATGCTTGGTCAGCCATGGAGGCGATTGTGTCTCTCATGCTCGTGCGAGAGGCGGAAGACCTTGGATACGGAATCAGCGATGTGACACTCAACGAGCACGAGGCCTTTACCCGCGAGCTTCGGAGCAGGAGCTCGGCCGCGGTCAGAATTCCCGACATTTCGCTCAACGACCTGCCCATCAGTTTTAACTACGACGGATACGGCCATCTTGATCTTGGCTCCGCTGACGTCTCGTCGCTCGGAGAGAGCGGGCTCGGCACCATGCTTGCCGCGGTGAGAGAGAAGTATGTCGATGACATACGCCGAAATCGCGAGCTCCTTGCTCACGGTCGCATCGTCTTGCCCGTCGTAGCAGAGGACCTCGTCGAGCGCGCCGGCCTTGACGCCGTCGTTCTTGAGGCGATCCTGGCTGCGGAGCATCTCGTGGGCTCGAGCGGTGACGTAGGGGCGAGGGTAAGACGGGCGCTGGCGAATGACCGTCCGGCGCGGCGGCAACAGCTCATCTGGTCAATCTACCCCTGGCACGCGGGACCCTCCCTGGGCGCGTATTAGGGTAAGCCCGCTGCCTCCCCGGAAATTAACGCGGTTTGGTTATCTGAAAGAAATGCGTCAACAGGCATTTCTTTGCAAATTATCGTCTTTTCAGGTAACCAAACCGCGTTAATTTCCGGGGCTTGGCAGCAACGACGGTGTCGGGGCACAGAAGCGGCCGACCGGGAGTACCTCCCGGCCGGCCGCTTCTCGTGAAACGTGCTGGCGCCGAGCCTTAGTGCACCGGCTGCAGGCCGGAGCCAGGGCCCTGAACCTTGGACCAGGTCTTGGACTGCAGGCCGTGGAGGACGATGAAGCCCTCGGCGGCGGAGTGGTCGAAGGCGTCGCC
>CALULC010000064.1 GCA_944321385.1 uncultured Atopobiaceae bacterium
CCCGAGAAGGACTTCAACTGGGACGAGGAGGCCGTCGCCGGCGCCAACCGCTTCATCAAGCGCGCGTGGCGCGTGGTCTGGCTGCTCAGCCAGGGCGCGGCTTCCGGCGCCGTGAACGCGGGCGCCCTCGACGCGGCGGGCAAGGAGCTGTGGCGCACGCTCAACGGCATGGGCATCAAGTGCACCACCGACTTCGACCGCGGCCAGTTCAACACCGCCATCTCCGCCGTCATGGAGATCACCAACGCGGCGTCCAAGTACGTGAACGACGTGGCGCTCGAGCAGCGCGACCCGGCGCTCTGCTTTGCCGTGGCCCACGCGATCGTGACCATGCTCGCGCCGATCTGCCCGCACTGGGCCGAGGAGCTCTGGCATGGCGCCCTGCACCAGGAGGGTTCCGTCTACAACGCCGCCTGGCCCGAGTTTGACGCCGAAGCCGCCAAGGCCGACGAGATCGAGATCGCGGTCCAGATCAAGGGCAAGGTGCGCGGCCGCGTCATGGTTTCCGCCGACGCTACGGACGACGAGGTTGCCGAGGCTGCCAAGGCCGCCGTGGCCGAGCAGCTCGCCGGCAAGGACATCAAGAAGGTCATCGTCATCAAGGGCCGCCTGGTCAACATAGTGGCGGTGTAGACCCTCATGCGATTGGCGAACCCCGCCGACCTTCCTGCGAGAAGTGCGCTGCGCGAAACTTCTCTCCGGAAGGTCGGCGGGGTTCGCGCGTCTCGGTCCTCACGCGCTGCCGAGAGATTTCTAACTGGGGACTTTTGCATGAGCGAGGAGGGCTGTTACTTGATGCAAATTCACATATGCGCAGGTAACAGCCTTGCCGCGTTTTTGTCGCTTGGCGAGAAGGACTGTGCGCTCGTGCATAAGTCAGAGTTCGTGCGGCGGGGCGGCGTATGGCCGTCTGTGTCGTTTGGGCTTAACTCGGGAATGAGGCGAGTGCGATAGAATCGTCGGAGGTTTGTGCGTTGTAGGAGGAACCCATGGACAAGGCGACGCCCAGCAGGGTCATGTACAACGACCTCAAGTCGTTTGGGGGCATAAAGATCGGGTCTGCGGCGGAGATCCTCCTGAGCGATAGGCCCCGTGCGGGCGGCAGGTCCCTGAGGGAGCGCGCGGCCGCAACCGCCTCCTTCCTGACGCGCGAGGTCTGCGACGCAGAGCCCGGAAAATACGGCGAGCGTGACTTTGCGGACTTCTCTACGGCAGCGCTCACGATAACCAGTCGCATGATCGACCACCTCGGTGACGCGGGAGCACGGGAGCGCATCTGCCGTCACTACCGCGAGGAGGTCGTGGGGCAGATGCGCGACGCGCTCGACGCGTACGGCTGCAAGGGAACGCTCTACGCGAATGCGGTAGAGCGTGCGGCCACCATGACCCTCGCAAACGAGAAGGACCGTGCGTCCGTCCTCGTCATGCTCTTTGTTGCCACGGGGTGTCTCGGGCACCCATACCGGGCATTCAAGCTGGTGGATGACTTCGCTCGCGCCAAGCTCTCCGGCTACTTCCACACCAAGACGGACGTTGACGGCCCCGCTCCTGTGGCCAGCGCTCCCAAGGACACGAGCATGGCGCTCGTTCGCGAGAGAAACGGTGTGGGGGACAGCAGGTTCTATCAGCTCGACCCCTCGGGAACCGAGATCGGGGCGTTCTCCGACGGCCCCTCGGACATCTCTGAGGTTGAGCTCGACGTTTCGGCCCCTCACCTGAGAATCTGGCGGGAGGACGGTCGCTGGTACTGCGAGGGCCTTGGCTCTACCAACGGGACCATCATCATCTCGACGGACAAGTCTGCGAGCGTGGTGGAGCCGCCCGCGCGCGAGCGACCGCGGGACTGGAGGCCGGAGCCCCACGAGATATTCTCGGGCGATCTCATCTGCCTCGGCGCCCACACGTGCTTCAGGGTCTTTGGGGGATTCGCCGGCTAGGCGGCGACTTCAGTGCCGTTGCCACGCCGACTTCCGCCCGTGAAGTCTGCGATTTGCGCAACAGGTCGTGACTTTCTTGGGTCAGAGTGACGGTGTGAGGGGCGGAGTTCGAAGAACGGGGCGGAAGATGGGGGCGTGCGAGGTGGACAACGCGTATGAGGGAGCCGAGAAGCCCGAGGACGCCAAGCCCGCGTACTTGGGTGTCGTGAGGCTCGAGAACTTTGAGCCCGCGCGACCGGTTGCCCTCGAGGGGAGGGGAACGGCGCGCGACCCCTATGCGAAGTACACGATGCTGTTCGTCAAGGAGTCCGGCTCGCGCAGGGCGGGCGCCTCGGCTCTTGTCTACAAGGTTATGAACAGCGATACGGAGTTCTTTGCGCTGAAGCGGCTGCGACCCATGACGGAGGCGGGCACGCTCGAGAACGACGCGACGCTGGGACGCTCCGCGCGGGACGCCTTCGACGAGGAGTACCGGACCCAGCTCGACCTCTCCAACCTGCCGTGCTTTCCGGAGGTCTTCGGTCGCGGAACGGTCGAGGGGGATCCCGCCATCCTCATGGAATGGGTCGAGGGAGAGACACTCGAGTCCGCTGGGGATGCCCTTAGAACGGAGGTCGGGCCCGGTGGTGAGCGCTGCGTCCCGGCTTCTGCGGTCGCGGCGCTCGGGGTGGCGGTGCTCGGCGCCCTGCAGCTCGCTGGACGCCTCAACAGGGCACTCGTCCATCGCGACATTTCCCCGAGAAACATCATGCTGAGGACCGACCGTCGCCCGGTTCTGGAGCAGATGCACGAGTGGTCGTTCGACGTGTGCCTCATCGACTTTGGCAGCTCGACCCTCGTGAGCCGGGGGCAGGATGCCGGTTTCACCCGTCGCACGGGCGAGTGGCGCTGGGGCACGCCGGAGTATGCGTCACCCGAGATGCTCACGAACCACATCCCCAGCGCGCGCGTCCTCAGGCGCAACCAGCGCGTGGACGTCTACGCGCTCTGCAGCGTCCTCTATGAGCTCTATTCCGGCCATACGCCCTACAGGCTCGCGGAACGGGGAGTCCCCGACGACGAGTTCTCCATCGTGAAGGAGCGGGAGGCGCCTCATCCGCTGCTCGCCCGCTCGCCTCGTGACCAAGGGTTCGTCGAAGCCGTCATGGCGGGGATCCGCGCGGAGCAGTCCGAGCGAATTGGCGTCTCTGAGCTGAGCGCCCGTCTCGTGTCGTGGCTCGCCAGACTGAGCCCCGACGCCCCGGCGCGCGCCATGAGACAGACGGCGGGGCTCACGACCGGGCCGGTGAGCGCTTCGGGTGCGCCAGAGGGCAGCGCCGTGAATTTGGGTCCGCTGACGGAAGCCACTGCCGGGCCATCGCCGATACCTGATGCTGCGCATGCGGAAGGCGCCCCGAGTCCTCGCCTCGCCTCGCGCCACTCGGTCGTGACGCGCCGCGCCGCCCTTCTCGGCGCGGGCGCGCTCGCGGTCGTCGGCGCGGGCGCGGGGCTCGCGACGCTCCTGGGAGGTCTCGCCGGCTCGCCCGAGCCTGGCACAACGGACGAGCCTGACGCCACGGCCGGGGAGAGGCCTTCCGACGATCCCAACAGCGAAGACGCTCCGAGGGACATCGTCGCCGACGGCGAGGCCGACGGGGCGTTTCCTGCTCTGGGCGGGGACTCCGAGCTCTGGGGCTTTGCCCGAAGGGACGGTTCCTGGTGGGTGGATCCCGTCTTCTCCCAGGCGCCCTCGCCCTTCTGCGAGGGACTCGCGTGCGCGCTCGATCCCAGCGGGCGAGGGCTCGGCTACCTGGACGAGACGGGCGCGTGGGCCATCGAGCCCCAGTTCGTCGCTGCGGGGCGCTTCTCCGAGGGGCTTGCCGCCGCCAAGGACGCGTCGGGGCTCTTTGGGTATGTCGACGCGAGCGGGGAGTGGGCGATCGAGCCGGACTTCGCCGACGCGAGCTCCTTCCATGAGGGGCTCGCCGCCGCCTCGACCCCGGAGCTTGACGAGAACGGCAACGTCGCGCGGGACGCATGGGGATACGTACGGGCAGATGGGAGCTGGGCCATTCAGCCCGCATACTACGGCTGCACGTTCTTCTCGGACGGCCTGGCCGCGGTCGCGACGGGCGTGCACACCTGGCAGCTCGTCGACGAGAGCGGGAGCGTTCTTCCGGGCGAGCTCCCCGGGATAAGGCCGCAGGGCTTCTCGGTGGGACTCTGCGCCATAGCCGACCCGGTCACGGAGCTCTGGGGCTACATCGACACCGAGGGGACCCTTGTCATCGAGCAGCAGTTCTCCTCCTGCTGCCCCTTCGCTGACATGGGCTACTCCGAGAAGGTCGCCCCCGCGAAGGATCGGAGCACGGGGCTCTGGGGCATCATCGACGAGACGGGGGCCTGGGTCGCGGGGGCGACGCCGCGCTTCGTCGAGATGGGGGAGTTCTCTGACGGGCCTGCGTTTGGCGAGGATTCCCTGGGGCGGCTGGCTCCTGCGAAGAGCGCGGACGGAAACCTCTGGGGTTTTGTGAACAGCTCGGGGAGCTGGATCGTCCAGCCGCAGTTCGCGAATATTGGGCTCTAAGCCCCTCTTTGGGTTTTGCGGCCACAAAAGTCGGCC
The DNA here is from genome assembly GCA_944321385.1 of uncultured Atopobiaceae bacterium. Lineage (GTDB taxonomy): Bacteria > Actinomycetota > Coriobacteriia > Coriobacteriales > Atopobiaceae > Thermophilibacter. The sequence goes on from CALULC010000064.1 coordinate 4,540, forward strand.
GAGCTTTAGCGTTTTGCCAGTTGATCGAAAAACTCGCGTGACTTTTGCGGCCGCAAAAGCCAAAGTTTGGACTGACGAGGCCGAGAGGCCCGCCTTGTGGGCTTCTCGTGAAGAGGCGTTTGACGCGGGGCGAGAAAAACCGTAAACTAGCTGCGTATTCGAAGCTGTAACCGTAGGAAGTGGGGTGGAACTTCTCACCCCGCTTCCTTTCTGTATGAAGACGGGAGGGGAGCATGCCAAAGTCCGGCATCGAGCAGCAGATCATCGAGGCTCTGGAGCCCATGGCGGCAGAGCGCGGCATCGACGTCGTTGACGTGGAGGTCGTTGGCGCGACCAAGGCGCCCTGCGTGCGGGTTCGCATCGACCATGCCGACGAGTCCGCGCCCATCATCACGCTCGACGAGGTTACGGAGGAGACCGAGTGGATCTCTGCCGCCCTTGACGAGCTTGACCCCATCCCCTCGAGCTTCACGCTCGAGGTGTCCAGTCCCGGCATGGCGCGCCCCCTGCGCAAGCGGCGCGACTTCGAGCGCTTTGCCGGAGAGACCGTCCAGCTCTCGCTCGCGCCCGGGGAGGGGAGACGTCGCTACACCGGGAAGCTCCTCGGCATCGAGGGCGAGGCGGTGGCGCTCGAGGTTGACGGCGAGCGCGTGGAGCTCCCGTACGGCGAGATCAGAAAGTGCACGATCAAGCCGGAGTTCCCCGCCTAGGGGCTCCGCTACGAATAGACGAAAGGAACGAACATGGCTTCTGAGATGATGGCAGCTCTCGAGCAGCTCTGCGAGGAGAAGCACATCGATCAGCTCGATCTCATCACCCGTCTCGAGCAGTCGCTCGCCAAGAGCTACGCCGACGTGCTCCACCTTCCCTTTGGCGCTCGCGTCACGATCGACCGCGCGACCGGCAGGGTCTACGTCTACGAGCTCGTCCCGCGCGGCGAGGAGGATCCCGAGACCGGTGAGTACAGCGAGTTCGACGAGGTCGACGTCACTCCGGCAGACACCTCCCGAATCGCCGCCCAGCACGCCAAGGCCGAGATTCGCGCCATCGTGCGCAACGCCGCCCGCGTCCAGATCTACGAGGAGTTCTCCCAGCGCGTGGGAGACATCATCACCGGCACGGTTCTCCAGACCACGCCCGACTTCACGATCATCAAGATCCGCGAGGGAGTCGAGGCCGAGCTTCCGCACTTCGACCGTCGTCGCTATCCCGAGGAGCGAAACGAGCGTCCCGCCGGCGAGCGCTACGTCCACAACCAGCGCATCCGCGCCATCATCATCGATGTCCGCGACCCCAACTCCACGCAGCCCGTGGTTCGCGGCGAGCGCCAGCGCCCGCCCATCGTGGTCTCCCGCACCCACCCCGACCTGCTCCGTCGCCTTTTCGAGCTCGAGGTTCCCGAGGTCTATGACGGCGTCGTCGAGATCCGCAGCATCGCCCGAGAGCCGGGCGTGCGCTCCAAGGTGGCCGTCTCCTCCAACGACGACCGCCTCGATCCGGTTGGCGCCTGCGTTGGCCCCAAGGGCAGCCGCGTGCGCACCGTTGTCTCCGAGCTGCGCGGCGAGCGCGTCGACGTGGTGCCCTGGAGCGACGATCCCGCCCGCTGCGTCGCGGCCGCTCTCTCGCCGGCGCGCGTCTCCCGCGTGGTGATCGACCCCGAGACCGGCTACGCCACCGTGATCGTCCCCGACGACCAGCTCTCGCTCGCCATCGGCAAGGAGGGCCAGAACGCCCGTCTTGCCGCCCGCCTCACCGGGCTGCACATCGACATCAAGAACGAGCGACTTGCCGCCGAGGTTCTTCGTGACCTGCCTCGCGTCACCGTTGAGGAGGATCACGAGGACGACGGCGAGGCCCATCGCTGCGAGTACGTGAGCCCCAGCGGTGTCCAGTGTCGCAACATGGCTCGCCCCGGCTCTCGCTACTGCGGCGTTCACGAGCAGATGATCAGCGCCGAGGTCTCCTCCGACCCCGACTCCCTCATCTAGGGCATCGGCCCCAGACGGAGTCCACCACGAACTACGGAAGGTAGGTCACATGGCAAAGACGCGTGTACACGACCTCGCTAAGGAATACGGAATCACCAGCAAGGAGATGCTCGAGCACCTCCGTGCGCTCAAGCTCCCCGTCAAGTCTGCGTCCTCGACGCTCGATGACGCCTATGTCTCCATCGTTCGCAAGAAGCTCAAGCCCATCCTCGAGGCTCACGCCGCTGAGATCGAGGCGCAGAAGCGAGCCGAGGAGGAGGCCAAGGCCGAGGAGGCCCGCATCGCCGCCGAGAAGGCCGAGGCGGAGCGCCTCGAGGCCGAGAGGCGTCGCGAGCAGGAGCGCGCCGAGGAGGAGCGCCGCCGCGCCGCCGCCGAGGCCGAGCGCAAGCGCGCCGAGCAGGAGCGCCTGGAGGCCGAGCGCAAGGCCGCCGAGGAGGCCGAGAGGAACCGCGTTCGCGACAACGCCCCCAAGAGCGTCCCGTCCTTCACGTCCCTGCTCGACCAGATCGCCCAGCAGGAGGAGATCCTCAAGCAGCAGGCCGAGGAGGCCGCCCAGAAGAAGGCCGCCGGCCAGGGCAGGGGCCAGCACCGCGGCGAGGCGCGCCGCTCCGAGAGCCGTCCCGCCCCCGCCTCGGTCCAGGACGCCCCCTCCGGCGCGTCCGACGGCGGCGGCAGGCGCCGCGGCAAGAAGGGCCGTCGCGACGAGGGTGACGGCGAGGATCGCTACAGCCGCATGGCCCGTGAGGCCGAGGCCTACAACAGGAGCCGCGTCCTCGAGGAGGCCCGCGTGGCCGTCGAGGAGGCGTCCCGCGAGTCCACCGGCCGCCGCAAGCGCCGCAAGGAGCGCCGCCAGAAGCAGGCCGAGGAGGCCGCGAAGGAGCAGCGCATCGAGGAGGCGCTCGCCAACGACCAGGACCTCTCCCAGCTCGACACCGTCAAGGTGCCGCAGGGGTCCACGGTCCAGGAGCTCGCCGAGCTTCTCGGCGTCTCCGCCAACGACATCATCAAGCGCCTGTTCCTGTTGGGCACGCCGCTCACGCTCACCGAGTCCATGTCTGACGAGCTCATCGAGCTCGTCGCGGACGACCTCGGGCGCGACGTCAAGGTCATGACCAAGGAGGAGGAGAACTCCTTCACGTTCTACGACGACCCCAAGGACCTCAAGCCCCGCCCGCCGGTGGTCACCGTCATGGGCCACGTCGACCATGGCAAGACGTCGCTTCTCGACGCCATCCGCCACACGGGCGTGGCCGAGGGCGAGGCCGGCGGCATCACGCAGGCCATCGGCGCCTCGCAGGTCACGATCAACGACCGCTTGATCACCTTCATCGACACCCCGGGCCACGAGACCTTCACGGCAATGCGTGCCCGCGGCGCCAAGGTGACCGACATCGTCATCCTGATCGTTGCCGCCGACGACGGCGTCATGCCCCAGACCATCGAGTCGATCAACCACGCCAAGGCCGCCGGCGTGCCCATCATCGTGGCCGTCAACAAGATCGACAAGCCCGGCGCCAACCCCGACAAGGTGCGCCAGGAGCTCACCGAGTACGGCATCATCCCGGAGGAGTGGGGCGGACAGAACATGTTCGTCAATATCTCCGCCAAGAAGAAGATCGGCATCGACGAGCTTCTCGAGACCGTCATCCTCCAGGCCGACGTCCTCGAGCTCAAGGCCAACCCCGACACCTTTGCCTCCGGCAACGTCCTCGAGGCCAAGCTCGACCGCGGCCGCGGCTCCGTTGCCACGGTGCTCGTCACCCGCGGTACCCTGCGCATCGGCGACCCGCTCGTGGCCGGCATGGCCTACGGTCGCGTCCGCGCGATGCTCGACCCCAAGGGCAACGCCGTCACCGAGGCCGGCCCCTCCGACGCCGTGGAGATCCTTGGCCTCCAGAGCGTGCCGATGGCCGGCGACGAGTTCCGCGTCTTCCATGACGAGCGCGACGCCCGCCAGCTCGCCGACGAGCGCGCCCTCAAGGCCCGCATCGAGGAGCAGAACCGCGTGAAGCACGTCACGCTCGAGAACCTCTTCGACACCATG
>CALULC010000065.1 GCA_944321385.1 uncultured Atopobiaceae bacterium
TCCTGCGCCTACTACCTGACCCTCATGGGCCACAAGGTCAAGATCTTCGAGCAGCGCGCGCACCTCGGCGGCATGCTGCGCTACGGCATCCCCAACTACCGCCTGCCGCGCGAGCAGCTTGACTCCGAGATCCAGTGGATCCTCGACTGCGGCATCGACGTCGAACTCAACCACAGCGTGGACGGCGAGGAGATGAACCGCCTGCGCGAGGAGTTTGACGCTGTCTACCTGGCCATCGGTGCCCACGCAGACAAGAAGCTCGGCCTTCCGGGCGAGAACGCCGAGGGCGTCATGTCCGCGGTCAAGCTCCTGCGCGACATGGGAGACAACAACCCGCCCGACTTCAAGGACCTCACGGTCACCGTCGTCGGCGGCGGCAACGTGGCCATGGACGTGGCCCGCACCTCCGTGCGCCTGGGTGCCAAGAAGGTCATCATCGCGTATCGTCGCCGCGTGGCAGACATGACGGCCCAGGACGAGGAGATCGCCGGCGCCGAGGCCGAGGGCTGCGAGGTCATGGACCTCAACGCCCCCAAGGAGGTCGTCGTCGACGAGAACAACCACGTCATCGGCCTCAAGGTCGAGCCGCAGATCATCGGCGGCCTCAAGCGCGGGCGCCCCGCGCCGCGCGCGGCAGAGGGCGGCGACATCGTGGTCCCGTGCGATCGCGTGATCGTGGCCATCGGACAGGACATCGACTCCGCGACCTTTGAGGAGCAGGGCGTGCCCTGCAAGTGGGGCCGCATCGTCACCGACTCTGACGGCGCCGTGCCCGGCCAGGACGGCCTCTTCTCCGGCGGCGACTGCCAGAGCGGCCCGGCCACCGTCATCCGCGCCATCAACGCGGGCAAGGTCGCTGCCGGCAACATCGACAACTACCTCGGCTACAACCACCAGATCGAGCTCGACGTTGAGCTGCCTCCCGTGCAGTTCAAGGGCAAGATCTCCTGCGCACGCTGCGAGATGCGCGAGCGCGAGGCTGCCGAGCGCATCAACGACTTCGACATCGTCGAGAACGGCCTCACCGATGAGGAGGCGCGCCAGGAGGCTTCCCGCTGCCTGCGCTGCGACCACTTCGGCTTTGGCGCGTTCCGCGGGGGGAGGATCGAGCAGTGGTAAACCTCACCATCGACGGCCGCGCCGTGAGCGTGGCCGAGGGCACGTCCATTCTCGACGCCGCCGCCACCGTGGGCATCAAGATCCCCACGCTCTGCTACCTCAAGGACCTCAACGAGATCGGCGCCTGCCGCGTCTGCGTGGTTGAGATCGAGGGCATAGACCAGCTCGTCGCCGCGTGCAACAACACCGTGCTCGACGGCATGGTCGTGCGCACCAACAGCCCCAAGGTCCGCGCCGCCCGCCGTATGAACATGGAGCTCCTGCTGGCCACGCACGACTCCGAGTGCACGAGCTGCGTGCGCTCCGGCAACTGCACCCTGCAGTCGCTCGCGGCCGACCTCGGCATCACCGAGCTGCCCTACGAGAAGCGCCTCATGCACGACCCGTGGGACAAGAGCTTCCCGCTCATCCGCAACAACGACAAGTGCATCAACTGCCTGCGCTGCATCCAGGTGTGCGAGAAGATCCAGGGCCTCGGCGTCTGGGACCTCGCCAACCGCGCCACGCACACGAGCGTGAACGTCCGCGGCGGCATGACCATCCAGGAGTCCGACTGCACCCTCTGCGGCCAGTGCATCACGCACTGCCCGACGGGTGCGCTGCGCGAGCGCGACGACACGCAGAAGGTCTTCCACGCCCTCGCCGACCCGGAGAAGGTCGTCGTGGTCCAGATCGCGCCGGCCGTGCGCGCGGCCTGGGGCGAGAGCCTGGGCCTCCCGCGCGAGGAGGCCACCGTCGGCCGCCTCGTTGCTGCGCTGCGCCAAATGGGCGTGGACTACGTCTTTGACACGGACTTCTCGGCCGACCTCACCATCATGGAGGAGGGCACCGAGCTCCTGCACAAGCTCGCGCACCGCGAGGAGAACAAGTTCCCGATGTTCACCTCCTGCTGCCCGGGCTGGGTGCGCTACGTCAAGGCGGTTCGCCCCGAGCTCACCGACCAGCTCTCCACGGCCAAGTCCCCGGGCCAGATGTTCGGCGCCGTGGCCAAGAGCTACTTCGCCGAGCTCAAGGGCATCGACCCGCACAAGATCTTCTGCGTGGAGATCATGCCGTGCACGGCCAAGAAGCACGAGGTCGCCATCCCCGTCATGAATGACGCCTGTGGCGACCCGGACGTTGACGTCTCGCTCACCACGCGCGAGGTGGACCGCATGATCCGCGCCGAGCACATTGACGCCACCACGCTGCCCGAGGAGGAGTTCGACCAGCCGCTCGGCACGGCCACCGGCGCGGGCGTCATCTTCGGCGCCACCGGCGGCGTCATGGAGGCTGCGCTGCGTACCGCCTATCACGTGGTGACCGGCGAGACCCCGCGTCCCGACGCCTTCTCCGAGATTCGCGGTCTCGACGGCTGGAAGGAGGCCACGTTTGACCTTGCGGGCACGCCGGTGCGCGTGGCCGTGGTCCATGGCCTTGCCAACACCGCGTTCCTTCTCGATGCCATCGCCGAGGGCGCTGTGGAGTACGACTTTGTTGAGGTCATGGCCTGCCCCGGCGGCTGCGCGGGCGGCGGCGGCCAGCCCATCCACGACGGCGAGGAGCTGGCGGGCGTCCGCGGTGACGTCCTCTGGGGCCTCGACCGCAGGGCAAAGCTGCGCAACTCCTACGAGAACCCGGCCATCGTGGCGATCTACAAGGACTTCCTGGGCGAGCCCAACTCCGAGCTTGCCGAGGAGCTCCTCCACACCGACCACCACGCCTGGAGCATCCACTGATACAAAGAGACAGTCCCTTCGTATCATTTGGGCCCGAGCCGTCACCCCCGCGGCTCGGGCCCTTTTCTGGCGGACGGTTATGCGCAATCGCGACGGTTATGTACACGCTGCGACCCCACGTTCTTCTCGCCTATGCCATCTACCTGCTGCTTTACAAATTAGCCGACTGCGCATAACCGTCGCGATTGCGCATAACCGTCGCGAGTGCGCATAACCGTCGCGGACACCCACACACTCGCGCATGCCCGCCACGTCGAGCGCACCCTCAGCAAAGCCCTTGGCACGAGTTCTGTGGCCACCAGCTCTTCGTACTTCTCGAAATAGGGGATCTCCGCAGGAGGATACAGAAGGATAGGCCCCTCGTATCAGTTTGGTTCGAGCCTAGCCACAGCAAGCGGGAATAACGGCGTCATCCGGCAGGACGCCGCGAAGCTCGGCTACCAGATCCCTCTCGTCTACCGGATCGATTTCCAGCAACTGGCGGACGCGTTGGGACACGTAGCGATTTAGAGCTTCAAGGCGCTTCTCGGGGACGGAATAGACGGGGTGGTTGGAGAAGTGAAAGTCGATCATCCCTCGTAGGGCCTCGCGGTGCTTCTCCGACATGACGAGACGAGCCACGCTGTCAAAGGTGAGATTGCTGCCCGCCGGACGCCTGACCGATCCCTGGCGGGGCCACGAGGGGTAGTCCTGCTCCATGTCGCTGGGGAAAAGTGCTAGGTTGTGATCGAAGAGCGGCGCCATGCCCAGAAGCTCGCCCGTCAGGTTGCTCCGGAGAAAGCCGAAGTTGTTGGCATGACGATCCGTGTTGCAGACGAGCGCATCAAAGACGTACATGGTTCGCAGGGTATCGAAGGCGCCTTCCGAGATGCGCCGCGCCGCCTCAAGCGCTGCCGGGAAGAGTGACTGCTGGGCGGCGGTCCAGAAGGGGACGTACGCTGTCGAGGCATCGTGCATGAGCGGGCAGACCGAGGCCAGACGACCCTTCCATTCCTCGAGGTCATAGCTAACGTGTGGTACGCAAAGGCCTCTGCAGCCTGCGCCGCAAAGAACTCGGAGTAGGGCTCCATGCCGGAGTTCGCAAAGCCCTCGGTGCCTCCTTTGTAGAGGCAAAGCTCTCCGTCCACGCGGCGCCACGCCTTAGGAAACTGACCGTCGGTCGTCCATTCGCCCGAGAGCCCCGCATTATGCATCTGGCTTGTGGTGTAACCCGTATAGGCGACAAGCGCCAGCACCTCGTCGAGGTCGTTCTCAAAGAGGTTGTAGTCTGCCCAGGTGCCTTCAAAGCCATGGGGCACGACCCAATATGCATCGTTGACGGAGAGGCCAAGACAGACGTCGAGAATGCCAAAGGTGCTGTCGTCCGTTACCACTGCCTGGGCAAGAATCTGGTCCACGAACCTCCGGTTCTTGGGAATGACACGGGTCTCGAGCCAAGAGAGCAGGCGCTCGCCCGACCTGGAATCAGGCCAGAGGGGGAGAGGGAGCAGGCGGAGATTTGTGGTGACAACCTCATCCACGGAGACAGAGACCGTTCCAAAGGTGTCCCGAGCTGCCGTGAAGACGAGAAGAGCCTCGTCCTGAAGCCTGAGCTCATAGCGCTTTTGCGAATGTGACAGCGTGGGCACGGCCTCCACTTCCTTCTCTGACCATCATATCATCGGCTCAACTGGCAACTGTTATGCCCTACCACTGCGCCACGCGCTCGCGCATGCCCTCAACGTCGAGCACGCCCTCGGCAAAGCCCTTGCGCACGAGCTCTGTGGGCACCAGCTCGTCGTACTTCTCGAAATACGGGATCTCGGCTGGGTAGAGGAGCTCCATCGGGTCTTCGAGCCGCTCCGCCGCGTCCTTTACCACCGAGAAGAACGTCTGCTCGTCGGCCGCCATCACAAACGTCATGAAGTAGGGGCGCGACGAGTTGACACCCTTGATGCCCAGCTCCGCGGCGCATTTGATCTTGATCAGACGCTCCAGGGCGAGAAACGCGTAGGTGCCGAGCCACGGCAGCAGGCACCACATCGTCTGCTCCTTGTCGTTCTCGCCAAGGCAGACGAGAGGACCTGCCGTAAGCTGGGAGTTGTGTGCCACGCGACGAGCCTCGCGCAGCCGCGCGCGGGCGTGTTCGCGCAGGTAGGGGTAGGGTGCGCTCTCCTCCAGCACACGACGCATGCGTTCCAGGATGTGCGTGTTGATGTCTCCCGCCACGTCCCCAAAGTACGCCGGGACCTTGCCCTTGACCTGCGTGACGTAGAGCAGGTGCCGCTCGTGGTCCACCTCGTCCACGATCCAGACGTGCCCCGCAATGGCCACCTTCTCCCCGGGCGGGGGTGGGGCGCAGAGAGTTCCGATCTCCTCGGAGCCCGAGCGCACGGTGTACTCCACGTTCTCCTGAAAGACGGCAAAGAACTTGTAGGAGCTCGTGATGCGCTCGCCCGCAAGGCCCACGATGAGGCCGCCGCCCTCGGTCTGCTCGATATAGTCGTGCTCGAGCAGGTGGCAGAGAAGGACGCGGAAGTCGTCCGCCGTCACGCGATGGAAGTACGTGAGCGTGAGCACGCGGCTTGCGAGCTGGGCGGGGGAGAGCTCCCCCTCTCCGGCGAGCGTGGCGAGCGTCTGGTGGCAGAGCAGGCTGTAGGGCAGGCGGTTGAGGTTGGGCGGCTCCACCCAGCGCTCCTCTCGGTAGAGCTGGACGAGCGCGATGCCCTGCAGCAGCTTCCAGGGGATGGTCTCCGGCAGCAGCGTGCGGGCTTCCGGCTGCTCCTCGCGCATGACGAACCACATCTCAGGAGGTGCCTCGCGCCTGCCCGTGCGCCCCATGCGCTGCAGGAACCCGGAGACGGTGAACGGGGCGTCAATCTGGAACGCCCGCTCGAGGCGACCCACGTCTATGCCCAGCTCGAGCGTTGCGGTTGCCACGATCGAGAGGTCCGAGGCGTCGTCGCGCATCTGCTCCTCGGCGCTCTCTCGGATGGCGGCCGAGAGGTTGCCATGATGGATGAGGAAGCGATCCGGCTCCCCGTTGAACTCGCAGTAGGCGCGCAGGGTCGTGCAGACCTCCTCCGCCTCCTCGCGCGAGTTCGAGAAGATCAGGCACTTATGTCCGCGCGTGTGCTCGAAGATGTACCCGATTCCAGGGTCAGCGTTCGCGGGCGCCAGGTCCGTGGGAGCCTCGGGAGGGCCGGGGCTTATCGCCGTGCTCAGTTCTGCAGGCGCAGCCTTTGCGTCGAAGCTGTTTGAGCACGGGGATAGTGCTCTCGCCTCCGATGACTCTACAGACAGAACGTCTGCCTCGACGCTTCCGCCCGCCGTCTGAATCTCGGATTCGTCTGCCTGCGAGCCGCTCTGGTAGAAGTGCTCCATCGAGAGACGCCAGGTGCGCGGGGGCTCCTCGATGCGGGGGACAACCGTGTTACGGCCGGTGCCGGCGGCAAGGAACGCGCCCACGGCCTCGGGGTCGCCGATGGTGGCAGAGAGTCCGATGCGCCGTGGCTGCACGCCCGCTATTCTCGCCAGGCGCTCGATGAGGCAGAGGCACTGGCCACCGCGGTCCTGGCGCAGCAGCGAGTGGACCTCGTCGATCACAACGTAGCGCAGGTCGCAGAAGAGCTTGGACACCACGGCATGGCGGCGCATGAGTAGCGCCTCGAGAGACTCCGGCGTGATCTGCAGGATGCCGGACGGCCGCTTCACGAGCCGCGCCTTGTGCGAGGCAGAGACGTCCCCGTGCCAGTGCCAGATGTTGATCCCCGCCTCCTCGCAGAGGTCAGTGAGGCGATAGAACTGGTCGTTGATCAGCGCCTTGGTGGGGCCAATGTAGAGGGCGCCCACGGAGGCGGGCGGGTTCTCCCAGAACTCGGTCAGGATGGGGAAGAAGGCCGCCTCGGTCTTGCCGGAGGCCGTTGAGGCGCACAGCAGCACGTGGTCGTCTGTGTCGAAGATCGCCTCGCCGGCGGCTACCTGCACGCCGCGCAGGTTCTCCCATTCGTGCGTGTAGATGAAGTCCTGCACGAACGGCGCGTATCGGTCAAAGACGCCCATGGTGATCCCCTCTCTGTGGCATCCAGTATACGAACAAATGTTTCTGATTGCAAGAGAATTACCTATCCAATGCTAGACAAGTATGCTAGCATCTGCTTTACATCGGAAAGGAACGACATGGATGCCTCGCTTGCCCAGATAAACGCACGTATAGACGCCAGTCTCAAGACTGCCGGCGACGCCGCCCTCGCAAATGCTGGGTTCACGCCCACCAAGGCGATACGAGCCCTGTGGCAGCGCTTTGCCAATCTGGCGGACCGTCCCGAGAAGATCAGGGAGCTCGTTGCCGAGTCAAGGAGCGAGCTTACCCCGGACGAGCGCGACGAGCGAGACCGCAAGCTCGCGCTGGCGCGGGAAGGGGCAGCAATCGTGTCGCAGTCGCTGGCAGCGCGCGGTATTACGGTCCCCGAGGGGTTTGAGGGGCTCCCTTACGAGGAGCTCAGGGAGCAGACGCTGCTCGAGCGCCTGCACGAGAGGGGGCTGGACGCGTGATCACGCAGCTTTCGATGCTCTTGGATACCAACGTCTGGCTTGACTACTACCTCCCGTGGAGAAGCGGCCACGAGAAAGCTCGGCGGCTCATAGAATGCGCACTCGAGCAGAATCAGACGCTCGCATATGCCGTTCCATCCATCAAGGACATCTTCTATATGACGGCGGCGGAGTACAAGAACGTCGAGCGTGCAACGACGGGGGTGCTCTCAGAGTCTGCGGCTCGTGCGGCGGCGGCAACTGCATGGGGATGCGTCAACAACATGCAGGAGATCGCCTGCGCCGTGCCGCTCGACCACACGGACGTGTGGGTTGCCTCCAAGCAGCGTGCCCTGCACGCAGACTTTGAGGACGACCTCGTCATAGCCGCGGCGATGCGAGGCAAGGTCGACTACCTCGTGACCAATGACGGGGCGCTTCTGCGGCACTGTCCCGTAGCGGCGCTCAGCTCGTCAGACATGTGCAAGGTGCTCGCGCTTCGTCAGGATTAGTGCGGGCTGCCCAAGGGCGACCACAACAACGGGCGGCTTGAGAGTGAATCCAGAGGTGCTTCTCGCCTAGATCGTGAACTCGGCGTAGGCAGCGTCCACGTCCTGGGCGCCGGCGGCAACGGCGGGCGCTGAGACGGCGCCGGAGAACGCGTCCGTCTTGAGCAGCGCGTCAATATCTGCCCCCGGGTTCTGACACACGATGTCGAGAAGCTCGATGAAGTCGCGGATGACCTCGCGCGGCGTGAGATGGGTGTCCGCTCCCACGCGACCAAACTCCACCTTGAGAAACGCAACGAGCTGCTCCTCCGTGAGCGTGCGCTCGTAGCCAAAGTAGCCGGCGTGGATGTCAGCGAGCTTCTCGATGAGGACGAGAAGCTCCTCATAGGTGAGCGGCTCCAGGTGGATGACCGGCGCGAGCATGTCCGCGAGGCCCGCGCTCGCAAAGCGCCCCTGCGTGAGGCGGCTGCGCAGGGCCTCGTAGGAGAA
>CALULC010000066.1 GCA_944321385.1 uncultured Atopobiaceae bacterium
ACTTGAACACCTTCTCCGAGAACTGCGTCTTTTCGAGGATCTTGTACATTAACCGAACTCCTCTCCTGCATTCCCTCATTTGGTGGCCCCAAACTGGGCCTTTCCAACACCCCTCATTGTACCCCAGCGTTGGCGCAATCCTTCATGGGCGGGCGAGAAGACCGGTGGGCGGCGAGCCGGGCGTCGGAGGCGTGACAGTGGGGTCGGAGGCGTGACAGTGGGGTCGGAGGCTTTTGTCACACAGGGCACGTGTGACAAAAGCCTCCGACCCCACTGTCACGCCTCCGACCCCACTGTCACGCCTTACAGCGTTTGCTCCACGAGGTCAGCGGCACGCTCGACGGTGAGCTCAAAGTCCTCGAGGAAGTTGCCCTTGAGCTCGCGGAGCACGTAGTCGGCAACCGGCATGCGTCCGGGCGGGCGACCGATGCCAAACTGCACGCGGGCAAAGTTGCGGCTCCCCAGCTTGTCCGCGATGGAGCGCAGGCCGTTGTGCGCGTTGAGCCCGCCGCCCAGCTTGAGGCGCACCTCGTCGGCAGCAAGGTCCACCTCGTCGTGGACCACGAGGATCTCCTCGGGCCGCACGTGATGGGCGCGGGCCAGCTTGGAGAGCGGGCCGCCCGAGGTGTTCATGTAGCTCATCGGCTTGGCGAGAAGAACCTCGCGCTTCTCGCCGTTCTTGTCGGCAACCGTGATCGACGCCACCTGGGCGCCTGCCTCGGACTTCCAGTAGCGCACGCCGCGGCGCGCCGCCACGGCGTCGATCGTGGCGAAGCCGGCGTTGTGGCGGGTGCGGGCGTACTCGGCGTCGGGGTTGCCCAGGCCGCAGACGATTTTGATGGTGGCGGGCTTGGCTGGTGCGGGCATGGTGCTCCTTACGGAAAGCGGGGCCGCCGAAGCGACCCCGCAACTCGTGCGATGTATGAGCGATTAGATCTCGGCGCCCTGGCCGCCAAAGATCTCGGAGACGGAACGGCGCATGTAGACGCTGTTGATGGCCTCGGCAAGCTCGTTGGCAACCGAGACGCTCTTAATCTTGGAGCCGGGCTTGTCGGTGGCGTCGCACGGGATGATGTCGGTGACGACGCACTCCTCGAGCGGGGCCTCCTGCAGGCGCTCGATGGCGGGGCCGGAGAAGATGCCGTGGGTGGCGGAGACGTAGATGTCGCCGGCGCCCATCTCCTTGAGCTTCTTGACGGAGTTGCAGAGGGTGCCCGCGGTGTCGATCATGTCGTCGTTGACGATGCAGGTCTTGCCCTCGATGTTGCCGATGATGCCCATGACCTCGGACGCGTTGTGCTTGGGGCGGCTCTTGTGCGCGATGGCAAACTCGCAACCCAGGTAGTCGGCGAGGCGCTTGGCAACCTTCGCGCGGCCCATGTCGGGGGAGACGACGACGGTGTTCTCCCAGTCAAAGTCCTTCTGCTTGAAGTAGTCGCCGATGAGGTAGAGTGCCGTGAGGTGCGTCACGGGGATGTCAAAGAAGCCCTGGATCTGGCCCTGGTGCAGGTCGACGGTAATGACCTGGTCAACGCCGGCGGCCTCGAGGAGGTTGGCCACGAGGCGGGCGGTGATGGGCTCGCGCGCGGCGGCCTTGCGGTCCTGGCGGGCGTAGCAGTAGTGGGGGAGAACGGCGGTGAACTTGGAGACCGAGGCGCGCTTGGCGGCGTCGGCCACGACGAGCGTCTCCATGAGCAGGTCGTTCACGTTGAGGCCCGAGAGCGACTGGATGAAGAACACGTCGTCGCCGCGGACGGACTCGTCAAAGCGGGCGTAGATCTCTCCGTTGGCGAACTTCTCGATCTTGAGACCCTGCAGCTCGAGGTGCAGGATGTTGGCGATCTTCTGGGAAAGCTCGGGGTTGCCGGTGCCGGTGTAGAGCTTGATCTCCTTCTGCAGGGGCATGGGCTTGCTCAGGTTCTCGTACATCTAGGCCTCTCTCTTCAGTCGCTGGAGTCTCTTGGAAGCATATCCCTCAACGATGCGCTGCTCGGCGCGCTCGAGGTAGAGCGCGTCGGCAGGGACGTCCTTGGTGACGCAGGAGCTGGCGCCCACAAGCGCGCCGTCGCCGATCGTCACGGGCGCGACCATCATGGTGTCGGAGCCCACGAAGACGTTGTCGCCGATGACGGTGCGGCTCTTGTGCACGCCGTCGTAGTTGCAGGTGATGGAGCCGCCACCGATGTTGACGCCGGCGCCCATGGTGCAGTCGCCGATGTAGGAGAGGTGCGGCACCTTGGAGCCCTTGCCGATGACGGAGTTCTTGATCTCCACGTGCGTGCCCACGTGGGCCCCGGCAAGCACGTGCGCGCCGCCGCGCAGGTAGGCGCGCGGCCCGCAGGTGACGCCCTCGTCGATGGTCACGTCCACGCCCACGGTCTCCTCGAGGGAGACGTCGTTGGCAACGGTGCAGTTGGTGAGGCGCGTGTTGGGGCCGAGCACGCACTCCTCGCCCACGCTCGTCTTGCCCCAGAGCATCGTCATGGGGAGAAGGACGGTGTCGCGCCCAACGGTGACGTCGGGGCCGACCCAGGTGGTCTTGGGGTCGAGCATCGTGACGCCCTCGGCCATGAGGCGGGCGTTGATGCGGTCGCGCGCGATGGCGTTCAGCTCGGCGAGCTGCGCGCGGCTGTTGACGCCGAGAAGCTCGTCGGCGTCCTCGGTGGCCACGGCGGCCACGCGGTGCCCGTGCCCGCGCAGGATGGAGACCATGTCCGTGAGGTAGTACTCGTGCTGGACGTTCTCGGTAGAGAGCTCGCCGATGTGCGCGGCGAGAAGCGCGCCGTCAAAGGCGTAGAAGCCGGGGTTGCAGGAGGTAAGCGTTGCCGCCTGCTCGGGCGTGCAGTCCTTCTGCTCGATGATGCGCGTGACGGAGCCCTCAGCGTCAAACTCAAGGCGGCCGTAGCCGAAGGGGTCCTCGGGCGTCCACGTGAGGATGCCGCCGGCGGCCTCGCCCGCCTCGACGGGGGCGATCAGGCGGCGCAGGGTCTCGGGCTCCACGAGCGGGCCGTCGCCGTTGAGGACGAGCAGCGCCCCCTCGTTGATGCCGGTCGCCTCGAGCGCCACGCGAACGGCGTGCCCGGTGCCCAGGCGCTCCGTCTGCTCCACGCACTCGACGTCCTTCTCGTTGGCAAGATGAGCCCGCACCTCATCGGCACCGTGTCCCACGACCACGACGATGCGCTCGACCCCGGCCTCGCGCGCGGCGCGCGTGACCCACGAGACGAGCGGACGATCGAGGAGCTTGTGCATTACCTTGGGGTGACGGGACTTCATGCGCGTTCCCTCGCCTGCGGCGAGAATGATCGCGGTCTTGGGCATGAGTAGCCTCCAAGCGATGTGTGAGTCCCTTACACAAACATGATAGCGCGAGGCAGCGGTGGCAGGGGTAGTAGGATTCGAACCCACATTGATGGCACCAAAAACCACTGTCCTAACCATTGGACGATACCCCTATGCCGCCAACGGAATTGTAGCATGGGCGTGACAAAGGGGTCGTAGCCGAGTGTCACACCATCTTGTGACACTCGGCTACGACCCCTTTGTCACGCCGGAGGTGCTGAGAAGGGCGTCCACCAGTGCATTGTCCTGGGGGTCGGGCGAGCCGAGCGGCAGGCCGCACGCCTCAAAGAAGTGGCTCCCCGCAAACTGGCGCGCGCGGAACGAGTTGTGGGCCCCGTCGTCGAGATAGCGCACGCGGCTGCGGCAGTCCGTGGTGCCGCACGAGAGCACGCCCCGCTCGCGGATGTAGTCCCGATAGATGGGCTCGTCGCTCCACAGGATGATGCCGGCCATGTTCTCGAGCTCGTACGCAACGGCGTACTGCTGCCAGGAGATGCGGCGCCTGCGCACGTAGCGGTCCAGCATCGCCGCCATGCGCGAGACGCGCCGCAGCGTGGCGCGAGCATCTATGAGGCGCCCCTCCGCCGCCGAGAACACGCCGAGCTCGCGCATGCACGCCACGGCCTCCGCGCGCTTCTCGGTGTCGAGAAGGACGGCGGGCACGGTGAGCTTCATGGACTCGTCCGCAAAGAGCTCTATCGCGGAGTGGGCGTCGCTCGGGCTGCTGGGAAGCGTCGTCCTCACGATGAGCGAGTCATGGGCGTGCTGCACGTGGCAGCTCAGGCGCTGCGCGGAGAAGACCGCCCTCATCGCGGCGATGTGCCCGGTGACCTCCTCGCGGGAGGGGGTGTCTGCGCCACGCCTGCCCAAGCGGTAGAGGTAGAGGTCGAAGAGGGGGAGAGGCTCGCCGTCGGCGCCCGTCTCGGGGTAAAACACGGTGCGGTGGCAGAACTCCGCGATCTCGTGGCGGCGGCCCGTTGCCTTGCCGTAGAGCTCAACGAGGGCGGCTCCCGTGGCGGGGCCGGAGGTCGACCCCTCGCGGATCTCAACGACGCCATCGGCGATGTAGGGCGGGAAGTCCCCCTCATCCACTCGGATAATGACGACGCCCTGGGCGTCGTCCGCGGGGTCGGGCAGGAAGCGCACGTCAAAGGCGGGGGCCGGCGAGACGTGCCGACGGCAGAGCTCGCCGATGATCTGGCCAAAGTCCGCCTGCGCGCGCCGTACGGGATAGACGGTGTGGTCCTCGTCGGAGATGCCGATGATGAGCCAGCCGCCGCGCGAGTTGGCAAAGGACGCCACGATCTTGGGGATCTTGCGCTGCACGGAAGGGGTGTAGTCGCGCTTGAACTCGAGGACAAAGCCCTCGTCGAGGCTCTTGAGCTGCGCGAGGTCGTTCCAAGTTACCTCAGCGATACCCTTGGGATTTCCGCTGGCATCGCAAAACGGGCTGAACATGTCTGCCTCCCGCGAGATGATACGAAGGGACTGTCCCTTCGTATCATGCTAGAGCTCGAGGTTGTCGAAGGCGGCGCAGATGGCGTCGAGGAGCAGCACGGCAAAGGTCTGGGCGTCACCCATCGTGAAGGTGGAGGTTCCCACCGGGAGCTCGATTCTCACGGTGCGAGGCGTGGTCTTTGAGCTCTGAATTGCCGTTCGTAGGCGCAGCGAGAGCGTGTCGACCTCGTCGAGGGGAAGGTTGCCCACGCCGCCGGCAACGTTCTCGGGAAGCGACTCAGTGGAGAGCACGATGAGCGCCCTGGTGGAGGAGCTCACGTCCGAGGAGGAGTCAACGAGCTCGAGGGTGCAGTCATCGACCGTCGCGTGCGCGAGGTTCCAGATGCGGCCGGCCACGTTGCGCGAGATGGGGTCGTCGGCAGTGATGGCAATGTGGGCGCTCTCGAGCACGCTCGCGGCGCGCGCAAAGCCCATGCCGCCCATGGGGTGGGGACCGGCGGCGGGCTTGCCGCCCCAGACATGACGTAGACGCTCGATGGCGTCAAAGGTGTCGGGGAAGGCCATGCCGTCGGCGAGCAGGCCGATGCTCTCCTGGAAGAGCTTCACCGCGGCCTCGGTATGAACGCCGTAGACGCCGTCGGGCTCGCCGCAGGAGAAGCCCAGAACGTTGAGGCGCTCCTGGAGCTGGTAGACGTCGTTGCCGTGGAAGTTGGGGAGTCTCAGGTAGAGCGTCCTGTCTCCGAGCTGGTAGCATTCGTCGACCAGCACCGACCACGTGGGCGCGTCCACCGTGTTGCCAAGGGAGAGCCCGTGGTCAAGGCGGAAGCGAGCAACCGCCGTGGCCGTGGAGCGACCGAACGACCCGGCCTCTCGCTCGCTCTTGTCAATCTCGTATCCAAGTGAGGCAAGCCGCTCCTGAATGTCCTCGACGGCGGCTCCGCATGCCCCCTCAATGATTTCTTCCATATGCTCCCAGCTTTCAAAATGCGCGTCAGCCCGCGCGCTCTACGAAGAAGTCTGCCATAGAGCAGAGAAGGTCGTGGGCTTCAACCGAAACATGACCTTCGGCGAGAAGCGCCCGCGCGATGCGCTTGGCCTCGTCGGCGCGCTCCCGGGCGAGCTCGCGGCAGCGTTGGATTCCGCCGCCCGCCTCGATGAGCTCGACCGCTCGCGCAAGGTCGGCCTGATCGGAGGTATGAGCGTCGAGAAGCCCCACGAGCTCCTTGCGACTCTCGTTAGAGAGGTGCTCGAGGGCCCAGACCACGGCGAGCGTGCGCTTGCCCTCGGTGATGTCCGAGCGGAAGTCCTTGCCCTGCGCCTGCGCGTCCCCCACGAGGTTGAGCAGGTCGTCCTGCAGCTGGAACGCGATTCCGGCCGCAAGGCCCACGTCGCGCAGGCCATCTGCCGCCGCGTCTGACCCGCCGCCCGCGAGCGCGCCCACGTGCAGCGGCATGGCGGCGGAGTACCAGGCGGTCTTGCTCGTGACCATGTAGAGGTAGTCGTCTGAGCTCACGTCCCAGCGGGAGTCGCGGACCCAGCAGAGGTCGAGGGCCTGTCCCTCGAGGGTGTGCCGCTCCATGAGCGCAAGGTCGCGGAGCGCCCGAAGCTTCCGCGCGTCGCCAAGGCGCGGGTCGTCGAGAACCACCTCAAAGACGCGGGTGAGCGCAAGGTCCCCGGCGTTTATCGCCGGACCGACGCCCTCCGTGAGATAGAGGCACGGCTCGCCGCGCCGCAGCTCGCCCTCGTCAGCTATGTCGTCGTGGATGAGGGCGGCGCTCTGGAAGAGCTCCACCGCAACGGCGGAGGAAAGCGCGTCCTCTGCTGTGCCGCCCACGGCCTCGGCCCCGAGCAGGGCGAGGACCGGCCTCACGCGCTTGCCCCCGCTCGCGGTGAAGCGGGCGAGGGGGTCGTAGAGGTAGCGGTCGAGGTCGGCGCCGAGGGAACCGTCGCAGAACGGGCGTCCGCCGGAACCGGCGAGCGCCCGCTCCACGAGCGGAAGGCGATTCTCGAGATAGTCGACGAAGGACGAGGCCATGCTCTTCTCGCTTTCGGCTAGCCCTCGTAGCCGTTGGGGTTGTGGGACTGCCAGTTCCAGGAGTCGCGGCACATGTCCTCGATGTTGAACTTGGCCTCCCAGCCCATGAGGTCGCGGGCCTTGGAGCAGTCGGCGTAGTTGGCCGTGACGTCACCGGGGCGGCGCGCCTCGATGACGTAGGGGATCTCGTGGCCGCAGGCCTTGGAGAAGGCCTCGATGATCTGGAGCACCGAGGTGCCCGTGCCGGTGCCGAGGTTGAAGATCTCGACGCCCTGGCGCCCGTTCATCCACGCGAGCGCCGCCACGTGGCCCGTTGCGAGGTCAACCACGTGGATGTAGTCGCGCACGCCGGTGCCGTCGGGGGTGTCGTAGTCGTTGCCAAAGACGTGCACGGCGTCACGCTTGCCGATGGCGGTCTGTGCGACGTAGGGAACGAGGTTGTTGGGGATGCCCTTGGGGTCCTCGCCCATGAGGCCCGACGGGTGGGCGCCGATGGGGTTGAAGTAGCGGAGAAGGACGACGTTCCACTCGGGGTCCGCCGTGTGGAGGTCGGTGAGGATCTGCTCGATCATCCACTTGGTCCAGCCGTAGGGGTTGGTCGCCATCTTCTTGGGGCTCTCCTCGGTCAGCGGCAGGGAGTCCGGGTCTCCGTAGACGGTTGCGGAGCTGGAGAAGATGATGGACTTGCAGCCGTGCTCGCGCATGACGTCAACGAGCGTGAGCGTGTTGCCGATGTTGTTGGAGTAGTACTCGATGGGCTTGCTCACGGACTCGCCCACGGCCTTGAAGCCGGCAAAGTGGATCACGCGATCGGGGTGGTGCTCGTCAAAGATCTTGGTGAGCGCGGGGCGGTCGTTGACGTCTGCCTCGTAGAAGGTGAGGTTGGCGGCAGCGTCGTCGCCGACGATGGTCTTGATGCGGTCGAAGACCTTGCGCGAGGCGTTGGAGAGGTCGTCAACCACGACCACCTTGTAGCCGCCGCTCAGAAGCTCGACGACCGTGTGGCTTCCGATGAAGCCGGCACCTCCGGTCACGAGCACGCAGGTATCGGCAGGTGCGATTTTCTCGCTCATAGGAGATCCTTTCGTCGTGACGAGCTTCTGCGCTCCGGTTTCCGCCAAACTTTAGTATACGTCGCTCCGGGGTGCGCCGAGCCCACGCGGCGGCGGACGGTTGGGAATGTGCCCGCTTCGTCTGATTTGGGGCGAGAAGAAATTTTGGTTGAGGTTGGGGCTGAGCGGCGCGTGCCTGGCGAGGCGCTTTGCGCCTTGGCGAGAAGGGCCGTCAACCGCGGTCCTTCTCGCGCCATTTGTCCCGCACGCAGGCGCCTCGTGGGGCTACACTGTTCCACGGTGTGAATGTGGCCGGCTACTGTCCGGCCCCGTGAGATAGGAGCATCCATGGCCGAGGACGCCAAGCAGTACGCGCTGGACAAGCACAAGGAGTGGCAGGGCAAGATCGAGGTGAT
>CALULC010000067.1 GCA_944321385.1 uncultured Atopobiaceae bacterium
AGCTGCTTGTAGGAGCGCAGCTCGTTCTTCACGAGGTCCGTGAAGGTCTCCTCGTGCGTGGGGCCCAGGGCAAACTCGCGACCGTGACGGTCGGCGATGCGCATGAGCTCGGGGCCGTAGGCGTCCCAGCGGCTAGACTCGTGCCAGAGCTCGGCGGGCGTGAGGATGGGAACCATCATCTCCTGCGCTCCGATGCCCTCCATCTCGTCGCGGATGACCGCCTCGATCTTGCGGATGGAGCGCCAGGCGAGCGGCAGGTAGCTGTAGAGGCCGGCGGCGGTCTTGCGAATCATGCCGGCGCGCAGCAGCAGCCGGTGGCTCGCGAGCTCCGCCTCGGCCGGGTCCTCCTTGAGCGTGGGCGCGTACAGCGCGGACATCTTCTGATAACGCTTCACGTGCGTGTCCCTTCTGTTCAACGTGCAACGCCATTGATTCTACGCCATACGGCCGAGAAGAACGGTCGAGGGCGCAACTCAACCTCCGCCTCCCCTGCGGGGCTGACCTCCGGCGCTCAGACAGCTTGGCGCAGAGAACGCGCCAAGAACTCGCGGCGGAGGTCAGCCCCGCAGGGGAGGCGGCCAAGACGTCACGCCGACGATTCATGCTGCACAGTCAACGCAGGCCCCGCAGAGGCCAGCGCAACCCCCGCCGCGAGTTCTGCAGGCGCGTCCTTTGCGCCGAAGCTGTCCGAGCGCCGAGGGTTGCGCTGGCCTCTGCGGGGCCGGACGCTCTAGGCGAAGCGTCGCTCGATCTCGGAGAAGAGCTCGTCGACGGCGTCTGCCTCGTCGACGGTGCGGATCTTCTCGCCGGACGCGAAGAGCACGGCCTTGCCGCGGCCACCCGCGAGTCCGATGTCGGCGCCCTTGGCCTCGCCGGGGCCGTTCACCACGCAGCCCATGACGGCCACGGTGATGGGGTTGCGCACGGTGGCAAGGCGCCGCTCTACCTCAGAGGCCACTCCCATGAGGTCCCACTGGCAACGACCGCAGGTGGGGCAGCTCACAAGCTCGGGGCGCAGGCGCCTGAGTCCCACGGCTGAGAGCAGGTCCCAGGCGACGTTGACCTCCTCGACCGGATCCGCCGTGAGCGAGAGGCGAATCGTGTCTCCGATGCCCTCCATGAGCAGGGCGCCAATCGCGGCCGCGTTCTTGACGGTGCCCTGTCGCAGGGTGCCCGCCTCGGTCACGCCGATGTGGAGCGGGACGTCGGGAAGCTCGCGCGAGAGGGCGCGGTTCACCTCCACGGTCGTGGGGACGCCGTGGGCCTTCGCAGAGAGGACGATGTCGACAAAGCCGCGGGAGCGGAAGTGGTCGACGAACGACATGGCGGAACCCACGAGCTTCTCCACGTGCGTGAGGTCCTCGCGCTCGGCGAAAGCGGGGTCGAGCGAGCCGGCGTTGACACCGATGCGGATGGGAATGCCCGCCGCTCCAGCCTCGTCGATGACGGCGTCCACGCGCTTCCAGCTACCGATGTTGCCGGGGTTCACGCGCAGGGCGGAGGCGCCGCGGCGACAGGCCTCAATGGCGAGGGTATGGTCAAAGTGGATGTCGGCGACCACGGGCAGCGGAGACCGTGCGCAGACCTCGGAGAACCCATCCAGAACCTCAGCGGAGGGAATCGCCACGCGGATGATCTCGCAGCCGGCGTCCGCAAGCCCCCCGATCTGAGCGAGCGTGGCCTCGGCATCGGCGGTGTCGGTCGTGCACATGGACTGAACGGAAACCGGGGCGCCTCCGCCAACAGCGACGTCACCCACGCGCACGGGCCTGGTCATCTCACGCGGAAGTACGCGCTTCTCGTCCATGTTCCCACTCTCCTATCCGATGATGAAGCGGCCGATGTCGTTCTTGAGCACGACGACAAAGACAAAGAGGATGAAGGCGATGCCGAGATAGCTGAGGAAGTTGACCGCCTGCGCGGAAAGGGGCTTGCGACGGATAAGCTGGATGATCTCTATGAGGATCTTGCCGCCGTCGAAGGGCGGGATAGGCAGAAGGTTCATGAAGCCGAGCGACATCGAGATCGCCGCGACGATGGCCGCCAGGTCGAAGAGCCCCGACGATGCCGCCTCAGAGGTCATGATGGCAATGCCCACCACGGAGGACGACTGGTCGAGGACTTCCATCGTATGTGACGGGATGATGAGCTTGGCCACGTAGCTCGCGACCTGCCCCGTGTAGTCGAGCGTCGCCGAGGCCGCCTGGATGAAGTCGGGATGGTAGGTGTCCACGGTCGCGAGCACGCCAACCTGCTCTGACGCCTCGCCATCGGGAAGGTCGACAAGGACGGTCTGCTCGGCACCGTTGCGCTCGAAGGTCAGCTCGAAGTCCGTCCCGCTCTCAAGGAGCGGCTCGAAGGCGGAGACGAGGTCGTCCCAGGTTGATACGGGCTCGCCGTCGACCTCCGTGATGACGTCTCCAGCCTGGAGTCCTGCCGCGGCGGCTGGGGTGCCCTCCGTAACGCCCGAGATGGTGCTGACGTTGGCAACGTAGTCCACGCCGCGCACCATGAAGGCAAAGGTGACGATCAGAAACGCCAGCACGATGTTCACGAGCGGCCCGGCAACGAGCATCGCGCAACGCTTGAGGAAGCCGACCCCAAGATAGGTGCGACCGCGCTCGTGATCAAGGAACTCCTCGGCGCTCATGCCCGTCTCGCGCCCCTCGCCGGCCTTCGTGGAGCCCTCGAGCGTAAAGTCGTGCCCACGGTCGTACTCGGTGAGGAGGTTGGCGTCACGTGCGGGCGCCTCGAAGGCCGCGGGATAGGTCTTCTGGTTGGGAGACTCGCCCTTTGCGGGATCGTAATAGGGCTGGACGGAGGCCCAGTCGCTCAGCGTGACGAGAAGCTCGTAGGCGCGGTCAAGATCAACGTGAAGCTCGTTGGCCACCTCCTGGGCACTGATGCGCCCACGACGCGTTACGAGGTCGAGTGCCGGCGCGAGAAGCTCGTCAGAGGCCCCCTCCATGCCGCAGATGCGTGTATACCCGCCGAGGAGCAGCGGGGTCACGCCAAACTCAGTGCCCACGCTCCTGCTCTTGCGGGAGAGCTTGAAGCGACACGGCATGCCGAGGAAGAACTCCGTTGCCCGCACGCGAAAGGCGCGCGCGGAGAGATAGTGGCCGCCCTCGTGGACGAAGACGAGGACAGAAAGAACGAGGACCCCCCAGAAGACGGTCCACAAGACATTGAGAAAACCGGTCACGAACGAACCTCCGAAAGGGTGCGGCGAGCGAGCTCCCTCGCGCGCGCGTCGACCTCGTCAAGCTGCATGAGACTCTCTACCCGCTCCACCACGGTCCCATCCATGACGCTGGAAACAATGCGCTCTATGTCCACAAAGGAGCAGGCTCCGTCCCTGAATGCCAGGTTCGCGACTTCATTTGCCGCGTTCATGGCGCAGGGCAGCGTTCCCCCCGCTCGACCCGCCTCCTTGGCGAGAGCGAGACAGCCAAACGTGGACTCGTCGGGCTCGGCAAAGGTGAGTGGTCCGGCGCTCCACCAGTCCACGGACTCCACCGAGGCCTCCCACCTCTGGGGATAGCTCAGGGCGTACTGAATGGGGGCCCTCATGTCAGAGGAGCCGAGCTGCGCCTTAACAACGCCGTCATTGAACTCGACCATGGAATGAATCATGCTCTGGCGGTGGATGAGGACGCTGATGCGGTCAACGGACACGTCAAAGAGATGATGCGCCTCGATGACCTCGAGTCCCTTGTTCATGAGCGAGGCGCAGTCGATGGTGATCTTGGCGCCCATCGTCCACGTGGGATGGGCAAGCGCCTCCGCAGCCGTCACGTCGGAAAGCTCGTCGCGCGAGCGGCCAAAGAACGGACCGCCGGAGCACGTGAGCCAGATGCGGCTCAGGTCCTTGCGCCTCTCCCCCACCAGGCACTGGAAGATGGCGCTGTGCTCGGAGTCCACAGGGATGAGCTTCCCGTCATGAACGAGCGGCATCAGGAGGTCGCCGCCGCAGACGATGGACTCCTTGTTCGCGTAGGCAAGCGTCTTGCCGGCACGCAGCGCCTCGTAGCCAGCGTGCATGCCCGCAAAGCCCACGAGGGCGTTCACGACGACGTCCACCTCGGGAAGAGAAGCGAGCCTCACGACGGCCTCGGGGCCAAAGTCCACGAGCGCCCCCTCGTCCACCTCCGCGAGGCAGGAGTCGTTCCTGCGGGCGGCATCGGCTACGGCAAGATGACTCACGCCAAACTCGCGGGCAGCCGCAACGAGCTCGCTCGTCGAGGAGTTCACGGACAGCGCGACAACCCTCACGCGGTCGCGATGCCTCCGGCATACGTCGAGCGTCTGCTTGCCGATGGAGCCCGAGCACCCGAGAATCGCAACACGCATGGGCGTGTTCTCGCCGCAAGTGCCATCCGAAGAATCGATCATAGGAAACCCCCGACAAACAGGAGCAACAGGGCGGCGGTGCTGCCAAAGAGCATGGAGTCCGAGCGGTCGAGCAGGCCGCCGTGTCCGGGAATCACGTTTCCGGAGTCCTTTACCCCCACCCCGCGCTTGAGGCGAGACTCGAAGAGGTCTCCGATGACGGAGACGATGCCAACGGCAATGCCAAAGACGGCTGCAAGCGGTAGCGGCAGATTGGTGATGACAAAGGCGGCGAGAAGCACCCAGATGAGCACCGAGCCAACAAGTCCGCCGACGAAGCCCTCGACGCTCTTGTTGGGGGAAATCTTGGGGGCGAGCTTGTGCGAGCCAACGGCCGACCCCACGAAGTAGGCAAATGCGTCGTTGGCCCAGATAGAGAACATGATTCCAAGGGTCACGAAGGCGCCCTGCATGCCAGGATCGATCTTGCGGAGCAGGACGATGGAGGCAAAAGCGAAGGAGGTGTAGATGGGACCGAAGGCGGTGACGGCAACATCGGCGACGTTTGCCCGCGGCGTGAAAACGTACCAGCAGGCGCTCACCATAAGCAGGCAGATTACGACAAAGGCGCAGGCAACGAGACCATGGAAGTACGCGGCTGCCGGAAAGACGAGCGCCGCGGCAAGACCAAGGACATCGTTTGGATAGCGCCCGCCCATACGACAGATGCGGAAGAACTCAGAGCAGCAGAGCCACGCCTCAGCGGTGACGAGAAGCGTCGTGGTTATGGGGCCAATGAGCACGCAGGCAAGGGTGATAATCGCATAGATCGCGCCCGAGGTTGTCCTCGTGAGGAGCTTCTCCGTGGACCTCCTGACCTTCTGACCCTTGAGGTCGCCGGCCGCACGCGCCTCCTCCCTCGAGGACCTTCGCTCATCGAGGTGCGCATGCCGCTCCCGAGACGAGCTCTTCTTCTGGCTCATGTCGCTCAACGGCTCACCACTCCCCCAAAACGACGTGAACGCGCCTGGTAGGAGGCGATGGCCTTGAGGTAGTCCCAACGAGAGAAATCGGGCCAGAGCGTGTTGGTAACGTAGAACTCGGTATATGCGAGCTGCCAGAGCAGGTAGTTGGAGAGGCGCATCTCGCCGGACGTTCGAATGAGAAGGTCCGGGTCAGGGAGCCCCGCCGTGTAGAGGCGAGAAGAGAGCGCGTCCTCGTCGATCTCGTCCGGGGAGAGCGCTCCGGCGGCAACCTCTTCGGCGAGCTCGCGCGCCGCGCGAGCGATCTCTGCCCTCGAGCCGTAGTTGACGGCCAGGGCAAAGACCATGCCCGTGTGGTCTGCCGTCTCGTCGAGGCCACGCTGGAAGACCTTGCGTGTGCGCTCGGGGAGCCTGGTGAGATCGCCAAAGAAGAGCAGTCGCACGTTCTCCTGGTGGAAGAGCGGAAGCTCGTTCACCAGGGTCGTGGCAAAGAGGTGCATGAGAAGGTCGACCTCGCGCTTGGGTCTGCGCCAGTTCTCAGTGGAGAAGGCGTAGACGGAGAAGACCTCCACACCGAGCCTGACGCTCGTGGTGACGGCCTCCCTCAGGGCGTCCACTCCCGCAACGTGGCCCTTCGAGCGGTCGAGGCCGCGGGCGGTTGCCCAGCGTCCGTTGCCGTCCATGATGATGGAGACGTGACGCGGAACGCGCTTGAGGTCGATGTCCGAGAGGGCGACGCCATGGCCGCCCTCTGCGTAGTAGCTGGTAAGCTTGTCGATGTCCACAGGCACTAGATCTCCATGACCTCGGCGGACTTGGTCTTGAGCATCTCGTCGATCTTGGCGACATAGGAGTCCGTGAGCTTCTGGACGGCCTTCTTCTCGCGGCTCTGCTCGTCGTCGGAGAGCTCCTCGTCTCGCTCGATCTTGCCGTTGACGTCGCGACGGACGTTGCGGACGGAGACGCGGGCCTCCTCGGCGAGCTCCTTGCACTCCTTGACGAGCTCCTTGCGGCGCTCCTCGGTGGGCTTGGGGAACGGGAGGCGAATCGAGGTGCCGTCATTGGACGGCGTGATGCCGAGGTCGGAGCTCTCGATGGCCTTCTCGATGGCGCGCAGGGCGCTCTTGTCCCACGGCTCAACGACGAGCATGGAGGCCTCGGGAACCTTGATGCCGGCAAGCTGCGTGATAGGCGTGGGCTGGCCGTAGTAGTCGACCATGATGGGGGCGAGGATCTGGGCGTTGGCGCGGCCGGTGCGAACGCGGGCGAAGTTCGCCTTGAGCGTGTCGATGCACTTGCCCATGTTCTTCTCGGCGCGATCGGTGTACTGGCTCATGCTTAGTCCTCCTCGACGACGGTGGTGCCGACCGTCTCCCCAGAGACCGCGCTCAGGAAGACGCCGGGCTGCTTGATGTCAAAGACCATGATGGGCATGTGGTTGTCGTGGCAGAGCGCCGTGGCGGTCGCGTCCATGACCTTGAGATCACGGTTGAGCACCTCGCGATAGCTGATGGTGTCAAAGCGCTTGGCGTCGGGGTTGGTGCGCGGGTCGGCGTCATAGATGCCGTCGACGTTGGTTGCCTTCATGAGAACCTCGGCGCCGATCTCGCAGGCTCGAAGCGCAGCAGCGGTATCGGTGGTGAAGTAGGGGTTGCCGGTCCCGGCAGCATAGATGGTGATGCGACCCTTCTCGAGGTGCCTTATCGCGCGACGCCGGATGTAGGGTTCGGCGATCTGGCGCATCTCGATGGCGCTCATGACGCGGCAGTCCATGCCGTTGCGCTCAAAGCAGTCCTGAAGGGAGAGCGAGTTGATGACCGTGGCGAGCATGCCCATGTTGTCACCCTGGGCTCGGTCCATGCCAGCCGCGGCACCCTGGATGCCGCGGAAGATGTTGCCGCCGCCCACGACGATGGCAACCTGGACGCCGGCGTCGCAGACGGGCTTGATCTCCTCTGCGAGCCGCTGCGGAACGGTGGGGTCGATGCCAAAGTCCTGATCGCCCATGAGCGCCTCGCCGGAGAGCTTGAGCAATACGCGCTTGTACCTGATGTCTGACAAGTCGACCTCGCTTTCCTCGGCGCCCATCGTAATGGGCGGGTAATGTACTGTCCGTGATTCTAGCAGAGCCGCCGCATGCGGGCCGCCCTCGGTGCCAACGCTTCTCGATACATACGAAAGGAGCCGGCGAGAAACTCGCCGGCTCCTAAACAAGTCCTGTCTTTGCGCTACTCGGCATCGCCGAAGGTGTAGCGGACAAAGCTCATGACCTCAATCGCGTCGTCAACGTCCTTGGAGACGTTCTTGGCGAGCTGACCGATGGTGAGGGAGCTGTCCTTGACAAACTCCTGCTCGGTGAGGACGCTCTCCTTGAAGTACTTCTCGAGGCGACCCTGGGCCATCTTCTCCTGGATTGCCTCGGGCTTGCCGGACTCGGCAGCCTGGGCCTTGTAGATGGCAAGCTCGTGCTCGATGATGTCGGCGGGGACGTCGTCGCGGCGAGCGGCAACGGGAGCCGCGGCGGCAATCTGCATGGCGACGTCGTGGGCGAAGGTCTTGAACTGCTCGTTGGCAGCGGTCTCGGCCTTGCCGAAGGCAAAGGTCACGATGTCGGCAAGCTTGCCGCCGAGGTGGACGTAGCTGCCGAGGGCGCCGTTGTCGGCGCAGACGCGCTGGAAGCGGGTGATCTTCATGTTCTCGCCGATGACGTGGATCATCTCGGTGAGCTCAGCGTCGACCGTGGACTCGCCCATGACGCAGGCCTTGAGGGCGTCAACGTCGGCGGGGTCGTTCTCGGCGACGATCTTGGCGAGGTCGAGGGCAAAACCAGTGAACTTGGGG
>CALULC010000068.1 GCA_944321385.1 uncultured Atopobiaceae bacterium
TCCTCCCATGAGAACTCGCGATCGAGCAGCTCGCGGGTGGCCGCGGGAACGGCGGAGTCGAGGGCATTCGCAAAGCGCTCGTAGTCATCCGCGGAGAGGTAGGTCGTTGCATCGTCGCTCACCTGTCGGCGAACCTCAAACGGGAAGCCACCGCACTCGTTGAACATGTGAACGAAGACCTTGACGGCAGCGGACGGCGTCAGGCCCAGGGCAGCGGTGTTCCTGACAAAGGCATCCTTCTCCTCGACGCTCAGCTTGGTGTTGAGCGACGTCATTGTCGTTGCCATGGGGCCTCCTTTCAATCGCTCGCAATCAGCCGTTTCGCTCATTTTATACCACGATAGACCACTCTGTAATCCGAACGGCTCAAAATGGCACCACTCACGCCCTGCCCAGCAGCACGCGCGAGCACTCGCGGACGCAGAGCAGGTAGTACAGGGCGAGAAGCCCGAGCGTGCCCACCACGGAGCACACCGCGATGGCGAGAAACACCTCGTCCGGCACGCCACCCGCGAGCTGGCGCACCAGCATGAGGCCAAAGCAGTCGTGCGCCACCGCGAGCGCCGCGGGGAGCACGAAGGCAACTCCCACCTGCGCGTACACGGCGGCGCGCACCTCCCGCTCGTCCGCTCCGAGCTCCATCAGCGTGGCGTAGGCGCGCCGGCCGTCCGCAGCCTGGCTCACCTGCTGCAGCGCGAGCACTGCAGCGGCCGCCACGAGGAACGCCTCCCCGTAGAAGATCCCCACGTAGCCAATGGGCGCAAGCGACGCCTCCGCAGGCGCACTCGGGTCAGCGAGTCCCGCCACACGCTGACCCACCGAGAACAGGAGCCCCGCACAGATCATGCAGACCGCGCAGGCCACAAGCACGCACGTGCACGAGAGCGCCTGGCAGCCCGTGGACACGTGTCCCTCTACCTGCCGCAGGGTAAAGGCGCGCAGCCCCTCCCAGTAGCGGGAGCTGCGACGCACGCGCGCAGGCACGCCTGCTGCCACCAGCCGAAAGACAAGTGAGGTGGCCACATAGGCCGCCCACCCCATCGGCAGAATCGCAAGCACAAAGAGTCCGGGCTGCGCCACGCACGAGCCCCACACCACGGCGAGAAGGACCACGGCGCCCGCCGCCTGCGCGCGCGTCACGCCGCGACGCGTTGCGAAAGCGAGTCGCTCCGGCGCGCGGTCGTGCTCAACGAGCTCCACGAGCGACCGGCGCAGCACGTCAACCACGGAGAGCACAATCGCCAGCCCCTCGATCCCTGCGAACCACGTGCACGCGTCGAGCGCGGCCGCGGGCGAGAAGGACCAAGCAAGCTGCCACGGCACGCCAAAGACGAACGCCGCCACCACGCCGAAGGCCGGTGACGCCACGACGCCGAGCGTAAGACCCGCCACCAGCGCCGCGAGCCCCACGAGCGTACCCTCCGTCGCGAGGATCGCCGCGAGCGCCGGCGCACGCATCCCGAGCAGTGCGTACGTCCCGAACTCCCTCGAGCGACGCCGCACGATGAAGCGCGTGGCGTAGGCCACGAGCACGGCAAAGACGAGCACCACGAAGACCGAGAAGGCACCGGTGATGTCGCGCGCCTTGTGGATGACCTCGAGCTGCGAGCCCGTGAGCGGCATCGCCAGGAGGTAGTCGCCCGAGGCGTTGAACGCGTAGAGCAGGCACGTGGCAAAGGCGAGCGTGACAAGATAGACCGAATAGTCGCGTGCGCAGCGCGAGACGTTGCCGAGCGCGACGCGCAGGGTGACGGGCATGGCGGCTCCTTCCGGCCGGCATCAGTGACAGGCCCATCGTCCTTCTCGCCCGCCCGACGCGCCATCGCCCGGGCTTATGCTCCCCTAACGGTTTCGCAAGGTTACCTGCCGTAAACTGGGACTCTACCAACGGTCGAGCCAACTCAACTGGCGGTCGGTTGAGCGCGGAACGGTGTCGCGTGACGATGACCCTGCCAGACGGACCCCAGCGAAAGGACCATCATGACCAAGCAGACCTTTGGCGCCACCATCTCCGCCCTGCGCAAGGAGAAGGGCCTGACGCAGCTCGAGCTTGCCCGGCAGATGGGCGTCACGGACAAGGCCGTGAGCAAGTGGGAGCGCAATCTGTCGTTTCCGGACGTGGCGTCGCTGCCCAAGCTGGCCGAGGTGCTCGACACCTCTGTGGACGAGCTGCTCGAGGTGAAGACGGCGGCGCAGGAGGAGCCGGCGGGGTCCCGCGTGCCCGTGCTCGCGGAGCTTGTCCTCAAGGCGGTCGCGCTGGCCATGGGCGTGGGCGTGGCGGCGCTCACCATCATGGACGAGGTGGAGCCGAGAAACGCGCTCGGGCTTCTCGGCATCGGCGTCGCATGCCTGGCACTCGTCCAGCTCATGCACGGCCCCGAGCAGGAGTGATACGAAGGGACTGTCCCTTCGTATCATTGGAGGTCCCATGGCGCGCAAGTCGATCGTGGAGATGTCGTTCTCTCAGGTCTATCCCCTGCTCGTGCAGAAGGCCGAGCGCAAGGGGCGCACGCGCGCGGAGGTCGACGCCGCGTGCTGCTGGCTTACCGGCTACGACGAGGCGGGCCTCGCCCGGCAGCTTGAGCGCGGCGTCACCTACCAGGAGTTCTTCGACGAGGCGCCGGCGATGAACCCCAATCGCGTGCTCATTACCGGCAAGGTCTGCGGCGTGGACGTGGCCGCCATCGAGGACCCGGTGGAGAGATGCGCCCGCTACCTGGACAAGCTGGTCGACGAGCTCGCCCGCGGCAAGGCGCTGGAGAAGGTGCTGCGGAGCTAGCGCCGAGCGGTTCGCGCGTTATTTCGCGCGATGACGCCACATGTGGTCCACGGGACCGGAGCCGCGGCCCAGGTCCAGGCCGGAAGAGAGCGCGCCGGTGAGGTAGTCCTTCGCGCGCGACACCGCCTCGGGCAGCGCGAGGCCCTCCGCCAGGCCGCAGGCGATGGCGCTCGAGAGCGTGCAGCCTGTGCCATGGGTGTTCTCGGTCTCCACGCGCGGGGCTCGCAGCCACGTCACGCGCGGGGCGCCCTCGTCATCGACGGCCGACTCCACCAGCACGTCGTTGGCGTCCGCCACGCCGTGCCCGCCCTTGACGAGCACCGCGCAGCCCAGGCACTCCGCAAGCGCGAGCGCGGCGCGCTCCTGCTCGTCCTCGTTTCGCACCGGCTCGCCGAGAAGCGCCTCCGCCTCGGGGATGTTGGGCGTGACCACGCGCGCGAGCGGCAGCAGACGCCTCACGAGCGCCCCCGCCGCACCGTCGTCTATGAGGCGCGCGCCCGAGGTGGCCACCATCACCGGGTCAACGACCACGTTCTCGGCGCCCCAGCGCTCGAGCCGTTCTGCAATGGCCTCGACGATCGCCGCGGAGGACACCATGCCCACCTTGACCGCGGCGGGCGGGATGTCCTCGAAGACGGCGTCGATCTGCTCGGCCACCATCTGGGGCGTGGCCTCCATGACGTCGCGCACGCCACAGGTGTTCTGCGCCGTGAGCGCGGTTATCGCGGTCTCGGCAAAGAGCCCGTGCGCGGCGATAGTCTTGATGTCAGCCTGGATGCCCGCACCGCCGCTCGAGTCCGAGCCGGCGATGGCGAGCACCGCGGGAACGCTCCAGCTCCCCATGTCCATGAGACCCCCTATCTCGACTCCACGGCGTCCTCGGCAAGGCGGCGCAGCTCGCGCGTCGCGGCCTCGATGTCCTCGGCGGCAAAGATAGCCGAGACCACCGCCGCGCCGGCGGCGCCCGTCCCCGCGAGCGAGGGCAGCGTGCGCGCGCTCACGCCCCCGATAGCCGTCACCGGAATGTCCACGGCGGCGCAGATGCGCGCGAGGTCCTCGAGGGACACGGCCACGGTGTCGGACTTGGTGGACGTTCCAAACAGCGCCCCCACGCCCAGGTAGTCCGCTCCGGCAGCCTGCGCGGCGAGCGCCTCATCCACCGTGTGGGCGGAAACCCCCACGATGGCGTCCGGCCCGAGCGCCTCGCGCGCGGCGGCGCACGCCGTGTCAGACTGCCCCACGTGCACGCCGTCCGCGCCGCTGCGCCGGGCCGCCTCCACGTCGTCGTCAATCACGAGGGGCACGCCGGCCGCGTGGCAGAGGGGCAGGAGCTGGCGCGCCTCCGCCACAATCTCGTCTGTCGAGAGGCCCTTCTCGCGAAGCTGTACGAAGGTGGCTCCGCCCGCGATCGCCGCGCGGACGCAGTCCACGAGCGAACGCCCCCTGAGCCAGGAGCGATCCGTCACCGCGTAGAGCAGCATGCCGCGGCGGATGTCGGCGGGCGAGAAGGACCAGCGGGTGACGGGGCCCACTTCCATGTGATTGGCGTCCATGAGAGGCGTCTCCTTTCCTGGGCTCACGCCATGGCGTCGGACATGCGGACGGCACCGGCGGCACCGGCGGCGCGGACGACAGGCTCGGTGGCGTCGGTGATGCCGCCGAGGGCGAGCACCGGCACATGGGCAGTAGCGATGACCTGCTCGAGAAACGTGACCCCGCGGCCCGGGAGCGGCTTGCACGACGGCGCAAAGACGGGGCTCGCCACAAGGTAGTCGGCGCCGAGCCCCTCGGCAACCGCCACCTCGTCCACCTCGTGCACGTTGGTACCGACGAGGTCGAACCCCTCCGGGCGTCCGTCGCGCTCGAGCGCGGGCAGCGGCAGGTGCAGGCGAGACGCGCCGGCCTCGCGGGCGGCGAGCACGTGGCCGTGGGCGATAAAGGCGACGCCCGCGCGCTCGCAGGCCGCCATGACCTCGCGGGCAAGCGCGGCGTACGCACCATCGTCCAGGTCCTTCTCGCGCATGATGAGCGCGTCGTAGGCGCCGGCGACCCGCGCCACCTGCTCGGGCAGCGGCCGCGCGCAGCGGCGCCGGTCCGTCATGGCAACGCGCAGGAAGCCTCCGTTAAAGAGCGAGCCCATGGGCGCCCTCACACCAGAACGTGGTCGTTCATGACCGGCTCGAGCCCCATGTCGCGCATGGCGGCGCACATCTCGGCCAGGCTGCGGCTGTCGTCGATCTCAAACTGGTCGTCGCCCTCCTCGGCCTGGTGCGCGTGCTCGCCGATCCCCGTGGACACGCCGGCCGAGACCTTGGTGGCCGTGATCGTGGCCACGTGGTCGCGGAAGCGCGCCGACTCGCGCGACGAGACCGTGACGCCGGCGAAGGGCATGAACAGGCGGTAGGCGCAGATAACCTGCAGGAGCTGCGCCTCGCTCACATGCGGCCCGTTAGGCGTGACGGCGCCCGCGGCGGGACGCAGGCGCGGGCACGAGAAGGAGATCTCCGCGTGCGGGTAGGCCCGGCTCACGTAGTAGGCGTGCAGCGCGCAGGCGAGCGCGTCACGGCGGAACTCCGAGAGGCCCAGCAGCGGCGCGAAGGCCACGCCGCGCATGCCGCCCCTGAGCGCGCGCTCCTGCGCCTCGAAGCGGTAGGGCATGATGCGCTTGCGGCCGCGCAGGTGGAGCTTGGCGTAGCGCACCGGGTCATAGGTCTCCTGGAACACGGTCACGAAGTCCGCGCCGGCCTCGTGCAGGCGCGCGTAGTCGGCCACGTTGGCGGGGTACACCTCGACGCCGACGTTCCTGAAGCGCGCAGCCGCGAGCTCGCAGGCGCGCGCGATGTAATCGACGTCGGACGTCACCGGGTCCTCGCCGGTGAGCAGCAAGATCTCCTCCTGGCCCGTGGCGGCGATGGCGTCGAGCTCGGCGATGGTCTGCGCCTCGTCCAGGCGGGCGCGACGGATGCCGCTCTCGCAGTTGAAGCCACAGTACACGCAGCGGTTCTCGCAGTAGTTTGCCAGGTAGAGCGGCGTGAAGAACTGGATGTTGGTGCCAAACCAGCGCACGCGCTCGGCCCGGGCCCGCTCGGCCATCTCCTCGAGGAAGGGCTCTGCCGCGGGCGACACGAGCACACCGAAGTCGGCGGGCTCCACCACGTCGGCGTCGAGCGCGCGACGCACGTCGGCGGCGGTCACGGCGTCGGGATCGTAAGCCTCCACGGCGTCGAGCACGCAGTCGAACATGCCGTTGTCCAGGACGTCCATGTCGGGCAGGAAGGTCATGGGGTCCAGGCCGTAGTCGGCGTGGATGGCGTGCGCCATGTCCTTCTCGTCCATGGAGACGATGCGGCGGCAGCGCTTGCCCACCGGCACGGTCTCAGGCCCCGCGACCTGCACGTTCTTCTCGTCCGCGCTCATCGGTCCTCCTCCCCCAGAAATCCGGTGAGCGGGCTCGAGGCCTCGCCCGCGCCGTCGAGCACGCGGCCGGGGCCCGCAAGGAACGCCGCGCGACCGGCCCGCACCGCGTCACCGAAGGCGCGCGCCATGAGCGGGATGTTGCCGGCGGTGGCCACGGCCGTGTTGGCCATGACGGCAGCCGCGCCCATCTCCATGGCCTCGCACGCCTGCGACGGGCGCCCGATGCCCGCATCCACGATCACCGGCAGGTCAATCTCCTCGATGAGGATGCGGATGAAGTCCCGCGTCACCAGGCCGCGGTTGGAGCCGATGGGCGCGCCGAGCGGCATGACGGCGGCTGCGCCCGCGCTCACCAGGTCGCGCGCGACGTTGAGGTCGGGGTACATGTACGGCAGCACCGTGAAGCCCTCGCTTGCCAGCATGTCGGTGGCGCGGACGGTCTCAGCGTTGTCGGGCAGGAGGTAGCGCGCGTCGCGGATGACCTCGACCTTGATGAAGTCGCCGCAGCCGAGCTCGCGCGCGAGGCGGGCGATGCGCACGGCCTCCTTGGCCGTGCGGGCGCCCGAGGTGTTGGGCAGAAGCGTCACGCCCTCGGGCACGGCGTCGAGGATGCTCCCCTCCTGACTGGTGTTGGCGCGACGCACGGCCAGGGTCACGATCTGCGCGCCTGCGTCCTCCACGGCCGCCCTGACCACGTCGAGCCTGAACTTGCCCGACCCCAGGATGAAGCGCGACGCAAACTCCTTGCCGCCGAGGGTCCAGGTGTCCGCGCCGGGCGCGACGGCGCCCGATGTGATGTGCTCTGTCATGGTGCTTCCCTTCGTTGATGGGCGTCGCGGGCGCTGGGCCCCGCAAAACAGGTCGGTCCGCGGCGCGCTTGGTTGCCAGATAGCCGGGGACGTCACGAACCCTCGAGCCCCAGGACGATCCTCACGGCGAGAAGGGCCTGCTGGGCGGCGCAGAGCGCGACGCGTGGGGCGAGAAGCGCCCCGGCCGCCCCGACGTCCGATGCGCCGTCGCCACAGACGTAGAAGCGCCGGCTCACTCGCCTCGTGACGATCTCGCTCGCCGGGCCCGCGCCCGCCATGCCGTTGCCGGCGACGAGCACGGGACCCTCGGGCAGGGTGAGGAGCTCCTCGGCGAGAAGCGCCTTGGCCTCGGGGTCGTCGAAGGCCTCGCAGACGATGTCGCACCCCTCGAAGATCCCCCGGGCGTTCTCGGGCGTGACGCGGGTGCGCAGCGCACGCACGCGCGTGCCCGAGCCGATGGCGAGGAGCTGCTCGGCGAGCGCCTCGACCTTGGGACGGCCCAGATGCTCGCGGAAGTAGTGCTGACGGTTGAGGTTGCCCTCGTCAACCACGTCAAAGTCGGCGACAACGAGCTCGCCCACCCCGCTGCGCGCAAGCATGACGGAGATGTTGGAGCCGAGCCCCCCTGCCCCTGCAACCCCGATGCGCGCCGCGCGCAGGCGCTCCCGCGCCTCGCGCCCGATACGGCGCTCGAGGGCGTCGGGGAGGGCGTCCCCCACGACGGCACCGCCCCTCTCGGCGTCCCTCTCCCCCGCCATCAGCCGCCCCCCACGAAGCGGACGATCTCGAGCGCGTCCTCGGCCATCAGCCGGCGGGCATCGAACTCGGCGCGAGGAAGGATCTCCCCGTTGAGCTCGCACGCCACGCGGGCACGCTCGTATCCCATCTGCTCGAGCACCTCGGCGACGGTCCGGCCGTCGGCCTCGGGCGCGGGCCTGCCGTTTATCTGTGCCATGGCAGCCCCCTATTCCAGGTCGAGGTCGATCGTGGTGCCCTCGAAGACCTTGTTCA
>CALULC010000069.1 GCA_944321385.1 uncultured Atopobiaceae bacterium
AAGAAGTGGATGATCACGGCGCCGGGGGCGGACTGACGGGTCTTCTTGTCCTTGCAGAAGAAGCAGTACGCGAGAAGGACGCCGAGGCCGGGGCCGGGGTTGGCCTCGAGCATGTACATGATGGAGCGGCCGGTCTCCTCCGCCTGGGCGATGCCAATGGGCGTGAAGATGCCGTGGTTGATGGCGTTGTTGAGGAAGAGAACCTTGGCCGGCTCGATGAAGATGGCGAGCAGCGGCATCAGGGCGTACTGCATGAGGATCTGCACGCCGCCCATGAGCACGGCCAGAATCGCCGTCATGATGGGTCCGATCGCAAGGTAGCCGAGCATGGCGAGCAGCATGCCGAGGATGCCCACGGAGAAGTTGTCGATCAGCATCTCAAAGCCCGCAGGGGTGTGACCCTCCATGAGGCGGTCGAAGGTCTTGATGACCCAGCCGGCAAAGGGTCCCATGACCATGGCGCCCATGAGCATCGTCGTGTCGGGGGCGCCCGCGATGCAGCCGATGACCGCGATGGCGCCGGCGATACGGCCACGGTCGCCGCCGGTGAGATAGCCGCCCTGCGCGGCGATGAGGACGGGGATCAGATAGCTGAGCATCGGGCCGGTGATGCTCGCGAACCCCTCGTTGGGGAGCCAGCCCGTCTCGATGAAGAGCGCGGTCAGGAAGCCCCAGGCAATAAAAGCTCCGATGTTTGGCATGACCATGCTGCTGAGGAACTTGCCGAACTTAGAGAGACCTTCTCGCACAGACATTGGTCCCTCCTTTCTTATGGGCCCGCGCACGGGCCGACGCGTTGAACAATATGGCTCTCGCCGTGACTTTTGTTTCAACGCCTCACATTCTATACTTTTGTTTCGAAGGTGCTTGATAAAAGCTAAATCTCAGGTTAAACGGTACCTTTTTGCCGGTATATGGTATATTTCCACCAATTTTGACTTTTGGTTTGACAGCCTCACGACTGTTGTTATGATGACTCTTGACTTTTGTTTCGACAACTTCAGTTTCATTTCGACAGTGGAGAGGAGTATCGAATGATCTACACCGTTACGCTCAACCCCGCGCTCGACAAGACGGTGACGATCCCCCGATTTGCCCTGGACTCCGTCAACCGCATCTCCGAGCTGAGGGAGGACCCGGGCGGAAAGGGAATCAACGTTTCCAAGGTCATCGCAAAGCTCGGGGGAACCAGCCGCGCCATCGCACTGCTCGGCGGGGCCGTCGGCGAGAAGATCGAGCTGGCACTCGAGGGGATGGGCATCGATGTCTGGGCGTTCGAGGCCAATGGGGAGACGCGCACCAACACGAAGGTCGTCGACCCCGTGCTCGACACCCACACCGACATCAACGAACCCGGCCCCGAGGCAACGCTCGCGCTTCTCGACGGGATGCTCGCCTCTCTTGCCGATGCCATCCAGGAGGGGGACATCGTCGTCCTCTCGGGAAGCCTGCCCAAGGGTGCGCCAGTGGCCACCTACGAGACCTGGTGCAGAACGTGCTCCGGCGCCGGCGCAAAGGTCTTCCTCGACGCCGACGGGGACGCGCTCTCGCATGGGCTCAAGGCGCTCCCCTACCTCGCGAAGCCAAACGACGCAGAGCTCTCGCGCATCTGCGGAAGAGAGCTCAAGGACGTCACCGAGATCGCGAGCGAGGCTCGAGCGATCGTGGAGCGGGGCGTCTCCCGCGTCGTGGTCTCCATGGGAGGCGCTGGGGCGCTGTTTGCGGAGAGCGGCAGGACGCTGCTCGCGCACTCGCCCAAGGTGCCCGTCGGCTCGACCGTCGGCGCCGGGGACTCCGTCGTCGCCGCACTCGCCTTTGCCGAGGAGCGCGGCATGACCCTCGAGGAGACGGCGCGCCTCTCCATGGCAACGGGCGCCGCAAACGTCATGCAGTCCGGAACGCAGGCGGCCGAGCGCGAGCTCGTGGACTCGCTCCTGGACAAGGTTTCGCTCGAAGAGCTCTAGAGACAGTTATCAAAGAGAAGGGATTCAACCATGAAGGCTAAGGCAGTGCGTCTCCACGCAGCAAACGACCTGCGCATCGACGAGTTCGAGCTCCCCCAGATCAAGGACGACGAGGTGCTCGTGAAGGTTGTCTCTGACAGCATCTGCATGTCCACCTACAAGTGCGCCACCCTGGGCGTCGAGCACAAGCGCGTCCACGAGGACGTTGCCGAGCACCCCGCGATCATGGGTCACGAGTTTGCCGGTGACATCGTGGAGGTGGGCGCCAAGTGGGCAGACCGCTTCAAGCCCGGCATGAAGTTCACGATCCAGCCCGCCCTCAACTACAAGGGCACCATGTGGAGCCCCGGCTACTCCTACGAGTTCTGCGGCGGCGACGCCACCTACTGCATCCTGCCGGCCGAGGTCATGGAGTGCGACTGCCTGCTCGAGTACACGGGCGAGGCCTACTACCAGGCTTCCCTCGCCGAGCCCATGAGCTGCTCGATCGGCGCGTTCCACGCCGCGTACCACACGCAGATGGGCGTCTACACGCACGAGATGGGCATCCGCGAGGGCGGCAAGCTCGCCATCGTGGCCGGCGCTGGCCCCATGGGCCTGGGTGCGCTCACCTACGCCCTGCACTGCGACCGTCGCCCGTCCCTCGTGATGGTGGCAGACATCAACCAGGACCGCCTCGACCGCGCCGAGGAGCTCTTCCCGCCCGCGGAGGTCAAGGCCGAGACGGGCATCGACCTCGTCTTTGTCAACAACGGCAACTTTGACGACCCCGTGGCCGCCCTGCGCGAGGTCTCCGGCGGCACGGGCTTTGACGACGTCCTCTGCTACGCCCCGGTTGCCCCCGTCGTGACGCTCTCCGACGCCATCCTCGGCCGCGACGGCTGCCTCAACTTCTTTGCCGGCCCCACCGACAAGAACTT
This sequence comes from uncultured Atopobiaceae bacterium, assembly GCA_944321385.1. Classification (GTDB taxonomy): domain Bacteria; phylum Actinomycetota; class Coriobacteriia; order Coriobacteriales; family Atopobiaceae; genus Thermophilibacter. Next base: position 2,885 of record CALULC010000069.1, read on the forward strand.
CAAGGCCGAGATGAACTTCTACGAGGTGCACTACGGCTCCCACCACGTGATGGGCACCACCGGCGGCAACACCGACGACGAGATCGAGTCCCTCGAGCTCACCGCCGCCGGTCGCATCGACCCGGCCGTCATGGTCACGCACGTGGGGGGCCTCGACGCCGCGGCGCAGACCACGCTCAACCTGCCGAAGATCCCGGGCGGCAAGAAGCTCATCTACACGCACGTGTCCATGCCGCTCGTTGCCCTCGAGGACCTGCGCGCCAAGGCGGCCGAGGACGAGCGCTATGCCGGCCTCGCGGACATCGTCGAGGCGAACAAGGGCCTCTGGTGCCCAGCCGCCGAGCGCTACCTGCTCGAGCACTGGGCGGAGAACTAGGTAGGTCGCGGCCGTAACGGCCGAGCCTATAGGGCCCCGCGCACCAAATCCTTACCAGGGCGGAGGAGGTGCGCGGGGCCCGACGTTACCCGAGGGGAAATTCGAGCCTCTCCCACAGCAACGAGCGTCCCGATTGGCTAAGATTTCTGCAGTCGACGAAGGCGAGGTCCACATGAGCAGCATGGTTGAGCGGCGCGACGCGATAGCGGCATTTGTCACCTCGGAGGGAAGCGTGACGTTTGGCCTTCTCAAGAAGACGTTCCCAGACGTCTCCGAGATGACGCTGCGCACCGACCTCAAGGCGCTCGACGAGGCACGACGCATCGTCCGCACGCACGGCGGGGCGCGCTCCGTCGAGTACGTCGTGGGGACCGACGACCTGCTCCTCAACAGGAACACGAGAAACGTCGAGGCAAAGACGACCATCGCCCGAAAGGCGAAGGAGCTCGTGAGGCCCGACAGCACGGTCTTTCTCGACTCCGGCTCCACGACCACCGCACTCGCCCGCGAGCTGGACGACGTGAGGACGCTCATCTTCACGAACAGCCTCACGTGCGCCGCGGAGCTCGCGCGCCTCGAGCACGCGCGCACCATCATGATCGGCGGAACCCTCAACCGCTATAGCCTGAGCCTCAACGGCTCAAAGAGCATCGAGGACATCAACTCTCTTAACTTTGACCTCCTCTTCCTCGGCGTGACCTCATTCCAGTCATCTACCGGCTTTGCCTGTGGCTCGGATGACGAGGCGGCCCTCAAGCGAGCCCTCATCGCGCATGCCGAGAAGACCGTCGTCCTCATGGACTCCTCCAAGCTCGGTCAGAGGAGCACCTTCAAGATCTGCGACCTGGCCGACGTGGACTACGTCGTCTCCGACGGCAACCTCACGGAGCACTTCAAGAAGTACTGCGAGGAGGCGGAGGTCACGGTTCTCTAGGCATGCCTCCCGCGTCACCCGCACCATCCCGCGCACACCCTCTGGAAGGAGTGGACGTGTCCGACCTTTCCGTACTGAACCGCAAGTACCTTGAGCTTCTTTCCGAGAAGTTCCCCACGGTGCGCTCCGCCTACGCCGAGATCATCAACCTCGAGGCCATACTCAACCTCCCCAAGGGCACGGAGCACTTTGTCTCTGACGTCCACGGTGAGTACGACGCCTTCAAGCACATCCTCAACAACTGCTCCGGCGTCATCCGCGAGCGCGTTGCCGCGACCTTCCGCTTTGAGCTCACGGGGGCCGAGCAGGCGGACCTCTGCACGCTCATCTACTACCCGCACCGCAAGCTTCGCCGCCTCAAGTCCTCTGGCACCGTGAGCGAGGAGTGGTACGCGATCACGCTCATGCGCCTCGTTCGGCTGGCGCGCTACCTCTCCGACTCCTACACCCGCTCCAAGGTCCGCAAGGCCATGCCGCCCGAGTACGCCTACATCATCGACGAGCTCCTGCACGCCTCCCCCGGCGAGGGTGACGAGCGCAGAAGCTACCACCGGCGCATCATAGACACGATCGTGGACACCGGCTCCGCCGACGACTTCATCGTGAGCCTCGCCTCGCTCATCAAGCGCCTCGCCGTTGACCACCTGCACGTGGTGGGTGACGTCTACGACCGCGGCGACCACGCCGACAAGATCCTCGACCGCCTCATGGAGTATCACTCCGTCGACCTCCAGTGGGGCAACCACGACATCGTATGGATGGGCGCGGCGGCGGGGTCGGCCACATGCCTGGCGGCCGTGATCCGCAACAACATACGCTACGACTCCCTCAAGATCCTCGAGGGGGCCTACGGCATCTCCCTGCGGGAGCTCGCGCTCTTTGCCGAGGCAACCTATCGGGCGGACGAGACCATGAGCCCGCTCGAGAAGGCCATCTCGGTGATCCTCTTCAAGCTGGAGGGACAGACCATCCAGCGCCATCCAAACTGGCACATGGAAGACCGCCTGCTCCTGGGACGTGTGGACGCCGCGCATGGGACCTGCGTCACCGAAGGACGGGAGCACGAGCTTGTGACGAGCGACTTCCCAACCGTTGACTGGTCCGACCCCTACGCCCTCTCCGATGACGAGATCCGGGTGATGGACAGCCTGCTCTCGGCGGTACGCAGCTCCTACAAGCTGAACGCCCACGTGAACTTCCTCTACGAGCATGGTTCGGCCTACCTCGTGCACAACGACGACGTGCTCTACCACGCCTGCGTTCCCATGAACGAGGACGGGACCTTCCACCCCGTGAACCACCAGGGGCAGCTGCTCGCCGGCAAGGCATACTACGACTACGCCGACCGCCTCGCGCGCCGCGCCTGGCACGAGCACGACGAGGTGTCGCTCGACTGGATGTGGTACCTGTGGTGCGGTCGCTACTCCCCGCTCTCGGGGCGCGTGATGAAGACCTTCGAGCGCACGTACTTCTCGGACCGCTCGACATGGGCAGAGCCGCGCGACCCCTACTATGCGCTGACCGACGACCCCGACGTGTGCAGGCGCATCCTCGAGGAGTTTGGCGCCGACCCGGCGCACGGCCACATCATCAACGGCCACACACCGGTCCACGCCTCGGAGGGAGAGCGCGCCGTCCGCGCCGGTGGCCGCCTCATCGTCATCGACGGCGGCTTCTGCCAGGCCTACCACAAGACGACGGGCATCGCGGGCTACACGCTCATCTCGGACCCGCGCGGCATGCGCATCAAGGCGCACCGCCCCTTTGGCTCCATCGCGGACGTCCTCGACCTCAACGCGGACATCATGAGCGACGACGACCGCTTTGAGCTCGAGGTGAGCCCGCTCACCGTGAGCGACACCGACACCGGTGGCGAGATCCGCGAGCAGATCCGCGACCTCAGGACGCTCCTCGAGGCGTACCGCTCCGGCGACCTCCCCGAGGGCGGAGCGTGACGGCGGCAAGCCATCCGGTCGCGAGCCTAATCCCTGGCGATCACGCTGTTATACAGGTACCAGTCGCCGTTGATCTTGACAATATAGACCTGGTTGAAATCTGAAGTCCAGTCCCCTGATATCGTCTCGCCGGGAGTGAACTGATCGTCTTCGACGTCCTCGGAGATTTTGCAAGAACACCACGCCTCAAGTGAGTACCCGCACGTCGCAGTCAGCCCAAAGCCCTCGAGGCCGTCGTTCAGCTCGTCCAGCTCGTCTGCGTCAAGAGCCTCGCCGAGCGAGAGCTCCAGCACGGTGGCGCCGCTGTCTATGACGTCGCGGCAATAGAAGAAGGGAGAGGCGGTGTTGCCACCAATCGACTGGGCACACAGGTCCGCATCGCCCTCGCACTCCTGCTCGATGATGCTCTCGACAATCGAGGGCGGCATGATGGTAAAGACGTCATAGCCAAACTCGGTGGCATCGTCGTCGGAGAGGCCGTTCGCAAACAGCTCATCGAACATGTCGTTGAGGTCCTCTACCACCGCGGTGGCGGCGCGGGCGTCCTCGTCATCGAGCTCCGCTGCGTCACCGCCCCCCGTCTCAACGGCATCGTCCCCCGAAGATTCGGAGACCTCCTCGGCCTGAGAGCCCCCACCATTGCCGATGACGCCCGTCGCAAAGAGCGCGGCAACGACGGCTGCGGCAACAATGAGGACGGCGGAGAGGGCAATCACAAAGAGATACGCCGATCGCCCAGACCTTCTCTGGGAGGCACCCTTGCGAGCACGTGGAGGGACTGAGGCAGTGGGCGCAGACTTTGGCACCGATGACGGAACGCGTCCCTGTTGCGGCCGCTGTTGAACCGTAGGCGCACCCGGACCAGAGGTCTGCTGCGCCACCCCCGTTGGCTGCCCGCACCTCACGCAGAACGTCGCGCCCTGGGCAAGCTCGGCCCCGCAATGCCTACAGATCATTCGTCGTCCTTCTTCCCCTTGAGAGCCCGCATGAACGCATGGCCCGCCTTCGAATATACGCTTAGACGAGCAAGCGTTCGAGCTCCATGACCTGCTCCCGAGCGTCGCGCTCGTCGGCCTCCCAGAGGCGCCACTCCCCCGCCACGCAATAGCGCACATACGGCCCAAAGCCGCCCACGAGGGCGTTTGCGGCAAGGGGGAAGTCGGGGTCAGCCTTGAGTCCCGGATAGCGCACGGCCTCCACGCGCGGGTGGCACGCAAGGTAGTTGGCCACCACCTGCGCGGCGTCCGAGAGAACGCGCCAGCGCTCCCGCCCCAGCTGGGACGAGAGCGCCGAGAGAGCGTCTATGTTGAGGTTCTTCTCGCCCACCGAGACACGCGCCTAGCGGCGCTCGGCGATCTCGGCGCAGACGTCGGCGATGAACTCGTCGAGGTCGCGGGTGACGGTCTCGTTGGAGCGGTCGCGGACGGAGATGTTGCCGGCCTCGACCTCCTGCTCGCCGATGATGAGCATGTAGGGCGGACGGTCGATGTTGCGCGCCTCGCGGATCTTGTAGCCGATCTTCTCGTCGCGCTCATCGAGGACCGCGCGAATGCCGGCGGCCTCCAGCTTCTCGGTGACCGAGCGAGCGTAGTCGCGGCTCTTTTCGGAGACGGGAAGCACCTTCACCTGACAGGGCGAGAGCCACGTGGGGAACTTGCCCGCAAAGTGCTCGATAAGGATGCCGATGAAGCGCTCGATGGAGCCAAAGCACACGCGGTGCAGCATGATCGGGCGCTTCTTGGAGCCGTCGGC
>CALULC010000070.1 GCA_944321385.1 uncultured Atopobiaceae bacterium
ACCGAGCCGCAGTTCATCTCGGAGCCGGTGCCCACCATCGTGAGGACCGAGCCCACGGGGATGACGTCGAGGTCGGCGGCCGGCTCGTCGAAGTCCACCCAGTACTTCTGCCAAGGGTCCACATCCGCGGGCAGGTTGGCCGAGACGGCCACCGCCTTGGCGTAGTCGATGCAGGAGCCGCCGCCAACCGCGAGGATGAGGTCGACGTGGTTCTCGCGCGCGATGACCACGCCCTCGTAGAGCTTCTCGACCGTGGGGTTGGGCATGACGCCCGCATCCTCAACGACGGTCTTACCCGCCATCGCGAGCGCGGCGACCACCTGGTCGTAGATGCCGTTTCGCTTGATTGAACCGCCGCCGTAGACGAGCTGGACCGTGGGACCATAGACAGCGAGCTCCGTCGCGAGAGCCTCCATGGCATCCTTGCCAAAGATGAGCTTGGTGGGGTTGTGATAGGTGAAGTTGCCGAGCATGTGCGCTCCCTTCCTCGTTGGGTTGGCTTCATCATAAGTGACGCCACGTCACTTGTAAAGATATAAGTGACGTGGTTTCGCTTATTTCCGTTTTCGCTGCGGTATACTTTGCGCAGCAACCGTACGGAGGAGTCATGGCAGAGTTCATCAGGGCAAGGAGCCCCGAGCAGAAAGAGCAGCGTCTCGACGAGATCAAGGGCGCCGTCCGCCGCCAGTTTGCAGAGCGCCCCTATCATGAGATCACGCTCACCACGATTGCCGAGGAGCTCGGCTGGTCGCGCGCCAACCTCTACAAGTACGTGACCACCAAGGAGGAGATCTTCCTTCTGCTCACGGCAGACGAATGCGACGCCTACTTCGAGGCGCTTCTCGCCGCCCTGCCCGAGGGACGCGAACTCTCCCCCGCTGAGGCCGCCGATGCCTGGGCGAAGGTCGCGGACGCCCACCAGGAGTACTTCCGCCTGGGCGACCTGCTCACCACCATCGTTGAGACCAACGTTACCGTCGAGCGCCTCATGGACTTCAAGCGCGGCTACTACGCACACGTCGACGTGGCGCGCGAGCACCTGCCGCAGGTCATAGGCGTCGCGCCCGAGCACGTGGAGCCGCTGCTGCTGGCTATCTACTACCACGCCACGGGGCTCGTCAGCTTCTGCTGGAGCAACCCGCTCATAGCCGAGGCGCTGAGGCGCCTGGAGATAGAGCGCCCCGAAACCGACTTCCGCGCCGAGATGCGCGACTTCATAGGGATGTGCCTCGGGCACTACGCACGGTAGCACGCTGTCGAGAAGAACCCGGGGCCTGGGCCCCGTGCGAGAAAACCCCTGCCGCCTGATTTCTGGCATCTGCGTGCCTCGGTGCCGAAATAGCCTCATATGCGTCCCAATTCCGGCACCAGGTACTTCTCGCCCAGCGGCCCCATGCGTGACCTTACCGACTCTTTGCAAAGCCTGCTTGTCATTTCTTGCAAAGCGTACTATGCTTATCTTGCAAAGCAAGCTTTGCATAACTTCGGCACGAGAGGAGGCCCATGCGAACGCGCATCAAGGAGCTTCGCCGCGCGCACAAGATGAGCCAGGCCGAGCTCGCCGACGCCGTGGGCACCACGCGGCAGACCATCACGTCCATCGAGGTGGGCAAATACACCGCCTCCCTGCCGCTCGCCTACAAGATCGCCCGGCACTTTGGCCTCACGATCGAGGACGTCTTTGACTTTTCCGAGATAGACGAGGAGCTGTGATCACCATGAAGAACACCCCCGAAGCGCTGCGCACCACCATCCGCCGCCGCCTGCGTCGCGAGAGAATCCTGCTCGCCGTCATGTTCGTCGCATGGGCATCCCTGGTCGCGCTCATCACGACCGACGCGCTCCCCGCCCTGCGCGGAGACGTGCGCGCCTCAGGCTTTCTCTCGGGGTTCATGATAGGCATGTTTACTGTCGCCGCCGGCATCACCGCACGACAGGTCCTCAACCTGCGCCGCGCCCTCCAAGACGAGACCGAGCTGCGACGCTTCCTCGCCCGCGAGAACGACGAGCTCCAGGCCCACCTCGAGCGCGAGGTCGCGCGCGCCTACGTCCAGCTGCTACCAGCGCTCGCCGTGGTGGCCGTCTTCGTCGGGGCGCTCGTGGGCTTTGAGTCCATGGTCTCCGTGGCGGCCACGCTGGTATTTCTCGCGCTCGTCCTGCTCGCCGTGAAGATCTACTACAAGCAGCGCCTCGCCGCTCCCGCGGCGGAGTAAAGTAGCGCCAACAGCCGTTTTCGTGCGAAGGGAGCACCCATGGACGAGGTTCTCGCCTACCTCAAGGCCAATCCCACGTACTTCTTGGCAACCGTCGATGAGAAGGGCGACCCGCAGGTGCGCCCCTTTGGCACCATCGCCAAGTTCGAGGGCAAGCTCTACATCCAGACCGGCAAGGTCAAGGCGGTCTCCTACCAGATGCTCGCGCACCCGCGCGTGGCGATCTGCGCGACGGGCACAGACGGCACGTGGCTGCGCGTCGAGGCCGACGCCGTGCTCGACGACCGCCTGGAAGCGCGCGAGGCCGTGCTCGCGGAGTATCCCGAGCTGAAGTCTATGTACGCCGCAGACGACGGCAACTGCGAGGTCTTTGCCCTAGAGAACGTCACCGCCACGTTCTGCTCGTTCACCAAGGACCCCTACACGATCCGCTGGTAAACGGCAAGATGATACGAAGGGACTGTCCCTTCGTATCATTCCCCAAACGAGAAGAGCGCCCTGCTCGCGCCCGCCTCGCGCCATGCGGCGAGCGCGGCAAGGCGCTCGACCGTCGACGCTGCCAGCGGCTCCGGCAGCGCATCGGGTGCGAACCATCCCACTGCGAGGCTCTCGTCGTCGGCCACGCGCGGCTCGGCGGCACCACCCTCGGCGAGCCGGCACACGAACATGAGGTCCAGATACTGCGTGCGGTCGCCGTTGGCATAGACGGTCTCGTGATGCGCCGCCTTCACGTGCACCAGATCCGTGGGCACCACATCCACGCCCGTCTCCTCCAAGACCTCGCGCGCAACGGTGTCCGCGGGCTCCTCGCCCGGCTCGTTGATGCCGTAGACGAGCGCCCACTCCCCCGTGTCGGCGCGCCGGCCCAGAAGTACGCGTCCCTCGCCGTCCTCCACATAGGCAGTCACGCCGATGAGCCACAGCAGGTCGTGACCGATCTTCTCGCGCAGACGCAGGATGAACTCGGGAGTAGCCATGATCTTCTCGCCCCTTAGATTGTTCCGCCAAAGATGGTGTCGGTAATCACAAGCGTATTCTTGTCGAGCTCGTACCAGCCGGAGGTCGCCGTGTGAGTGCCCATGTCCGCGTACACGTGCAGCCGGAGCGCATCCGCCGTCTCGGAATCAACTTCGACGGTGTATCCATCAGGGATCTTTCCCGCCGCATCCAGTCTCTCGACGGCGTAGGCATAGTAGTCGAACTCCTCCGGCTCGGGCTCGGGCTCAGACACAAACCCCGTTCCCTCCAGCACCTCCGTGCTCGTGCGCACGGGCTGGGTGCAGAGGCTGTAGCCAAATATGCTGCCCTCGTCGCGGCGGGCGGTCACCTCAAACGTGTCAACCACATCGTCGGCAAGGCCGTCCTTGTAGGTAACGGTGGCGGTGAACGTCACGTAGTCACCGTAGACCTGCCAGTCGCCCGACTCGATCGTGCGCTCAAGCGGCCCGTCTGCAGTGAGAAGGCGCCAGCCGCCGTTCACGGGCTCAAACACATTGCTGTCGAGATAGCTCAGGTCGTCGGGACAGCTCCCGTAGAAGGACGCAATGATCTGGCGCACGGTCTCCTCCGGGACGTTGATGCACCCCGCATCCTCCTCTGAGTAATCAAGGCCGTATGTGTTCGTGCCATAGCCCAGTGACGGGCGCTCGCCAAACTGCCTGTTGTAGACCATGAGGAAGACGAGCTGGTAATCAAAGTCGGCATCCTCCCCCGGCGCGCTCGGTCCCACTACGCCAAGAGGGCTATCTGCCGACAGGGCGTCCGCCGCCGTGCAGTAGACGAGCGCCAGGTCCTCCACGGGCACCGCGTCAAAGTCCTCGGCGGGAGCCGCGCCCAAAACCTGGGTGCCCTCATCGAGAAGGACGTCGTCGAGCGACGGGCATCCCGAGAGGTCGATCTTCCCCAGCTCCGGATTGCCTGTGACATGCACGGTTCTCAGCTCGTCCGTTGACGGAACGACAAGCTCCTCGAGTTCACAGTCATTGCAAATAACCTCTGTGAGCTGCGTGTTCTTTGAGAGGTCAAGCTCCGCGATGCTGTTGCCGGAGCAGACGACGCTCTCGAGGCTGGTAAAGTGCTCGATTCCCGTGAGGTCAGAGATCCCCAGACCACAGAGCCCGTTGCCCTTCTCGTCGGGCTCGCCCGCCGTTCCAAACGCAACAGCGGCGGCAACCTCCTCCTCGGAGATGGCGCCGGTCTCGTTGGTATCCACGTTCGCCGCAAGGTACGCACGGAAGGCCTCGTCCGGGATGTCTTCCAGCTGCACAACAACCTTCTCCACGGACGCAAACGGCCCCACTTTGAAGAACCACAGGCAACCAACAACCGCAGCACAGACAATGACAGCGATGCAGGAGACGATCACGGCAACAAGCCCGCGACTGTTCCGCGCTTCAGGCCCGGAAGCCTTGTTGGAGCACGACACACCACACGCCGGGCAGTATTCCGCCCCGTCTGGGATGCTCGCCCCACACAGATGACATACACGCGACACAGCAACCTCCCGCCTCATCGGGTTCACAGCTATATCGTAGCGCGGCTCCCCACGTGCAGGTAGGTCACACGGTCACCAAGCGTGTCTCGCAACAGCGCAAATGCGTCCGTCCCGGTGCAGTGGAACGTGAAGTAGCGTGTGGGCCGTGCGGCCAGCTCGCGCGCCAGGGCTCGCGTGGCCTCTGCGTCCTCCACCGTGCCCCCGCTTGGGTCCATGAGATGAAAGCCCGCGACCACCGCATCGAGCGGCGCACCGGTCAGCTCCTCAGCGGCGTCCATCAGGTTGAGGATGCCCCCGTGAGAGCAACCAGACACCAGGATGCGCCGGTCGCCCTCCTCCACCAGCAGGCTCTGCTCATGCGCAAAGGCGTCGGGCGCTAGACTGCCGTCCACACCCCTCATAAGCAGGCGCGCGTTTGAGCGAGCGATTGGATGGGCGCGGCGTGCCGTCGAGAAGAGCGTGAGCCCGCCGCCCAGATCGCACCTCTCGCCCACCACGCGCACGCGGGGGTCGCTGGCGAGCGCCGGGTCCAGGCCGATGTCGTGATGGTGCGCCAACGTGCCGGAGACGTGCCCCTCGAAGGCGTGCTCACGCACGTAAACGGGCACGCTTCGCCCCGTGGCGGCGCAGGCGTCGAGAAAAGCGGGCAGGCCGCCGCCGTGGTCGTAGTGTCCGTGGCTGAGAACCGCCAGGTCCGCCGAGGCCACGTCCACGCCAAGCACGTGCGCGTTGGCGAGAAACGCCTCGTTAGGACCCATGTCAAAGAGCACGCGCCTACCGTCGGCCATCTCGAGCCACAGAGAGAGGCCGTGCCGCGCAGCGAGCCGGCTCGATGGCGTACTGTTCTCCATGAGCACCGTGACGTCCATGACCGCCTCCCGCACAAACGTGACACTCGGCTACGACCCCTTTGTCACATCATAGGTGACACTCGGCTACGACCCCTTTGTCACGCGCCCACGGGCTTCTCGGCCACGCTCGCCGGACCTCTCGGGGCTTTGTTCCCACGACGGGTATAACGCAGGTAGGTCCCGGTTTCGTCTTGAGGGAGGTAGCCATGTACTTCAAAAACATCCTGGTCCCCTACGACGAGTCCGACCACGCAAAGAGCGCCATTCACATAGCGCTCGGCTTGGCGGGCCCCTATCCCGAGGCAAAGGTCAGCGTGGTGACCGTCATCCCCTCTGCCGCGCTTCCCAACCCCACGCTGCTGAGCGACGGCAGCCTTGACGTGCCCTACGCCCTCGGTGACCCAAGCACCTACGAGCGCATCATGGAGGCGACCGTCGAGCGCGCGAGCTCCGATGCGCGGGCCGTCATCGACCAGGCACGCGACGACGCGGAGTGCAAGATCGTGGCGGACGCGGTCATCGCCGACTCCCCGGTGGAGGGCATCGCGGACTACGTGAAGAGCCACGACATCGACCTCGTGGTGATGGGAAGGCGCGGCCTGGGGGCGCTGCGCGGCATGATTGGAAGCGTGAGCTTTGGCGTGCTCCGCTCCGTTGACGTGCCGGTGCTCACGGTGAAGTAGCCCTTCTCGCAGACTCGGCCGAGAGAGGCCCGCCCGCCACTCACCCCCGGCGGGCGGGCCTCTTGCTGGCGGTTATGCGCACCGCGGACGGTTATGCGCATCGCTGACGGTTATGCGCACAGATTCGTTTACTATATTCCAAGGTCAAAGGCTTGGCGAGAAAATCGAAGCGCCCCGGCGGTGCGCATAACCGTCAAGGTTGCGCATAACCGTTGCCGGCTACCGGAGCATCCGCGCACTCTCTTCCAAGAACGACGACAGACCATCTTCGACAAGCTGACAGGCCAGCTGCGTGACCTCGTCAATCGTCAGCCTTCGGTCCGAGAGCAGCCACCAGCGATACAACGAGAAGAGCCCGCCGAGCCCATAGGCCAGAAGCATCTCCAACTCGTCGTCCGGGATGGCCTCGCTCACGAACCCCCTGTCCACACACTGGCGCACGAGCGGACGTGCAAGATGCTCCAAGAGCAGCTCGGAGGGCACGTGCTCGCAGTAGCGCTGCCCCAGCAGGAGGTTCTTGCTCAGGTGCTCGGTGAGAGCCGCGAGGAAGGCGCGCAGGGGACGTTCGTCGGAACCACCTGGGCTCGCCTGCGTGGCATGCTCGACCTTGTCCAGCAGCTCTGTGACCACGTCCTCGGCGATTGCGTCGAGCAGCCCGTCGATAGAGCCAAAGTGCTGGTAGAAGGTCTTACGGTCGACGTCTGCCTCGCGCGCGATCAGGCTCACGGAGATCTGGTCGATGGGCTCGTCCATAATCAGCCGATCAAAGGCCTCGATGATGGCCCGCCGACTCCGGCGCACGCGTCGGTCAACGCGCCCGCCGTCCCTCTCGGCCCGCCGGTTCTTCTCGCCCTGGGACATATTCCTCACACCCCGCCCGTCTGTGGAATAGGCATCGCCCTCCCCACTTTCACGGAAGAGACATCCTTATTATTCCACATTTGGGGATTTACACATAACTGGGTATAAACGGAAGGTCATTCACGACCACATTCGCGCCCAGTGAAAGGATCAAAGATGTCGCTGACCCAGGCGGCGGAGCGCACCGCGCTCTACAAGCTCATCGACTACGTTGACGAAAGCCCCGAGACCCGCATCCCCAAGCTCATGGACGCCGTGGACAAGTACGTTCCCGCGGACGTCTTTCCGGCGCAGCGCGCGGCGTTCCGTCACGCCATCGACAGCCAGAGCAACTGGTACCAGCTCATGATGCGCATCTTCCGCCTCAACCCCGAGGTGCGCGGCCGCCTGCTCAAGAGCTTCCTCGTTGACGCAAACGTCCTTGCCTGGCCCGTGCAGGAGAAGGCTCGCGAGAAGCACCAGTGCAACATCCCGTGGGCGATCCTCCTTGACCCCACGAGCGCCTGCAACCTGCGCTGCACCGGCTGCTGGGCGGCCGAGTACGGCCATGCGCTCAACCTCTCCTACGAGGACATCTGCTCGATTATCGACCAGGGTCGCGAGCTGGGCGTGCACGTCTACATCTACACCGGCGGCGAGCCGCTCGTTCGCAAGGACGACCTCATCCGCATCTGCGAGAAGTACCCCGACTGCGCCTTCCTCTGCTTCACCAACGCCACCCTCAT
>CALULC010000071.1 GCA_944321385.1 uncultured Atopobiaceae bacterium
TCGATGCGCATCTCGGAGTTCTTGTAGACGTCGCCGTAGGCGTGACGCGCGATGGTGATGGGCTTCTTCCAGCAGCTGACTACGGGGTCGATGCCCTTGACCACGATGGGCGCTCGGAAGACCGTGCCGTCGAGCAGCGCACGGATCGTGCCGTTGGGGCTCTTCCACATCTGCTTCAGGCCGTACTCCTCCACGCGCGCGGCGTTGGGGGTGATGGTGGCGCACTTGACGGCCACGCCCAGGCGCTTGGTGGCCTCGGCGGAGTCAACGGTGACCTGGTCGTCGGTCTTGTCGCGATACTCGAGGCCGAGGTCGTAGTACTCGGTCTTGAGGTCAACGTAGGGGCAGATGAGCTCGTCCTTGATGATCTGCCAGATGATGCGGGTCATCTCGTCGCCGTCCATCTCGACGAGCGGGGTCTTCATCTCAATCTTGGCCATGGGAGCCTCCCGGGGTCGCTGTGGTCACGGGGAGAAATGTAGCACGTGAGCGGGCCGGGGCGGCAACACGTGCGCAAGTTGAGACACGCCGGACACACGAGGGCCTCCGGATGCGCTGTTCCGTGATCTGGCGAGAAGAACGATGCGCCCTAGAGCTCGGTGGAGAAGCCGTCCAGGCGCCAGGGGATGTCTCCCTCGCCGGCGCTCAGCTTGGCGTAGAGCTGCTTGCCCTCCACGGCCAGGAGCCCGGTGTCAAACCAGGCTCGGCTCCCGTCGTCCGACACGGCGAGAAGACCCTCCGCCTGAACGCGCGCAAACGTGAGCGCGAGGTAGCCGCGCAGCACGCAGCGGTCGGGCCCCCAGGAGTCGGGGGCGAGGCTCTCGGCGAGGCGCCCCAGGGCCTTGTCCCAGGAGCCGAGGTCGACGGTGGTGGCGAGCAGCCGCTCCGCCTGCGCGAGCGGGCCTTCGGGTTCGCTCAGCCCCTCGAGGCCCACCTCGGAGGGCTCGCCGGCGTCCACCCCGACGAGCGTCCAGTGCTTGCCCGCAACGGCTTTGGCGGAGCGCCTGAGAGAGACCCTGACGGGGCCCGAGCCGTCCGAGCGCAGGTAGCGCAGGGGAAAGCTCACGCTGCTGCGCGTGCCCTCGACCGTTCCGGTGGAGCGGGCCGCGCGGAAGTCCTCCTCGAGCGTGCCCAACGGGTCCACGTCTGGGGGAAGGACCTGGTAGAGGGCGCTCAGCTGCTCGCTCGGGCAGCGGACGTCCGTGTGGAAGTCACGCGGGAGGTTGGGTTTGGGCGATGCCGCGGGCGTCGCGGGGGCGGCGGGCAGCGGGGGAGTCGCGGGCGCGGGCGCGGGCGCGGGCTCCGGCGCGGGCGCGGCGGCGCTCTCGACGGGCTCCTCCGGCTCGGGCACGTAGGTGATCGTGAGGGAGATCGAGGGCTTGGGGGCCTCGGCGGGAGCGGGTGCCGCCGCGGGCTCGGGCTCCGGCTCTGGCGTGGGCGTGGGCTCCGGTTCGGCGGCAGATTCCGCTGCGGCATCCGCCTCGGCCTCCGGTTCTTCCGCGGCCGTCTGTGTGCCTTCGGCCTCGGGCGCTGCGTCCTTCTCGGCAGCCGGCTCTGCCTGCGCGCCTTCGGCCTCGGCCCCCGCGTCCTTCTCGCCAGCCGCCTCCGTCTGTGCGGCCCCGGCCTCGGCTTCCATGTCCTTCTCGGCAGCCGGCGCTTCCTCGGCAACAACCGCCTCGGGCTCCGCGATCTTCTCGATGTGCCGCGGCTTCGTGGGCTTGAGCGCCTTGGCGCCGCGCCGCCGCTTCCAGGGCTTGTTGCCGGGCGCCTTGGCCTCGACGCCTCTCGCGGACGCCTCGAGCGCGCGGTCGTACTCCTCGTTGGGAATCACCGTGGCGTAGGCGTAGCCCTTCTTGAAGACGGTCAGCTTGATGAACTCGTCGAGTTTCTCGCAGAGCTCGCGCATGGTGGCGCACCCCAGGTCCTCCACGCAGAGGCCGTCCGCCTTAAGGACCTCCTCGACGCGCGGCAGCAGGGTCTGCCTCCTCACGCCGAGCTCTCGCGAGAGCAGCTGATAGAGATACAGACGGTTGCCTAGGGTCATCTTTGCCATGACGGGCCTCTTTTCGGGGGTTGTCCGCGACGCGCTGCGACGCGGGCTAAACGGTCCTCTACCTTACTCTCAAATTATGGAGGGGTTGCGAGGAGTTCCGCGAAAGGTCTACGAGGGGCTGTTTCGCGAGCCCCGCCTGAGGGCCTGGTTCCTTAGGTTTGTGACCGTGGCCTCCATACCGTGCGGCGCGTAGCCGAGTGCCTCGAGCGACGCCAGGTCGTGCGGGAGGTAGGCCGCCAGCGAGAGCTCCGCGGTCTGGACCGGGTTCTCCGGTGCGGGGCCGGGCGTTGCCGCAAGGGCGTGAACGCGGGCGCCCTGCGCGCTGAGCCTCAGCTCGTACTCGCTGGCGGGCGCGTCGGGGAGGTCCGCGCGGGCGTCGCGGCTCTGCCACAGCAGCTCGTAGCCGGCGATGGGGACCTGCGTGAGCATGAAGTCAAAGAGGGGCTGGCTGTCCGTGCGGAGGCGAACCTCGCCGTGCGCGGCCAGCACCTCGCGGAAGTCCATGAGGCGCTCCATGCTCGCCATGCGCTTGCCCGCGTCTCGCTTGCGGGGGAACGGCGTGGGGAAGTTGAGGTAGATCGCCGAGAGCTCGCCCGGCGAGAAGAACTCGCGCACGCGCATGCCCGTGCCGGGGACCACCACGACGTTGGGCAGGCCGCTCTCGAAGACGCGCTGGGCTGCGTAGGCAACGCAGAAGGGCTCGGAGTCCATGGCAACGAAGAGCACGTCCGGTTCGCGTTGCGCCGCCTCCACGGCAAAGCCACCCTTGCCGCAGCCAAGATCGAGCCGGACCTCGGAGAAGGGCGCGGATCCGAGGGGGGCGCAGGCGCGCGCCCAGCGGCCGCGCCACGATGCGGGGTCAAGCTCGATGACGCTTGCGTAGCGCTCGAGGCGCTCCTCGAGCACAAAGTTCTTGGGCAGCCGCGCGTGGAGAGCGTGGGGCATGGGTTGTGACTCCGTTTCCGTTTCTGTGACAGTGGGCTACGACCCCTTTGTCACGAGTGTGACAGTGGGCTACGACCCCTTTGTCACAGGAGGTCGTCGAGGGTGGCGCCGTAGGAGGGGAAGAAGTCCCGCATGAAGTCGGCCACCTCGGGGAGCTCGGCGGCCATCTCGCACACGGCGGCGCGGGTGCTCGCCTCGGCGCTCGCGAACTCGGTGTTGCCGGAGCGCGCCTCCTCGACGCACTTGATGAGCGCAGAGATCTTGTCGGCGGCCTTTATGAGGCGGCGCAGGTAGAGCTCGCTTTCACTGGCGTCGGCGGCGGGCCACAGCACGTCCTCGAACGCCGGCCGAAGGTCGGCGGGCAGCGCGTCCAGCAGGCGCTCCTCGGCGCTGCGCTCCACGGCCTTATACGCGTCACGGATGGCGCCGTCGTGGTACTTCACGGGTGTGGGGAGGTCGCCGGTCACGATCTCCGACGCGTCGTGATAGAGCGCCACGAGGGCGGCGCGCTCGGCGTCGAGCGAGCGGCCGTAGCGGGCGTTGCCGATGACGCACAGCATGTGCGCGATGAGCGCAACCTCCAGGGAGTGCTCGGAGAGGTTCTCTGGCCGCGAGTTGCGCATGAGCGACCAGCGCTCGATGTACTTCATGCGGGAGAGGATCGCAAGGAAGTGCGACGCTCCGGCCGACTCCCGAGCGGTCTGCTGCCCCGGGTTCTTCTCGTCCACTAGTCCTGGTCCTCCTGGATGCTCTGCAGGGTCGCCATCAGCGCGGGGATGACCTGCTTCTTGCGGCTTACCACGCCGGGCAGGCGCGCCATGCCGTCGTGTGGCTCGGCGTCGAAGGCGCGCTCGATGATGCTCTCGGCGCCCTCCCCGTACCAGAGGATCTCGCTTGAGGAGCTCTTGACGTCAGTGAACAGGTAGAAGACCAGCGGCAGCTCCTCCTGGTGCGCTGCCTCGGCGAGGTAGGGGCCAACCAGTGCCTCCGCCGCCTTGCGGCTCTTCTCGGTCATGTAGCTGCCCTGGCCCACGCCAAACTTGACGTTGCCGCGGCTGAAGACCTTGAAATCGGCGCCAAAGACCTCCTCCGCGGTGCGGCCGGTGAGGTCGGCGCCCGCCTCGAACATGGCGTCGGCGTAGGTCTCGATGTCCACGTCCGCGATCTTGGCGAGTGCGGCCGCGGCGTCGCGGTCGAGCTGCGTGCAGGTGGGGGAGCGAAACGCCAGCGTGTCCGAGAGGATGGCGGAGAGCATGAGGCCCGCGATGTCCCTGGGAATCTCGACGCCCTGCTCGCGGTACATCATGTGGACGATCGTGCAGGTGCAGCCTACGGGCATGTTGCGGAAGTACGCGGGGCCCTCGGTCTCTATGGACCCGATGCGGTGGTGGTCGATGATCTCCATGATCTCCGCCTGCTCGAGGCCCTCCACGGACTGCGAGCGCTCGTTGTGGTCAACGAGGATGACGTGCTTCTTCTTGGCGGAGAGCAGGTTGGGCGAGCTGACGAGGCCCACGTACTTGCTGTTCTCGTCGATGACGGGGAAGAAGCGGTGGCGCGAGTGCGCCATCATCTTGCGCGCGTCGTCGATCGCGGTGTTGACGCTCACCTTGAGGATGCCCTCGGAGAGCATCTTGGCGCGCACGGGGATGGACATCGAGATGAGGCGCGCGGCGGCGTAGGTGTCGTAGGGCGTGGTGATGATCGCGCAGCCGTGGCGCTCCGCCGACGAGATCACGCGGTGCGAGATGTGCGCGCTGCAGCAGACGATGAGGCAGCTGGCCTCGCACTCGACGGCAAACTGCTGCGTCTCGTAGCGGTTGGTGGTGAGGATGATGTCGCCGGGCTTGACGGTGTCCTCCATGAGCTCGGGTGTGGTGCCCACGCGGACGTTGCCGCCGGTCACGCGCGTCGTGGGGTCGCCGAGGATCATCTCGCCGCGCAGGGTGTCGATGATGTTGGCGTAGCAGGTGTGCGACTCGCCGATCACGCTTGTGTCAAAGACGTCCATGTTGGCGTTGGCGATGTCCTTGACCGCGATCAGGCCCTCGAGATTGTTGTCGTCGTCCGTGATGCAGAGGGTGTCGGTCTTGGCCTCGCGCATGAGGTTCCATGCGGAGAAGAGGCTCATCTCGCCGTCGATGCCGCCCTGGCGCTGGATCTCGGTGTCCTTGATCTGCGGGGTGACGGAGGTGATGAGCGGCGGCTCCTCGAAGCCAAAGTGGCGCAGCACAAAAGCGGTCTCGCGGTTCACGGCGCCCGCACGGCGCGCCTCGTAGATGTTGGTGTGCTCCGCCTCGTTCTTGAGGTGGGCGTATGCGACGGCCGAGCAGACGCTGTCCGTGTCTGGATGCAGGTGCCCGATGACGTTGATCTTGCGGATTCCCTCTGGCATGGGCGCTCCTTGTGAGTGAGGTTTGTTCACTCACAATTGTGCCACGGTCGCTGGACGTTTTCAGGTCTGCCTTGCTGAACGGCAACATTCATGCAGGCAGTGTGAAAGACGAGCAAGAAGGAGGTGGTGGGGTCGCCGCGATTCGTTTGTCCTTCGAGGCAGTTTTTTGCGGAGCCTGTGTCACTTTAGGGCTCTTCTGAGGGGATTACATGATCAACGAACAGAGATTAACTTTATGATACTAAGATGAGCTGGGCTTTTTCGGAGTGTTGTTTTGCTGCGGCGTGGCTGCCTCCGCTTTAGGTCCTCAGACGAGCCAAAAAGTGACACATCGTTGGCCTATAACTGCCTCTGGATTGTGAGGTTGAGATTAACTCTGTTTGGGTAGAACGTAGAGACCCCAAGTCTTGTCCGCGCGTTGAGAAAGAGCTGGCGTGCGTATCTGCGTCTCCCATCAAACCGCGCTCTCATATCTACTCAGGGTGCCAAACCTTAGGCGGTCTGGGTCTAGGCCAAGCCGGGCGGCTTCTCTTCCCATGAGGGTTCCGAAACCAGATGCTGCTCGCGAGTTGTTGAACGTGTTGGAGGGCAGCCTGCCCGAGGGGTTCGACCGACTCGATGTATTGGTTGCAAATGAGGCTGGCCATTACAACACCAAGTCTGTTCGTGCGCACGTCTGCACTACACAGCTTCCTGCCGGATCGTTTATCCCAACGGACGCGATGGGGGTGGAGTTCCACGTATGTGCGCCTGAGCTTGTGTTTCTTCAGATGGCCGGCGAGGTTGAGTTTGACCACCTTATCTATGTCGGCTTTGCGCTCTGTTCTTCGTTTAGGTTGGATGGCTGGGAGCCGGGAGGCTGCGTGCATCGAGAGGGCTACGATGCACCACTGACCACGGTTGACAGGATTCGCGCCTACCTTGAGCGCCTGCCTGAGGGCACCAAGAATCGTGCCGTGGCACTGCGCGCCCTTCAGTACGTGCGGCCCGGGGCAAGATCTCCACGGGAGGTGGGGATTGCGATGACGATTGGCCTTCCGCTGTCCCTCGGGGGCCACGGCCTCGGGGAAACAAGCATGAATCCGGAGATTAGGGTGTACGACGGCATTGACTCTCGGGGCGAGCCCCGCTGGGTTACGCGCATTCCGGACATTCTTGTGGTGGCGCGAGATCGCACTGGTCAGGAGCGTCGTGTAGGCGTGGACTTTGATGCCAAGTCAACTCATGGTGACCCTGTAAGGACGTACAGGGACGTTGATCGAAGAAACCTCATGGCGCCCACGACGACGTTCACACATATCACGCTAGGTTCGGTACAGGTTGATAACTACGTCGCATTTTGTCGGGAGATTGACAGAATCCGACGGGCGCTGGGGCAGCGTCAGAAGCCGCGCCTTGTCGGGGACCCGGATTCCGAGCGCAACCGGCGCCTCCTTGCCAAGGCTCGCTCACGGCAATTTGACCTATGGAATCGCGTACTAGGTGCGGAGTGCCTCAGTCTCTAGCTTCAAGGCATTCTTTTCGATGTCGTGTGTCACTTTATGCCTCGTCTGAGGGACTTTTGTCGGAAGAAATCGAAGCAGGACCAATTCTTCTTTGCAAAATGCCAGTTGATGAAAAGAGGGTTCATTCCTGTGTTTCTTGAATCCCCTCAGACGAGGCCCAAAGTGACACCGGGAGGGCGATTTACTGCCTTGGACCGTGTGCCTCCGGGGGAGGATGCGGATTTTGCCTAAACAACGTGGGCGCCCCGGTAAGATAGAGGGCGCCAAGAACTTCGAACCCCGCGAGAAGGCGAGTAATCCCATGGCAGAGTTCGTCTACATGTTCAACCGCGCCCGCAAGGCCGTGCATGACAAGGTCATCCTCGATGACGTCACGGTGGGCGTCTACCCCGGCGCCAAGATCGGCGTGGTGGGTCCCAATGGCGCCGGCAAGTCCACGCTGCTCAAGGTCATGGCCGGCCTCGAGGACGTCTCCAACGGCGAGGCGCGACTCACGCCGGGCTACACCGTGGGCATCCTCCAGCAGGAGCCGCCGCTCGACGAGGACAAGACCGTCCGCGAGAACATCGAGCAGGCATTTGGTGACATCCTCGCCAAGATCGAGCGCTTCAACCAGGTGAGCGCCGAGATGGCCGACCCCGACGCGGACTTCGACGCCCTCATGGC
>CALULC010000072.1 GCA_944321385.1 uncultured Atopobiaceae bacterium
CCGTGGCGCGCCGGGTGGGCGTGGACGAGGTCATCGCCGGCGTGCTGCCCGCGCAGAAGGAGGCCAAGGTCCGCGAGTTGCAGGAGGCCGGCCGCACCGTCGCCATGGTAGGTGACGGCATCAATGACGCGCCGGCGCTCGCACGCGCGGACGTGGGAATTGCCATCGGTGCCGGTACGGACGTGGCCATCTCCTCGGCCGACGTGGTGCTTATGCACTCCGACCCGGCCGACGTGGCCACTGCGATGGAGCTTTCCCGCGCCACGATGCGCAACATCAAACAGAACCTCTTCTGGGCGCTCTTCTACAACGCCGTCTGCATTCCCGTGGCTGCCGGCGTGCTCTCTCCGTGGGGAATCACGCTCAACCCGATGATCGGCGCGGCCGCCATGGGCTTCAGCTCCGTCTTTGTGGTGAGCAATGCCCTGCGTCTTCGCACCTGGAAGCCGAGCGAGCGCGCGGCGTCTGAGGCAACCCCGGCCGCCGAGGTGGCCGTGTCCGTTGAGAGCGTCGCCGGCGCGCCCGCGCCCGCGGCCGAGAGAAAGGAACCAACCATGACCAAGACCCTGAACGTCACCGGCATGATGTGCCAGCACTGCGTTGCTCACGTGAAGAAGGCGCTCGAGGGCGTCGACGGCGTGAGCGCGGTGGACGTGAACCTCGAGGCTGGTACCGCAACGGTCGAGGCCGCCGACTCCGTGACCGACGAGGCCCTGGTGGCTGCCGTCGTGGATGCGGGCTACGAGGCTGCGGTCGCATAGGTCTACAATGGGTCGGCTCCATTCGCACGTTTAGAAGGGCCGACCCATGGACCTCACCTCTGAGCAGAAACGCGTCGTCTACACGCTTGGCTTCTGCGGACTCGTCTCCGCCGCGGACAACTGGTTCGTCTCGCCGGCGCTGCCCGCCATCGCAAACGCTCTGGGCGTGGCCGCCGCCGCGGCGACGATCGTGCTCACCGCCTACCTCGTTCCGTATGGCCTGCTCCAGCCTGTGTGCGGCACGCTCGGCGACCGCTTTGGCCGCCTGCGCGTGCTTCACGTGATCGTGGCCGGCCTCGCCGCGGGGACTTTCCTCTGCGCGGTGGCGCCCACGTTGCCGCTGCTCGTGGCGGCGCGCGTGCTCACGGGCTGCTTTGCGGCGGGCATCATCGCCGTCTCTCAGGCTCACGTCGGAGACGTGGTGGGCCCGGAGCGCCGCGGTGCGGCGGTTGGCATCCTCATGGGGATCACCTTCACCGGCCAGGGCCTCTCTTCGGGCCTGGGCGGCATCATAACGGACCTCATGAGCTGGCGCGCGGCCTTTGCCTGCTTCGGCGTGCTCGCGCTGGTGGCGCTCGCGCTGCTCTGGCGGCTTCCGCGCACTGAGGTTTTGGCGGGCGATTCAGGCGCCGCGCCTGCGACCACAGCGCCTCAGGGCAACTTCTTCGCCCGCGCCGCGCGAATCATCTTCGGCAGTCATCGCGCGATCTTCTTCGTAGCGTGCACCACGGGCCTTGTCTTCCTGGGCGTCTACGGCTTCATGGGCACGTTTCTCTCCGAGCGCTGCGGCCTCGGCTCCACGCAGGCGGGCCTCATCATGATGCTCTACGGCGTGATGTGCTTGGTGGGTGGTACCGTCTCCGGGCGCATCGGCGCGGCGCACGGCCCGCGTGGCGTCATCTATGTGGGTGAGGCCTCCGGGCTGCTGGCCATTGCGGCGCTCGTGGTTGTCACAGCTACGGGTGCGTGGCCGCCCGCGCTCCTTGCCGCCGGCGCGCTCGGATTTGGCTACATCCTCACGCAGCCCACACTCGTCTCGCTCTCCATGGACGCTGATCCCGTGCAGACGGGCCTCTGCACCGGGCTCATAGGCCTCGGCGTCTTTGCGGGAGGCGGCGTGGGATCGGCGCTTGGCGGTCAGCTCGTGGCGCTCGGCGGCTACGATGCGCTCTGGATCGCTGCGGGCGCGCTGCTCATAGCCCAGCTCGTGCTCGGCGGCCGTGCCCTCGCCAGGCTTGCTCGCGGTAGCTCTCACTAGGCCCCGATGTGACCGTCGGGTCACGTGAGGCAGTATTCCTGGCCTGCTGTGTCACTTTAGGCCTCATCTGAGGGGATGAAAAAACTCTCTCGGGATAAATAAGTACGATAATCTATATCTTTCCTGCATAAACGTCGAAAGTCAGCTGAATTGGTATGACTGCTGGGGCGACAAAGTCCCTCAGACGAGGCCAAAAGTGACACACGGCGGTTGATAATTCGCCTTGAGGGATGAGAGCGAACAACGGAGGACTGAGGATATCCCCGCCATGCGCTACGATGGTGGGCCGTGATGAACCGTGACGCAGACGGGGGAGTTTACATGGCAGATGAGATGAGCGCGCAGTCCCAGATGTCGCTGTTTGGCGACGTCCCGGCAACGGAGGACCAGTCGGCTCCTTCTGCCCAGTCGCCGCGCGCCCGCCACGCCGAGCTCAACCGCATCCTCAATCATGCGGCCTACGCTTACTACGCGCTCGACAACCCCGAGATGACGGACGCCGAGTTCGACCGGCAACTCCAGGAGCTCCTTGCCCTTGAGAAGGCCCATCCTGAGCTCGTCACGCCCGAGTCCTACACCCAGCGCGTGGGCGGCTATGTCTCCGAGCAGTTTGAGCCCGTGGCGCACGCGGCGCGCATGTACTCGATGGACGACGCGATGGACCTCGCCGAGCTGGACGAGTGGCTCGCGCGCACCGACGAGGCTCTCGGCGCCTCGCCGGAGTACCCGGTCGCCTACACCTGTGAGCTCAAGATCGACGGCCTGGGCGTCGCACTCACGTACCGCGACGCCCAGTTCGTCCGCGCCGCCACGCGCGGCGACGGCACGACCGGCGAGAACGTCACCGCCAACGTCCTCACGATCGGCGACATCCCGCGCGCGCTGGCGCCTGCAGGTCTCGCGCACCTGGCCGACGGCGGCCTCGGTCGCTCCGTGGAGGTCCGTGGCGAGGTCTACATGCCGCGCCACTCCTTCGCGCGCCTGAACGAGGACGCCGACGCCGCCGGCACCGCACCCTTCGCCAACCCGAGAAACGCCGCTGCGGGCAGCCTGCGTCAGAAGGACCCCAAGGTGACGGCTCACCGCGACCTCGAGACCTTCATCTACGCCGTCGCGGACGAGGCGCCCATCGACGTCCACACCCAGCACGACTTCCTCCAGTGGCTCATCGACTGCGGATTCTCCGTGAACCCACACTTCAAGCGCTGCACCTCTGCCGTGGAGGTTCACGCCTACTGCGAGAACGCCCTCGCGCACCGCGACGACCTGGACTACGACATCGACGGCGTGGTCGTCAAGGTGGACTCCTTCGCCAGCCAGGAGGCGCTCGGCTTCACGGCGCGCGCTCCGCGCTGGGCCATCGCGTTCAAGTTCCCGCCGGAGGAGAAGCGCACCGTCCTGCGCGAGATTCGCGTACAGGTGGGGCGCACCGGTGTGCTCACGCCCGTCGCCGAATTTGACCCCGTGACCGTTGCCGGCTCCACAATCGCCCGCGCGACGCTGCACAACGTGGACGAGATCGCCCGCAAGAACGTCCGCGTGGGAGACACGATCGTGGTGCACAAGGCCGGCGACGTCATTCCCGAGGTCGTGGGCCCCGTGCTGGAGCTGCGCCCGGAAGGCGCGCCCGAGTTCCACATGCCCGAGACCTGCCCCTCCTGCGGCAGCCCCGTCGTGCGCGAGGAGGGCGAGGTCGCCTACCGCTGCGTCTCCATCGACTGCCCCGCACAGGCAACGGAGCGTCTCATCCACTGGGGCAGCCGCACCGCCATGGACATCGACGGCCTCGGCGACGAGCTCGTCTCCCGCATGGTGGAGCAGGGCCTGCTCGCCGACGTGGCTGACTTCTACGACAAGCTCACCGAGAAGGGCCTCGCCGAGGTCTGGACCGGCCGGCAGACCGTTGACGGAGAGGACATCGTCGTGGGCCCCGTGATCGCGGCCAAGATCATGGCGCAGGTCGTGGAGTCCAAGGGCCGCGGCCTCGCGCGCGTCCTCTTCGGCCTGGGCATCCGCCACGTGGGCGCCACCGTGGCGCGCCAGCTCGCCGAGCACTTTGGCTCCATGCAAGCGCTTGCTGCCGCCACGGAGGAGGAGATCGCCCAGGTGGACGGCATCGGTCCCAAGATCGCCGCCAGCGTGCGCGAGTTCTTCTCAATCGAGAAGAACGTTGCCGTCGTGGAGCGCCTGCGCGAGGCGGGCGTGGTCCTGGAGGAGGAGCGCACCGAGCCCGAGCGTCCGCAGACGCTCGCTGGCCTCACCTTCGTGCTTACGGGTACGCTCGAGCGCCGTACGCGCGACGAGGCCAAGGCGGCGCTTCAGGCCCTCGGCGCCAAGGTCACGGGCTCGGTCTCCAAGAAGACCAGCTACGTTGTGGCGGGCGAGGCCGCCGGCTCCAAGCTCACCAAGGCCCAGAGCCTCGGCGTCCCCGTGCTCGACGAGGCGGCCCTCGACCACATTCTCGAGACCGGCGAGCTCCCGGCGTAGTCGCCGATTTGACAGGCGCTGCCGCTAGCTCTTTGCCGTGTTCGTTCCTGGTTTCTGTGGGTACACTAGTGCCAAGAACACGAGAAAGGTCGACGCCCATGATGTATCCGTACATGACGCTCAGCGACGGGACGGAGGTCGTCCACTCCCAGATTATCGAGAAGGACGGCGTGCAGACCGTGCTCGTTCATTTTGAGCGTCCTACGGAAGGCGGTTTCGACTCGGCACGCTGCGAGCTCCCCGAGTACTCCTGGACATCCTGGGAGGGGCATTTCTCTGACGAGGAGATGGCATTCTTCAACGAGTATCTCCGCAACAACGCGCACCTCATTTACCGTTATGCCGCGAGTGGGGGAGTCAGGGTTGCCTAGCCTCTTTCTGATTGGCGGTTATCGCGTGTTCTTCTGGTCGAATGAGGCTGGGGAGCCCGTTCACGTGCACGTGTGCAAGGGGACGCCCTCGCCAGATGCCACCAAGATTTGGCTCACTCGTCGAGGCGGGTGCGTCTTGGCTCACAACCATGGCAAGATACCCCGCCAGACTCTTAACGAGCTTCTTGAGGTAATTGCCGCACAACATGAATTCATCTGTGCCAAGTGGCGTGAGTTCTTTGCGGTCGAGGATATTGACTTCTTCTGCTAGGCCCGTGTTCCCGGCATCGCGCCTTACGCATACGTGACGTCGCGCGCGTATACTGTGACGCCGGAACAAACACGTGCAACGAAAGGCTCGCATGCAGCTCAACGACACCCGGCCCAACTTTGGTCGCATCGACTTCGAGGGCCTGCCCAACACGCGTGACCTGGGAGGGCTTCCCGCAGCCGATGGTCGGCGGGTGCGCTCGGGCCTGCTTCTGCGCTCGGGCACGCTCTACTTTGCCACCGCGGCCGACCGCCGGCGCCTGATGGAGGACTATCACCTGCGCGCGGTCGTGGACCTGCGCGGCGATGACGAGCTTGCGGAATACCCCGACGGCGTGGAGCGCATGCCCGGCACTCGTTACATACACGCCGATGCGCTCAAGGGCACCGTCGCGGGCATCTCGCAGGACGCGGCGGCCCGCGCCCAGCTGGAGGCGGCGCGTACCAACGACGACGATCCGGCGAGCTTCATGGAGATGGTCTACCCACACATCCTGCTGGGGGAGTCCGGCATCGCTGCCTACCGAGCGCTGCTGCGCTGCGTGCTCGAGACGACGGACGGCTCCGTTCTCTGGCACTGCCACTTCGGGCGCGACCGCTGCGGCATGGGCAGCATGCTCGTGGAGGCTGCGCTCGGCGTGCCCACATCGGCGATTGAGGAGGACTATCTCGCCACCAACCGCTTCAACCCCGATCCCGCGGACGAGCGCACGGATGCCAACCTGCGCTTCATCCGCGCAGCGGTCGCGGCGGTGACGCGCGAGTTTGGTGGCGTGATGGACTACGTGCATGACGCGCTGGGAATCTCGGACGCGGAGGTCGCCGAGCTGCGCGGCCGCTACCTTGAGGACGCGTGACGGCCAAGCCTCCCGGCGGACGTGCGCCAGCGCCTACACGGCGGCGTTCTCGCGGCGCCACTCGCGCGGGGACACCCCAAACGCGCCCTTGAACGCGCGCGAGAAGTGCAGCTGGTTGGGGTATCCCACGGCACGCCCCACTTCGGCCACGGGCAGCGCGGTGAGCTTGAGCAGCTCCGTCGCCTTGCCCATGCGATAGCCAATCAGGTACTGCTGCGGCGACTTTCCGGTTGCCGCCTTGAACACCTTGCCAAAGTAGCTGCGGTTGAGGCCCGTCTGCTTTGCGATGTCCTCGACCGTGATGTCGGACTGGTAGTTCTCCTTCACAAAGTCGATGGCCTCGCGGATGTAGAAGTCCTGGAGGCGGTTTGCCGGCTGCTCGTCCGGGTGCGCCACGGAGCGGAGAAGGTAGTCGAGGAAGAGATAGGTGTGCCCGATGAGGTGCAGCGCGGAGGCGGTGCGGTTTGAGATGAGGTAGCGCATCTCGTCCACCATGTACGCGCGCAGCTCGCTTGACTGCGAGCGATAGATGGGGGAGGAGAGCGTGAGCCCCGCGTTCTCGAGGTCATCCGCCACGCAGATGCCGTCGAACTCCACCCAGATGTACTCCCAGGGGTCGTCGAGGTCCGCGACGTAGGTGGTCACCTGACTAGGGAAGATGAGAAACCCCTCGCCGGCCGAGAGGCGAAAGTCGCGCTTGGCCCCGCTCTCGCTCGTGGTCATGAGCAGGCCGCGCCCGGAGATGATGTAGTGGAAGAGGAAGTGGTCCCGTCTCGCCGGGCCAAAGGCATGGCCTGGCTCGCACTGCTCGCGACCGTACTGAAACGGCATCAGGTCAACGTAGTGACCGTGCGCAAACGTCGAGAACTCAAGCTCGTGCGTGGTCATGGAGCCTCCTCCAGCAAGAAGGATGACAGCGCCCTTACGGTACATGTCGCATTTAGCATATTCTATCGCAACACTGATATACGTGAAAAGGAAATAGCAAGCATTATGGGAAATAAGAACAAGCCCATTATGGAATCGTTCCCCTCTTATAATCACAGAGCACAACGCGTCTACCTGCGAATTTAAAAAGCGACAAAACCGTTCGCCCCAAAAAGACTTCCGCTCGGCGAAATCGTGGAACATCTATGAAATTCACAATAAAAGCTATACCAGCGAAAACACGCAAAACGAGATAAGACATACCAAAATAGATAAAAATTCGCGTAAAAACAGCAAACTAAAATTAAACGCAACGTAAGGTGGGGCCTCGGCTGGCGGGCGCACGCCGGTCGGGCAGGGAGAAAGGTTGCGCACATGGCAAGCCTCACGCTCGAACATGTAGGAAAGAAGTACCCGAATGGCTTCGAGGGGGTGAAGGATTTCAACCTTGAGATCGCCGACAAGGAGTTCATCATCTTCGTCGGCCCGTCCGGCTGCGGCAAGTCCACGACGCTGCGCATGATCGCCGGCCTCGAGGACATCACCTCCGGCACCCTCAAGATCGACGGTCGCGT
>CALULC010000073.1 GCA_944321385.1 uncultured Atopobiaceae bacterium
CCAGATCCGCAAGGGCGCGGCCACCAACGCCGTCCAGATCGCGGAGTACCTGGACTAGCGAGAAGGACGCGGGGGGGGGGTCGAGGTTCTTCTCGGCCCCCGCTTTTCTCGGCTTCCGCGCGGCCCTTTGGTCATCGCGGCGCTCCTGCCAGGTTTTGGGCAACAAGTTTTATTTCCGAGGTGCCCACGCAGCCTAACGAGGCCCGTTTACGGACATAATCATGTGCCCTCGCCACGTTTGGCATGGTTTTGCAACAATACTTGATCTAGTGCATAAAATAATTGCCCCAAAACCTCGTGCCATCTCTCGAATCCGGGCTTGCGAGGAACGCGGTAGGCGAGAAGAACGCAAAACCGTGTAGTTCTTGGCATCAACAGTCGTACTAACAGCCAACAGGGGGACCCATGGCGCTCCTAACAAGCTACTATTTGCCCGGCCTTGCCGTGGAAGACCACGCGATCGACGTTCCGCTCGACTGGCGGGGCACGTCCCCCGCGCGCTTGGCGGGCGTCGAAAGCGCGCCTACCTCGCTGCTCGCGGAGGCGTCGGCGGCCGAGAAGTGCGATCCCGCCTTCGAGGGTCGCTCCCTGCGCCTCTTCTACCGCGTGGTCAGCGCGCCGGAGAACGTGGGACGCGACCTCCCGTACCTCGTCTTTCTCCAGGGCGGTCCCGGCGGCGCCAGCCCGCGCCTCACCTCGCCGACAAGCGACGGCTGGGTCGCGGAGGCGGTGCGCCATTTCCGCGTGATCCTGCCCGACCAGCGCGGCACCGGACGCTCCTCGCGCGTGGACGGCGCCACGATCGCGCGCGAGGGCGATGCCGCCGCGCAGGCCCGCTTCCTCAAGCGCTTCCTCGCGGACTCGATCGTCCGTGACCTCGAGTACCTGCGCCTCAAGGAGCTCGGCGGCGTTCGCTGGGTCACGCTCGGCCAGAGCTACGGCGGCTTTCTCACACTCGCGTACCTCTCCACGTTCCCCGGCGCCGCGGCGGCGTGCTTCACCTGCGGCGGCATCCCGCACGTGCCGGCGAGCGCCGAGGAGATCTACGCCCACACGTTCCCGCGCATGGTCGCCAAGACGAGCCTCCTCTACGAGCGCTACCCGGACGACGAGCGCCGCCTCGCGCTTCTCGCCGGCCGCGCCGCCGTCGGAGACGTGCGCCTGCCAGACGGCTCGCCACTCTCCCCGCGACGCCTGCAGTCGCTGGGGCAGGGCCTTGGCATGAAGCCGGGCCACGAGCGCCTTCACAACCTGCTCGACCTTGCCTTCACTGCCGGCGACGGCTCCGCGGACGCGGCTCTTGCCGCAGCGCGCGGGCACGCCGAGAAGATCGAGCTCTCGCCGGCGTTTCTCGCGGGCGCGTGGTCGACCACCAACGTTGCGGCGAACCCACTCTACTGGGTGCTCCAGGAGCTCATCTATGCGGACGGCGAGCTGGACGCGCCGATCGCGTGGGCTGCGGAGCGCGCCTGGCGCGAGCGTCCCGAGTTCGACCCCGTCGCGCGACCCCTCATGCTCACGGGCGAGGCCTGCTTCCCGTGGATGTTCGAGGAGATGCCGGAGCTGCGGCCCTTCGCGGGTGCGATGGGGTGCCTCATGGCGGACACGTCGTTCGGCCGGCTCTACGACCAGGCAGCCCTTCTCGCCAACGAGACGCCGCTCCAGGCGGCGGTCTACTTCGACGACCTCTACGTGGACGCAAGCCTGCAGCTGGACACGCTCGGCCGCGTGGGCGCGGGCCACGCCTGGGTCACCAACGAATTCGAGCACGACGGCCTGCACGGCGACCGTGTGTTCAAGCACCTGCTGGACGAGGCACGTGACCGCGGTGACCTTGCGGGTCTGCTGTAGCAAGGGTCGTCTTGCCACGAGAATTGGCGGGCGGGATCGAAGTCGCTGGCCGAGTGCGCGCCTATGAAGAATTGGTTGTCCGGCATTGTCAGTGGATTCCACAGGGCGACTGTCATAGACTCTTGCTAGTGGGCATATCTCGGCCCTAACGGAGAAAGTTATAAGCGGGCATATCTCGGCCCTAACAGAGAAAGTTATAAGTGAGCGTTTCGCCGCTCTGAGTGCGATCGTAACAGCGAGGGTGGGCTCTGCCTGCCCTCGATTTGTCTATTTGGGAGGGGTTGAGATGGAAGACATTGGGATCTATGAAGTGAGCGAGCGCTATGTCGACTATCTGGCTCCCCTTGCTCCGCACTTGTTTCATAACAAGCGCCACGGGCAGAAGTTCTCCCGAAAGTATATCGGCGTCGTGCTGACGGTGAACGATATGGATTACTTTGCCCCCTTGTCCTCCTTCAAGGAGAAACATCGAAAGATGAAAGAGGGCCTCGACCTCATCAAGCTCAAGGACTACGCCGTCATCAACTTGAACTGCATGTTTCCCGTCCCTGAGAATCAGTGCGCCTATGTCGACATCTCCAAGGTGGAGGATCCCTCGTATCGCTCACTGCTTCGGGCGGAGTACCGGGAGATTAGGGCTCTCTCCGGACGTATTAGGAAGAATGCACGGAACCTTTATCAGCACAAGATTAAGAATGGAACGTCAACCCGTCTGGCGGCTCGCTGCAATGACTTTACGGCGCTTGAGACCGCCTGCAGGGAGTTCTTGTAAAACGGGCGAGAAGAACGTCTTGCGTGCGGGGTCGAGGACCTTCTCGTCCTCCCGTCTTATTCTTGACTCTGCTTGGTACCCCGGCCGCTTCGGTGACCTCATGGGTCCGCACCGGCAACCTTGGGGTATACAATCAGGGAGACATGCGCAAAGGAGGTGGTCTTCATGATGTATCCGTTCATGACCCTGAACGACGGAACGGAGATTGTCCACTCAGAGACCCTTCCCGATGGCAGGGTGAAGGTCTACATCGAGAAGCCCGACGCCAAGGACTGCTTCCATCATGTCACCTGCTATCTTCCCGACTATTCTTGGGAGGACCAGCGCGGCTTCACCGACGAGGAGCTTGCCCACCTCAAGGACATCATCTCCTCAACTGCCAACCTGATTCTCGAGTTCGCCGCCGATGGGGGGTTCGAGAATGCCTCAGGTTTTTAGGATTGGCTCATACTGGGTCTACTTCTGGACGAACGAAAATGATCCGCTCGAGGCCATTCATGTTCATGTTGCGGAAGGCGCTCCAACCGCTAACGCGACCAAGATTTGGATTACTCGGGCCGGAAAAGCATACCTGTGCAACAACAATTCAAAGATTGCCCCCAAGACGCTTCGCAACATCATGCGCATCATTGAGGCCCGCAGCTCAGAGATTGTTGATCTCTGGAAGTCATACTTCGGCTCCGTCCGTTTCTATTGCTAGCCGAGAAGGGCGGAGGGCTCGCATGAGAGACGGCATGCCCGGGTGGGCGGCGTGGGGGAGCCTCGCCGAGGAGCAGCTCGCGGGAGAGGCGGAGGCGCTGCTGCGCGAGAGCCGGCGCGCGCCCGTGGACCGTCGCCGCGTGGAGGCGCTGCTCGACCTCTACGGGCAGCGTTACGAGACGCTCCCCGGCTACCTAAAACGCATCGTGGGAAAGATAGAGGTCGAGGACTATGTTCCGGACTAGGCCATAGCGATCAAGCGCGAGAGCGTAAAGGGCGCGTTCTTTGTTGCGGAGACAAAGGGGTCAATGAACACTTTGGACTTACGTCCCATCGAGCAGGCGAAGATCGCGTGCGCGAAGAAGCTCTTCAACGAGATGGGTGATGCCGACGTGCACTACGACGTGGTCGATAGTTTTCAGAAGCTGCTGGGGATTGTGGGTGAGTGATCGTGAGGAGGCAGACTACACTACTTATTGGCAACGGGCTCAACCTTGCTGAAGGCGCTGCCTCTTGGAATGACTTAATCGAGAGCTTGCGTCCTCCCTGTCTTACTCTCGACGGAGGGTTGGACGAGGAGTCCATTCCCCTCCCAATACAATTTGAGATGATTGGAGCAAGTGGAGGCATTAGAGCATCTGCTGCCGGAAGCGACCCTTATACAGAATTAAAGAAACAGGTGCGAGACGAGCTGAAGGGCATGGGACTGCGTGTTGGTGAGGCTCACAGGAGAATTATCGGAGTCCATCCGGATAACGTGATAACAACAAATTACGACTATTGCCTCGAACAGGTATTCCCCGAAGAATCCGAGTCATATAAAGCGTCTTGGGGTAAAACAAAGAAATATACCCTCGAGATTTCGAGCATTCGAAACGGAGTGAGGTTTTTTCACGCGCATGGTGAGCAAAACATAGCCACATCAATATGCATCGGGTACGAGCACTATATTGGTTATGTTCAAAAAATGAGAAACCACCTTCTAAAGAAGGGAAAGGAGGAGGGCTCGTCACCCACAAAGACAATTGACTCTGTGGTAACTGGAGAGAATGAAGATCGGTGCCTCTGGCCGGAGCTATTCTTCTCGTCAGACATTCATATTGTTGGTTTTGGCCTAGGGTTCTCCGAGATTGATTTTTGGTGGCTCTTGACGCTTAGAAGGGCATATTTTAAAACTGCAGACTCTGCCTATAAAGAGCTTAAAAACAATATTACTTATTATGATGTCATAATAGATGAAGACGACGATAAGCGCCAAACGATTGCTTGTGCAAAATAGTCGGCAAAGGCAATTGCGCTTAATGGGCTTGATGTTATTTTTCAACCGATACCAGCTAACACATACCCCGAGGGCTACCAACTTGTTTTCAATAAAATAGAAGAAGATCTGATGGCTCGTGGCTAACGTGACTGGGTGTGCTGCACGGTCTTGAACCGAGACCGGTCTGGGTCTTGTCCGACCTTACTTCACGAACCTAAAGCTGAGTTTGTCGGTGCAGCTAGTCTTGGGCTCTGCTGGATGGGGACTTCGTCGAGATGGGCTGGTGGGCAATCGATTTGCAGGGTGCTCATGACTTGCCGTTTTCCGGAGCCAACCCGACCAATCTCGCAAGCGGGTACAATCGCCTCAATCGCAACAAGATCGGAGGGCTGTCACATGCGCATATGGAAGGACCCGAGCGGCAACCTCGTGGACGACCAGCGCCTCCTTGCCTACGTGAGCGCCCATGGCAGTCTCTCCAAGGCCCTTGCGTCAGGGGATTTCGTGCTCGTGAGCGATAGCGGCGAGATGACGAGTCGACCGTGCTCCAACAGTCAGTCTGCCGGACGCCCGCGCCTTGCCGACTATCTTTAGGGCGTGAGTCTGATGGCTGACGTTCTTCTCGCAAGCTATGAAGAGCTTGTATCGAGGTGGAGAGATCTCTCCGCCCCTTCGCGCGAGGCGCATGTTGACGACTTCGTCCTCAACTACGCCTATAACTCCGGAAAGATAGAAAACGACGCCATCACGTACCGCGACACCCATGAGGTCTTTGATAACGGACGCATCATCGCATTCACCGGTGACGTGCGGACGCTCTTTGAGATACAGAACCTCAAGACCTCCTGGGAGTGGGCGATGCCTCTTGCGGTCCCCGGTCTGCAGCTCACGGAGGATCTTGTCCTTAAGGCTCACGAGCTCCTGACCTATGGAACCTATAACGAGCAGCGTTGGGGGAGCGGGGAGAGGCCAGGCTCGTACAAACTGGGTGACTACGTTGTAGGCGCGAAGGAGGTTGGCGCTGACGCGGCGGATGTCCCTGAGCTTATGAGGGATCTTCTCGAAGACGTGAACTCCTATCTTTCCGATAACGGCCGCGCACTGGTTGTGGCGGCCTACTTCCACGCCTCGCTCGTTGACATTCACCCGTTTCCTGACGGTAACGGGCGAGTGGCTCGTCTGCTTATGAACACGGTCCTTCTTGCCATGGGTCACCCGCCGGTGGTGATAAGGGAACAGGACCGGATGGCGTACTATGGCGCACTCGACGCCTTCCATGACGAGGGCGACCTTGAGCCCTTCAAGCAGTTCCTCATGAGCGAGTGCCTTCTCACCTGGGATGGGTCCGTGTAGGTCTTCTCGGTCTTGACGATCTCGTAAGCCCCCTTGCCGAAGCCTCCGCGCCTCTTACGGATGGGTCACCCGCCGCTGCACGCCATGGCGCTACAATGCTCCCAACAGCTCGAGGACAGGAGGTGTCCCATGGCAGATTCGCTGAAGCCGCAATACGACGAGCTCGTTGCCAGGTGGTCCGCGCTCACGCCCGAGCGTCGCGAGGAGCTGCTCACGGAGTTTGTGCCCGACTACGTCTACAACTCCGAGAAGATCGAGAACGCCGAGCTCACGTATGCCACCGTTAAGCAGATTGTTGAGACGGGCGCCGTGACGGGTTACACCGGAGACGTCCAGCTGCTCATAGAGACCTACAACCTCAAGCTCTCCTGGGATCTGGCGCGCGTCAAGCTCGCCGAGAACCCGTGTCTTTCCGAGGAGCTCATCCAAGAGGCGCAGGGCCTCGTGACGATGGGAACCTACGACGAGAAGCGCCTTCTCGCGGGCGAGCGACCGGGGACCTTCAAGCTCGAGAACTACGTTGGCGGCCCGGCGAGCGTCGGCATACCGGCGGCTGAGGTCCCGCGCGCGGTGGGCCTTCTCGCTGACGACGTGAACACCTACCTGGAGGAGGGGGCCCGCAGGCTCACCATCGCGGCCTACCTTCACGCCAAGCTCTTCGACATCCACCCCTTTGCCGATGGCAACGGTCGCACGGCGCGTCTGCTCATGAACGGCGTGCTTCTCGCCATGGGCATGCCGCCGATCGTGATTCACGCGCAGAACCACGCTGCCTATCACGCGGCCCTCGACGTCTTCCACCTGGAGGGCGACCTCACTCCGCTGAGGCGCTTCCTGCGCTCCGAGACGATGCTCACCTGGGAGGGCGTGCTCGACGACTGATGGGAACGCACATGAAGAATCCGATTCGCACGATTCTGGGACGCAGCGACGTCCACTTGGAGCGAGAGCATGGCCAGGTTCGCTGGGACACCAAGACGGGGAAGACGTCCATGGTCTTTGGCGAGCATGGGAAGGGGGCGCGCATGGTGACGCGCCCGAACGGCAAGAGTGTCATCGAGCAGCAGTATGGCAATCTGCGCTTCTCGTCTGACCGGGGCACCGAGACGCTTCTCTAGCATGGGCAACCCGTTCGACTTCAACCAAGACGGAGACTGGTCCACACCCGAGCGTGCGTTCACGCACTACGGCGTGGACCCGCTCATGCGCGGCGAGAAAAACGACACGCGGTCACGTTCCGGCTGCGGTTGCGTTGGGGCTCTCCTCGGCGCCATTCTTGTTGCCCTGTTTTGGCTGCTCTTCTTGTGACGTCTATTGTGGAGAAGCGGGGACGGAAAAATTGTCCTTGCATCGAGGGCCAGGGTTTTGCATAATAATCGAGCTGCTTCACGAGGTAGCACAAATGGTGGGTGTAGCTCAGTTGGTAGAGCGACGGACTGTGGCTCCGTAGGTCGAGGGTTCGAGACCCTTCGCCCACCCCATATGGATCGTTAGCTCAGCTGGTAGAGCAGGGGACTCTTAATCCCAAGGTCCAGGGTTCGAACCCCTGACGATCCACCA
>CALULC010000074.1 GCA_944321385.1 uncultured Atopobiaceae bacterium
ATCCGCTCCGTGGGCGTCATGGGCGACGAGCGCACCTACGCGCGCCCGGTGATCGTGCGCGCGGTGGAGTCGAGCGATGCGATGACCGCGGACTGGGCGAAGCTGCCGTATGACGTGCTGGGCAAGATCTCCTCGCGGATTGTGGCCGAGGTCCCCGGCGTGAACCGCGTGGTCTACGACGTCACGCCCAAGCCTCCGGCTACGATCGAGTGGGAGTAACGAACATAAGTTCGCAGTCCTTTTGTATTATCGCGGAAATGGAGCCATGCAATGCCATGGCTCCATTTCTGTGTATCACCTATTACATTCTCGAACTCCATCTAAATATAGTTAGGGGGTAATTGACCATCAGTATGTCGTGAATACCCCCTAACTCTGATAGTATCGAAGCATAAACGGGGATGGAGGTAAGAAGTGGAGCTTTTCAGGCGCGAAAACTACCTCAAGAAGATTCGAGGTTTCTATCATGACGATGGGATCATCAAGGTTATCACGGGCGTAAGAAGATGTGGAAAGTCCTGCCTTATGCAGACTATCGCCCAAGAGCTCGCTGAAACCGGCGTCGACTCGGCTTCCATCATCTACCTTGACCTGGATAGTCGAAAGCTGCGGAAGGTCAAGACCGCTGACGAGCTTGAGGCGGCAATCGATAGCGCCTCTGCCGGTGCGCCCGACGGCTTGAAATACCTTTTCATCGATGAAGTTCAGAACGTGAAGGGCTACGAGGAAGTCGTAAACGCCTTTCGAACTGATGGGGATTGGTCGATCTTCATTACCGGCTCCAACGGCTATCTGCTTTCGGGTGAGCTCATAACCAAGCTCACCGGTCGCTACATCGAGTTCGAGATGCAGACGCTTACGTTCAAGGAATACGAGGACATGAAGGTGTTTCTCGGCAAGTCGATCGACCCTAATCCTGCTGCCGAGCTCGACGCCTATATCTTGGGAGGGGGCTTTCCCAAGGCCCTTGCTTACGCATCCCTCGCTGACAAGCGAACTTATGTCAAATCTGTTGTTGAGGAAATCCTGGAAAAGGACGTGCGGCGCAGGGTCCAAGTCCGCAACATGCCCGTGTTCGAAGCGGTCAGAAAGTACATCACAAACAACTTTGGCGCGACAACAAGCTTGACGAACATCCTCTCAGACCTCGAGCGACAGGGCGTGTGTATCAAGCGCGAGACGCTGGGGCGATACCTCAAGATTCTCGAAGACGCCAAAATCGTCCGATGCTGCGAGCGCTTTGACATGAAGTCGCGCAAGTCGCTCCGGGGTGAGCAGAAGTATTATCTCGCTGACCTGAGCTTCTACTTCGCGCTCAACACGGACAACCGCATCAACTATGGGCCTGTGCTCGAGAACATCGTCTACAACTACGCGAGGAGTCTGGGCTACGAGGTGAGCGTGGGACGCATCGGCAAGCTCGAGTGCGACTTCGTTCTGCGATCGCCCGAGATGGAGTACGCCTACGTGCAGGTGGCGATGACCATCATGAACGACCGCGCGACCGAGGACCGCGAGTACCGCCCGCTCGAGCAGATACGGGACAACTGGCCCAAGTTCGTCATCACGCGCAACGACCCCATCCAGCACCGTAACGGCATCGTGCACGAGAACGTGACGGATCTGATTGGAGATGGGCGGAGCTTCAGCTGAGCCGTGACAATAGAGGGACAACAGTAATTGATATAGAAACACGGTCGATGCCGGACCCCCAGCGGTTTCGAAACCGATGATGCAACGTCATGCAATAAATGGATAAAGCAGCGACCGAGCATCGTTTGCCAAGATTAACTATCAATAGCGAAGCGGGCACCTACCTAAAGCGGTAGGTGCCCGTCGTTCTTTACCGGGTTCTGACCCAGATGTTTATCGGCTCAAATCCAACTTGGACTTTCTTAACATCCCAATCTTCGTCCCATTCTTCGTTGAGTCGGACAAACACTTCAAGCTCAGAGCAGCAATCGAAGCCGTATCCATAATCGCTGATGGATTCGTAGTAGGAAGTAGAATTAGTGGAGCCTCCAAAACCGGGAGCGCATAAGTATCCAGCCCCAATTATCGAGCCGCCATACTTTGCAGTAATCCTTACAGAGCCGTCTACATTGCCGTACTTTTCCCAGAAGGATTCAGGTATCTCTTCGTTCTCATAGTCCATATCCGAATGTACTTTGATGGACAGATACTTTCGGGATGGCGATACAGACACATCATCTACTCTCAAGTCAACATAGCTGAAGTAGAGAGCCGGTTTACTGGTATCAATCTCTATTTTGTCTATCTTCTTCAGATAGTCTCTTATCGCATCAACTCGCCTTTTGGCACGTTCCGCACTCTGGTATTCGAGTCGACGAGACTCTGCCAGCGTTGCTTGAAGACGGTTATAAGTATCTTGTGCTTTGGCGTTCTGAGCTTGTGCTTGGCCGGCAGCTGCCATGCCTGCTGCGGGGCCAAGGATTGCCCCAGTAACCGTTGCCGATGCAACTGGATTCTTTGACTTTGGCTGCATTGCGCCCATAGAAAGGGCGTTGGTTACCGCACCGACATTATCAAGCTGGTTCTCAAGGGTATCAAGTTCTTCTTCCAGCCCGAACCGATACTTATCTTTGCCTACGATGCCAGATTTAAACTCAGCTTCCTCGTATGCGCTCTGCTCTTCGATCAATGTCTGTTCGGCGAAATGATTCAAACACTTCTCATATATTGCCCGGGCCTCTTCTTCGCTAATCTCTGTATTGAGGGTGATGTTTTTGATGACTTGCGTTATCTTCTCTGAATCTTTCTCCCACCCTGCCAGTTCACGCTCCTCGCACCGTTCATGTATTCGCTCCAACTGCCCGTCTGTTACCGAATCTGCTGCTGGCACTTTCTGCTGGTTATTACCGTCAGAGTTTCCTCCAAAGATTCCAATAAGAATCAAAACAAGGAATAATCCAAGAACTAACAGCAGGCCTTCCATAGGAGCTCCTCCCAATAGCAGTCAATAGAGCCTGTGGAAGAGACCCATGCGCCAAATCGTGAGAGGCTCCATCCACAGTGGCCATAGTGTTTACGATTCTTGCGAGGGAAGCTGCCCACTTTGTTGTATCAACATTTACGAGCGAGCCGATTAGTCCGTGGGCGGTATGAGAGGGGGCGTTCCACGCTTGTCGCATGCTACGATGTCGCCAACGCACTGTCTCGAGGGAGCCCCTATGAAAGCGCTGGTACATGACGGTTACGGCAACATCGCACTTCTCGACCGGCCGCTCCCACGGCTGACGGAGCCCACGGACGCCATCGTGCGGGTGACGCGCTCGACCATCTGCACGAGCGACCTGCACATCATGCGTGGCGCCGTGCCGCGCGCTAAGCCGGACACGGTGCTCGGCCACGAGTTCGTGGGCGTGGTCGAGGAGGTGGGCACGGGCGTGAGGTCCTTCTCGCCCGGCGACCGTGTGGCTGTGAACTGCGAGACCTTCTGCGGCGAGTGCTTCTTCTGTCGCCGCGGCTGGGTCAACAACTGCGAGCATGGCGGCTGGCTTCTGGGCTGCACCATCGACGGTTGCCAGGCGGAGTACGTGCGCGTGCCGTACGCGGACAACGCCTTCACGCGCATCCCGGACGGCGTCTCGGACGAGGACGCGCTCTTTCTGGGCGACATCCTGGCCACGGGCTGGTGGGGAGCGCGTCTGGCGGAGATCGAGCCCGGCTCAACCGTCGCGGTAATTGGCGCGGGCCCGGTGGGGCTCACCACCATGATGTGTGCACGGCTGGCCAACCCGGCGCAGGTCATCGCCCTTGACGTGGACGAGTCGCGCCTTGCCCTCGCGCGTGAGCACGGCCTTGCGGACGCTGTCATCAACCCCGCCGAGAAGGGCCTCGGCGAGGTGGAGTCCTTCGTGCGCGCGCAGACCAGCGGCCGCGGCGCGGACTCAGTGATCGAGGCCGCGGGTGGCGACGACACCTTTGAGATGGCCTGGCGCATCGCCCGGCCCAACGCCGTCGTGGTGATCTCCGCCATGTACGAGCGCGACCAGGCGCTGCCGCTGCCGAGCATGTACGGTAAGAACCTCACGTTCAAGACCGGAGGCGTGGACGCGTGCGGCCTCGACGAGGTGATGGCGCTCATCGAGGCGGGCAAGCTGGACACGAGCCCCCTCATCTCGCGCCGCTACCCGCTGAACGACATCCTGGACGCCTATCGCGCCTTCGAGGCGCGCGAGGACGGATGCCTCAAGGTCGTCATCACCCCGTGGGAGCCGCGGGGCTGACGTTCTTCTCGCCAGCGCTTTTGGAAAACCTCGCACCTAGTATGTCTTACATCAAGTGAAAGTTTACGAACTTCATGCAAAATCGCTCAAACAAAGACTAGGTGCGAGGTTTGATGGGGCGAGAAGGACCAGCACGGTACAATGGATGCACGCATCCGCAGCGTGCGGCCCTGGAGGTGTGCTCGATGGTCCTTGAGAACAAGCTCGGGATTTCCGGTGACGTCGAGCTTGCCCGCGAGGAGGAGCGCCTGACCAAGCTCCGTGCTCTCGAGCTGTACGACACGGGCCTTCTCGGCACCTTTGAGGTGGGAACCTTTGCCGGGCTCGCCAAGATTCACGGCTATCTGTTCCAGGACGTCTACGAGTTTGCTGGCAAGCCGCGCACGATGAACATCTCCAAGGGTAGCTTCCGCTTTGCGTCCGTGATGTATCTGGGCTCGGCCCTCAGGGCGATTGACAGGATGTCCCAGTCCACGTTTGACCAGCTCGTCGAGAAGTACGTGGAGATGAACGTTGCCCATCCCTTCCGGGAGGGCAACGGACGAAGCGCTCGCATCTGGCTCGACTGCATGCTCAAAGGCGAACTTGGTCACGTTGTTGACTGGAGCCGGGTGGACCGGGAGGACTACCTTCTTGCCATGGAGCGGAGCCCGGTGCGCGACAGGGAGATAAAGCTCCAGATCAAAGAGGCGCTGACGGACGCCGTCACCGACCGCCGGGTCTACATGAAGGGCATCGACGCCAGCTATCGCTACGAGGGGTATGCAACCTACTCCATGGAAGAGCTCGATCGCTAGGATTTGCGCGTTCTTCTCGCCAGTGCTTTTGGAAAACCTCGCACCTAGTATATCTTGCATCAAGTAAGAGTTTATAAACTTCACGCAAAGCTGCTCAAACAAAGACTAGGTGCGAGGTTTGATGGGGCGAGAAGGGCCCGCGCGCCCGGCCGCGTTGCGCGCGCCACGGTGCGCGGGTATGCTAGGTGGCTCTTGCACGCAACCGTTTGGAGCCACAGACACATGGACCTTATCGCCACGCTCGCAGAGGAGCTCAACCTCAAGCCGGAGGCCGTCGAAGCCGCCGTAAAGCTCATCGACGAGGGCAACACCATCCCCTTCATCGCGCGCTACCGCAAGGAGGCCACGGGCGGCATGGACGACGTTGCCCTGCGCGCTCTTGACGAGCGCCTTTCCTACCTGCGTAACCTCGAGAAGCGCAAGGAGGACGTCCTTGTCCTCATTGACGCCCAGGGCAAGCTCACGCCCGAGCTCGAGGCGGAGATTCGCGCCGCCACGCAGCTCCAGCGCGTGGAGGATCTCTACAAGCCCTACCGCAAGAAGCGCATGACGCGCGCGCAGAAGGCGCGCGAGGCCGGCTTGGAGCCGCTTGCCAACATGATCTTCATGCAGGTGGCGACCAAGGGATCCGCGCTCGACGAGGCGGCTCGCTTTGTAACGCCGGAGGCCGCCGAGGCCGGCTTTGACACGCCGGAGAAGGCGCTCGCGGGCGCCGCGGACATCGTGGCCGAGGTCGTGGCGGAGGACGCCGAGAACGTCGCCGACCTGCGAGCCTTCACGGAGGCCACGGCGGACATCGTCTCCGTGGCGGTGAACGCGGACGAGAAGACCCCCTACGAGCCCTACTACGACTACGCCGAGCCCGCGGCCAAGATTCCCAACCACCGCGTGCTCGCCATCGACCGCGGCGAGCGCGAGGAGAAGCTCCGCGTGCGCGTCCGCGTGGACGAGGCCGCCGCGGTGGCGCGCCTCGGCGGGCGTTGGCCGCGCCGCCAGGGCGTCTTTGCGCCCGTCTTTGAGGCGGCCGTGGCGGACGGCTACAAGCGCCTGATGGCGCCCTCGCTCGAGCGCGAGGTCCGCGCCAAGCTCACCGTGCGCGCGCAGACGGATGCCATCAAGGTCTTTGCCAAAAACCTCGAGAGCCTGCTCTCGGCCCGCCCGGTGCGCGGCGCGCGCGTCATCTCGCTCGACCCGGGCTACCGCACCGGCTGCAAGGTGGCGGTGCTGGACGAGACGGGCAAGCTGCTCGACCACGGCGTGGTCTATCCCACCAAGCCTCGCCACGACGTCGCGGGCACCAAGCGCGAGCTCAAGCGCCTTGCCGAGAAGTACGCGATCAACACCATCGTCATCGGCAACGGCACGGCCAGCCGCGAGACCGAGGAGGTCGTCTCCGAGTTCATCGCCGAATCCGCGCCGGACCTGCGCTACACGATCGTCAACGAGGCGGGCGCCTCGGTCTACTCGGCCTCCGAGCTCGCGAGCCAGGAGTACCCGGACCTCGACGTCACCACGCGTGGTGCCATGAGCCTGGGGCGGCGCCTGCAGGACCCGCTCGCCGAGCTCGTGAAGATCCCGCCCCAGTCCATCGGCGTGGGCCAGTACCAGCACGACCTCGACCAGACGGAGCTCGCGCGCACGCTGGGCTACGTGGTGGAGGACGTGGTCAACCGCGTGGGCGTGGACGTCAACACCGCCAGCGCGAGCCTTCTGGGCTATGTCTCCGGCGTCACGTCCTCCGTGGCCAAGAACATCGTGGCCTACCGAGAAGAGCACGGCGCCTTCACCGATCGCCGCGAGCTCAAGAAAGTCCCCCAGCTCGGCCCCAAGGCGTTCCAGAACGCGGCGGGCTTCCTGCGCATCACCGGCGGAAAGAACCCGCTCGACGCCACTGCCGTGCACCCGGAGAGCTACGGCGTGGCCACGGCGCTGCTCGAGCGCGCGGGCGTGGGCGCGGACGAGCTCACGCGCGGCGGCGTGCCGGACATCGAGAAGCGCGTGGGCAGCGTGGCCGCGCTCGCGGGAGAGCTGGACTGCGGCGTGCTCACGCTGATCGACATCGTGGCCGAGTTCAAGAAGCCGGGCCGCGACCCGCGCGACGACGCCCCGGAGCCCGTGTTCAGCCGCGCCGCGCTCTCGATCGACGACCTCCAGCCCGGCATGGAGCTCACGGGCACCGTGCGCAACGTCGTGGACTTTGGCGCCTTCGTGGACGTGGGCGTGCACCAGGACGGCCTCGTGCACATCTCCAAGCTGGCCAACCGCTTCGTCAAGCACCCGAGCGACGTCGTGGCGGTGGGGGACACGGTGAAGGTCTGGGTCGAGCGCGTGGACCGCGACCGCGGCAAGATCTCGCTTACCATGGTGCAGGGCAAGTAGG
>CALULC010000075.1 GCA_944321385.1 uncultured Atopobiaceae bacterium
GGCGCGAGCATGTCCGCGAGGCCCGCGCTCGCAAAGCGCCCCTGCGTGAGGCGGCTGCGCAGGGCCTCGTAGGAGAAGACCCCGCGACGGCGGTCCTCTATGGACTGCGGGGTTCCGCCCATGATGATCCCCAGGTGGTGCGCCTTGCCCTGGAGCGTGTCGTTGTACATGGTGAGGATCTTCTCGTAGTTGTACTGGCGCGAGGTGGCGTTGGGAATCTTGTAGAGGTTCACCAGCTCGTCGATAAGGACGACGAGGCCCCGGTAGCCCGCTCCCACGAGGAACTGCGCGAAGAGCTTGAGGTACTCATACCAGGTGTCGTCTGTGATGCAGGCGTTGACGCCCAGCTCCGCGCGGGCCTCGGTCTTGGTGCGGAACTCGCCGCGCAGCCACTTGACCACGCCGGCGCGCGCCTCGTCGTTCCCCTCGAGGCTCGCCCGATAGTAGAGCCTCAGCACGCTCGTGAAGTCAAAGCCGCAGACGAGCTCCTGGATGGGGGAGAGCTGTGCCACGAGGGCCGCCTCGGCATCCGGCCGCTCGCGGAGCGCCGACACCCAGCGGTCCAGCACGAGCGCGAGCGCGCCGCCCTCGGGTCGCGTCTTGGTGGAGAGGTTCCGGATGAGCTCGCGGTAGGTGGCGAGACCCTGGCCCTGACCGCCCTGGAGGCGCCGCTCCGGGGAGAGGTCGGCGTCGGCCACCACAAAGTCGTTGCCCATCGCGTGCGTGCGGATGGTCTGCAGGAGGAAGCTCTTGCCGGCGCCGTAGCGGCCCACGAGAAAGCGGAAGCTCGCGCCGCCGTCCGCCACGAGGTCGAGGTCGTGGAGAAGCGCCTGGATCTCGCGTTCGCGGCCCACGGTGATGTAGGGCAGGCCAATGCGTGGCACCACGCCTCCCTTGAGGGAGTTGATGATGACCGCCGCTATGCGCTTGGGTACCCGCACCTCGCCCATGTGTTGCTCCTCCTCAATGTTTGTGAGGAAGCAATTCTAGCACACGTGTTCGTCTCTTGAGGCGCTCTTGTCGTCAGTTGAAGTTGCGCGACACGGCGCTCGCAATCTCGAGCTGAATCTCCTTGACCCGCCGCTCGGGGATGGGGACGCTCTCACCGGTTGAGAACAGGATGCCGTCACGGCCAACCTCTTGAACATGGCGTACGTTCACGACGTAGAAGCGGTTTGCGCGCACAAACTGGCTGGGCAGCATCTCGCACAGCTCCCGCAAAAGCACGCAGACGGTCACGTCTCTGTCCCTGAGGTGCACGATGCTCCGCTTTCCCGCAGACTCCGCGTAGACGATTTCCTCCGGGTCCACGAAGATGATTCCGCTCTCGGAGCGCAGCTGCAGCCTCCTTGGCGCATCGCCGGCGGTTGCCTTCTGGGCGCCGTCGCCCGGCTTGCCCATGGGCCACTCGTTTGAGAAGTGCGCGAGT
The DNA here is from genome assembly GCA_944321385.1 of uncultured Atopobiaceae bacterium. Classification (GTDB taxonomy): domain Bacteria; phylum Actinomycetota; class Coriobacteriia; order Coriobacteriales; family Atopobiaceae; genus Thermophilibacter. Next base: position 1,430 of record CALULC010000075.1, read on the forward strand.
GCGATCTTCCAGTCGTCTCCCGACTTGCGCAGGTTGACCGTAACGCGCTGGTTGACGGTCCCGTTGATGCACGGGCCGCTCAGGAGGTAGGTTCCCACCACGGTTGCCTCGTCGGGACGGTTGGTGTAGAGCGAGCCAAACGTCACGTTGCGGGCGAGGATGCCCGGCGGGTTGAGGGGGCTGCTCTCAAAGGACTCCCGACCGTTGAACACCTTGGAACCAGCACCCACGAGCACGCTTTCCTCATCCAGGAGGTCCAGGAAGGCGGTGCGCTCGTTGACAAAGATCCCGAGGATGCCGTTCTCGACTCGCTTGGCGAGCCCAGTAGTTGCCTCGGTGTTTTCCATCGCCGCCCCTCCCCCCAGGTCTACGGCGCTCCCGTGCGATCATCTACTCTCAACTACGAGGCATTGATTCTTGCTCGTGGCGCATCGATTCTAAACTACGCGCGAATGATACGAGTTTAGCGGCTCGATGCCCCCAGCTGCGTGCGAATTGAGAAAGTAATCAACCTGTCGGGCGACTGAAAGCTACAGCATGGCGCCATCGGCGGGGAGGGAGGAGGCATCAAAAACCGGTGCCGAGAAACCCGACAGGTCGGGGGAGTCTGGTGGAGCGGGCCTAGTCGGTCTTCCGAGCCAGCTCGCGCTCTATCTCGCTGCGGCGTCGCTTGGGGATGGGGATGCGGTCCCCGTTGGACATGACCACCTCGCCGCCGGAGAGGGCGGAGATGTGTCCCCGGTTGACGACATAGCTCCTGTGCACGCGCAAGAACTGCGACGGCAGAAGCTCAAAGACGTTGGCGAGCAGCATCTTTACGGTAATGACCTGGTCGATGAGGTGGATGGCCGTCTTCTTTGCCTGGGCCTCGGCGTAGATGATGTGCGTTGGGTTGATAAAGGCGGTCCCGTCCTCCACGGGCAGGGCAACACTCTCGTTGGAGTTCTTGTCCCGTATCTTGCTTGCGCGAAGAATGTCCTGAACGTAGCGGTAGGTCTGCTTGCTGATCTTTGCGGGGAACGCCACGTCGTCTTCGAGGGGTCCCCACTCCGTTGAGGCGTGGACCAGATACGCCTTCCACAGGCCGTCCTCCCAACGGCAGTTAACCGTTATCCGCTGCTTCTCCGAAGAGAGCATCTTGTGGTCGGCGTCTGAGTAGATGGTGTAAAAGCCGGCGACAACCGCCTCGAGGGGGGAGCTGGTGCTTATGAGCTGGAATTTGGGCTCCCGGACAAGATAGGTGGGTATCGAGGAGTTGGCCATGATGGTCTCCGCGAGGCTCCTCACCCCGTAGGAGACGTCGGAACCGGCGCCGATGAAAAGGCAATCCGAGGTGAGGTGCTCCACAAGGGGGTCAAAGTCCTTCTTGTAGTAACAGGCAACCAGCTGGGAGACAAGTTCGGGCAGCGTGCTGGCGTCGGGAAGCTTGTCTGCGTCCATAGGTTCCTCCTTCTAAGACTTTGGTACCTCATGAAGTCATTTTCATTCCTAGTATAAGTACCTTTGCCTTGGCTGAACCAAAGAACGCCCCCGGGGAATGAATGACGGGATCTTGGGAGGGAGGGGGATGACTAGGTATTGTGGAAAGTTCAGATATTGTCCAGCGGCCGCCTTGGAGTCGTAATTTAGTGGTGGGGCGGCCAAAAAAGTACGGGTGGGCATCTTTTGAAGAGCACTCCTTATCCGTCCGGCGTGGGCCCCCTACGCAGATTCACAAAGGAGTCGATCGCATGACCAACATTGCTAAGAGGAGAATCGGTGCGCTGGCGGCGCTTGTCGTCGCGCTCGCTGCGGGTGCGTTCCTGCGCCCATCGGCCGCCCTGGCGGTGGAGGCGGGCAGCGTTAGCATCGTCCATACCAGCGACTCTCACGGTGGCTATGGGTTCACCAGTGAGAGCGGCGCGCCCGTGGGCTACTACGCCGCCGTTGCGGGCCTCGCCGACTCCGTCGACGCCGATCTGTTGCTCGACGCCGGAGACACCTTCTACGGAGACTCCTTTGCCACGATCACCAACGGGGAGAGCGTCGCACGCCTCATGAAGGCGGCCGGCTATGACGCCACCACGCCCGGAAACCACGACTAGAGCTATGGCTCCGAGCAGCTTCAGACGCTCTCTGCGCAGGTGCCCGTGCTCGCTGCCAACGTGCTGGCCTTTGTAGAGCGTGGCAAACCTCGTGCCCTATGAAAGCGCCTCTCGCACGCCCTCGACGTAGTCCTCGACGAGTGTGGGCGCACCGTCTGCGCCAAATTCGATGACGACATCCCCTACGAGGTCAAAGAACTTCTCGTTGATGGCATCCACGAGGAGATCCATGCTGTTGGCGGCCGGCGCGCGGCCTTCGAGCAGCGCTCGAACAAACTCCAGCTCGGCTGTGCTGAGGCCGAGGGGAGCATCCTTCTCGTCCTTCTGCGTTTGATCGGTGGCGGGGGCTCCAACACCGGCGGACTCGGCGCCGGCGGGTTCGGGTGATGCCGGGGTGCCGGCGTCCTCGCGCTCCTCGTCTACGAGCAGCGCGTCGCGTGTGACGGCTGCGGTTGAGCGGATCCCCGCAAGCTTGGAGAGGTCAATCTCGATACGTCTTGGCGCGTGCTCCTGACGCCACTCGAGGTAGTCTGCCACCACGCGGTCGATGATCTGCGCAAGATACTTGGGGTCGCCCCGGTCCTGGAGGGGCTGGGGATGGCCCAGCGCCGTGCGAAGCCGCTGGTCCACGGCATGGAGGACCTGGCCGAGCCGTGCGCTCTTCTCGCCGCCATCGTGCAGGGCGTCGCAGGTCCAGAAACCGTTCTGGCAGATGAAGGTGACTGTGTCGTCCAGCCTGACGACACAGTCCTCATGCTTGGCGCCCGGCCAGAACACCGCCGAGGCAAACATCAGATGGGGCATGGCATGACGGGAGCCAAAGAGGCTCTCGACGTAGCCCTGGGTTCTGCCGCTGCGGTAGTGGCGCACGAGCCGGTCAAAGACGACGGGCGTCACGCGCATGAGCGCGTCCGGATCGTCCTTGAAGAGGCGAGACTCGCCGAGGCGATACGTTGACAGGGCGCAGAGCGCCTGGAAGACGGCCTCCTCGCGCTTGGGGTCCAGGGCAAACTTGGCCTTTGCGGCGCGGCGCCCGCGTGCCGGAGGCTCCTCGAGAATGCGTGCCTCCTCGACGGCGAGAACCTGCACGGCGCGGTCGTGAGCCGCGTTGAGGTAGGGGGCGGCAAGCTCCGGAGAAAGTCCGTGGTAGACAACGTAGTCGACGAGCCAGGGACGGACGTAGCGGTCGAGCGCGGGATCGATGGCGCGGTAGCTCCGCCAGAAGCCCTCTATGGCGTGGAAGGCCTCCTCCCCGGGTGACGCCCCGATGCCGTTGATGAGCTCATAGAGGTAGACGAAGGCAAAGGAGAGCGAGGTGGGCTCCACGCGTCCCTCGCGCACGCGGGTGCGCCATGTGAAGTAACCGCGCAGCTGGGGGTTGGTCATTGCCTGGTACGTGGGGAAGTAGCTCCTGAACTCTCCCTCGTAGGGAAAGTCGTCCTCGTAGTCCTCCATGAGGCGGGCCTGCTCCACAAAGAGCCGGGCGTCGGACCATGCGCGTGCCTCGGGACTATGCGCGAGGGCGCGCACCCTCTGGATGGGCTCGGGGAGGTAGCTCGAGAGCTGGGAGCCGCGCACGAGAATGGGCTCGTCGGAGTACGTCCGGGAGCTCTGGAAGGCGCGGCCGCCCTTGGCGCGGGTGGCTGCAAGTATCTGCTCGATGATCGCGTCGACGTCAGCCGTGATGTCACCTCCGGGTCTGCACCCATGATACCTGCTCGGGCCAATTTCACGCGGCTGCGGGATGGCTCTGCGTGAACACGAGGGTGTCTGAGTCTGAGCGGTCCCCATCAAATGCGTAGCCGCGCTCGCTGAAGTCGCAAAGCTCGTCCTTGTGCGTCACGCCTCGCTCGGCGCACCAGCGTACGAAGGTGCCGCGGGCCGCCTTTGCCTCGGTTGCCGGCTGGCGGAGGCGCCCCTCGCGCTCCACGCAGAAGAGGCAGGTCAGAACCTGGGGGCCATCCGGGCGGACCCACGGTGTGACGGCGCGTGCGTATTCTACGGAGGCCGCGTTCACGATGAGGCCGCATCCCTCCTTTGCGAGGGACTCGTAGAGCGCGCTTCCCCAGAACTCATAGAGGTCTCGCGCGTCTCCCGCGGCAAGCTTGGCCTGCATCTCAAGCCGGTACGGCACCACGCCGTCGAGCGGCCGCAGCATGCCGTAGAAGCCCGAGAGGATGCGCAGGTGTTCGTCGAGCCAGACAAGCTGCTCCTCGCTCATGACCTGCGGCGCGAGGTGGGTGTACTGGATGCCCTCGTACGCTACGGCCGCAGCCGTCACCGCGCCCCTCAGCTCCATGTCCCGGAAGCGCTCGTAGTTGAGGTCGGCGAGCCTGTCGCTGCAGTTCCAGAGTATCTTTGCCTCGTCGCGCGAGAGCCTCTGGACGGCCCGCATCAGAGTCTCCGTGCGGTCCAGGAACGCCGACTCGCGAACGGGCCAGGGCGGCGCATCCTGAACGCGCATCTTCTTTGCTGGGGAGATGATGAATCGCAGCGACATGTTCCTCCTTCTGGGAACAATCCTACCAGCCGCCTATCATGGTTCGAGACGGGAGTGAGACATGCACGCGAAAAGGGGCAAGCTGGGTCTTGGCGTGGCGCTTGGCGCCGCGGCTGCTATCGCCGCCGCCGCGCGTGCGTTCGTGCTCCACGAGCCCCATCTCCTGTGGACCATGAGCGGCCCCGCCCTCGTCTACACCACGCGTCGTTGCCTCGGAGAGCCGGCGCGCGTGCTGCGCACGGGCGGCGTCTACCAGTCTGCGACCTACCTGGGAGAGCGCAGGATGGAGCCGGTCTTTGAGTACTACCGGGCCTTCGGGCGCCTCTTTGAGCTGCGGCCGGATGCTCGCCATGTCCTTGCGATCGGCGGGGGAGGCTTCGCGTTTCCCAAGCTCGTTGCCGCGCGGCACCCCGGCGTGCGCATGGATGTGGTGGAGATCGACCCCGCGGTCGTCCGTGCCGCGCACCGGTGGTTCTTCCTCGACGACGCCATCGCCCTCGCCCGCGCGAACGGGGGAGACCTGCGCGTGATCTGCGACGACGGCCGGTCCTTCCTCGAGGACGCGCCTGGCCCCTACGACGCCGTCGTCCTCGATGCCTTTGTCGGCGAGAAGCCCGTGCGCTCGCTCGCCACCGTGGAGGCCCTGCGCCTCGCGCGCCGCGCCCTCGCACCCGGCGGCCTGCTCCTTATGAACGTCGTCTCGCGCGACGGCGGGGCGGACGTGAGCTTCCTGCGCTCGACGGTGGCCACCGCGCTCGTGGTGTTTTCCAACGTGAGGGTTCTTCTCGCTACCGACGCGACCCATGACGAGGAGGACAACTACCTTTTGGTTGCCTCAGACGCGTCGCTCGATCTCTGCGACGCCATCTCCTATGACGAGGGCTTCCTTGGCGAGGTTCTTCTCGACGAGGCGTAGCGATTGCGCCCGGATCGCCTTGGTTTTGCGGCGGGTTGTTTTGTCGGTTATGCGCACTGCCAACGGTTATGCGCACTGCCGCCGGTTATGCGCATCGCTCGCTACAACATATCCGCAGGTAGAAGCCTTGACGAGAAGAGCTCTCGTCTCGCTAGGTGTACATAACCGTCGCGATTGCGCATAACCGTCGCGCGCGGGGCCCGCACGCGTCCTTCTCGCCCCGCGCCCAGGCGCCCCTTTGTGATATCTAAGCGCATACGACTGAGATTATCTAAAAACGGGTACACTAGGCCTCGTTCAACAACCGCACGGAAAGGGGCGCGCCGCATGCGCAAGTTCAAGACAGAGAGCAAGAAGCTTCTCGACCTCATGATCAACTCCATCTACACCAACCGCGAGATCTTCCTCCGCGAGCTGGTGTCCAACGCCTCGGACGCCATCGACAAGCTCTACCTCAAGAGCCTCACGGACAGCTCCGTGCAGGT
>CALULC010000076.1 GCA_944321385.1 uncultured Atopobiaceae bacterium
GACTTTGACGGAACGCTCTGCAACACGGAGGTGGAGAACATCCGCCTCGTGCAGGGCGTGCTGCGCCAGATGGGCGCCGAGGTCTCGCTCGAGGAGCTCGAAGTGCTTACGGGCGGGGAGGACCGCGTGACGGTGCCGCCCATCCTGGAGCGTCACCACGTGGCGGGCACGATCGACGAGTACGAGCGCCTGCGCGATGGCTGCTACCGGACGTACGCCGAGGCGGACCTCGTGCTGGAGCCGGGGGCGGTTGAGCTTATCGATGGGCTGCGGGAGCGCGGCGTCAAGACCGCGCTCGTCTCTATGACGGTCTCGCGCTGCATCCTTACCGGTGTGACGCGGCTGGGGATCTTGAACCGCTTCGATGCGATCGTCTGCGGAGACATGGTCTCGCGGCGCAAGCCTGCGCCCGACCCTTACCAGTACGCGATGGGGCTTCTCGGCGTCGATCCTGTGCGTTGTGTTGCCGTGGAGGACTCGCCGACGGGCATCGCGTCGGCGAAGGCGGCCGGCTGCCACGTCATCGCCTACACCGGCTGCGACATCGTCCAGGACGTGAGCGCAGCCGACGAGGTCGTCGACTCGTTTGTGGGGCTCGCCCTGTAGCCGCGCCGCTTGCCCTTCCCGTTCTTGCAAAGCCTCGCGGCGAATGAGTACCATCGACTCACCGAATGTGGTTGTGCTGCATTGAGCGCCCATGACGAGAGGTGGGTCGTATGTTCTGTCCCAAGTGCGGGTCCAATGTTCCAGCGGGTTCGAGGTTCTGCCCCAGGTGCGGCGAGCCCACACCCCAGCAGCCGGGGATGCCTGGGCAGCCGGGCCAGCCGGGGATGCCTGGAATGCCGGGTCAGCCGGGAATGCCTGGAGTCGGGTACCCCGCGGGTTACCCCCAGCAGAAGACGGGCGGCAACAAGAACCTCCCGATCATCATCGGCGCTGCCGTGGCCGTTGTTGCGGTTGTCCTGATTCTCGTCTTTGTGGTGTTCAAGCCGTTTGGCGGTGGCGGCACCAGCCCCGAGGGCGTGGCAAAGGAGTACGTTGAGGCGAGGCTCAGGGGTGACGTTGACAAGATCCTATCGCTCTCCAACCCGGACGTGCGCGCTGCCGCCGTCGAGCAGGGATTTGATGATGATGAGGATGAGCTGCGCGAATACCTTGAAGATTCCTACGACTCACTACTCGGCACTCTCGATGACACGTATGGCGATGACTGGACCGCTGAGGTTGAGGTCGAGGACGTCGACGAGTACGACGAAGACGAGGTCAAGGACGTCGAGGATGACTATGAGAGCATGGGCTACGAGAAGATGGACCTCGAGGGTTTCGCTTTGGTCGAGGTGAACGCCAGGATTTTGGATTCCGACGGCGAGGAGCAGGATGAAAGCTCGACTACGGTCAACCTCATCAAGCAGAACGGCAAGTGGTACGTGGTAGGCTTCTAGCTCGAAGCAAGGACTGATTTGCGGGGGCGAGCGTCGACTGGCGCTCGCCCCCGCGCTGTGCCTACGCCAGCTTTGCCGCCAGCGCGAGGAGCTCGTCCACGTCCTTCTCGGCCGTGGCCCAGGAGCAGACAAAGCGCGCCACCACGTTGCCGTCTGGCAGCTCGTAGAAGGTCTCGCAGCCGCACGCTGCCTCGAAGGCGTCGCGCTGGGCGGGCGTCATGACGAAGAACTGTTGGTTTGACGGCGCCTCACCGTAGGGCTCAAAGCCGAGCTTGATAAGCCCCTCGCGCAGGCGGAAGGCGCAGGCGTTGGCGTTTCTCGCCAGACGCCAGTAGAGGGGCTCGCCGCCGTCTGCCGGTTGCTCGAACGCGGCCTCAAACTGCACGCCGAGCAGGCGTCCCTTGGCGAGCAGGCCGCCGCGTTCCTTCTGGAGGAACGGGAAGGCCTCGCGCAGGCGCGGGTTGGAGATGACCATGGCCTCGCCGAAGAGCATTCCGTTCTTGGTGCCGCCGATGTAGAAGGCGCCGCAGCGAGCCGCGATGTGCTCCAGCGTGAGGCCGCCCGCAGCGGGGGAGGTGAGGCCGCTTCCCAGGCGCGCGCCGTCGAGGAAGACGGGCAGGCCCTGGGCGTCCGCCCAGTCGCAGATGGCGTCGAAGCGAGCCTGGTCCCACACGCCGCCGAGCTCGGTGGTGTTGGAGATGTAGACGCAGCCGGGGCGCGTCATGTGGCGGCCCGTGGAGGTCTGGAAGCGCCAGACGCGCTCGGCGGCCTCCGGCGTGAGAAAGCCGTCCTTGTCGTCCGTGGGCAGCACGGTGCGCCCGCATGCGGCCACGGCGCCGGTCTCGTGGACGTTGATGTGGGCGTCCTTTGTGCAGATAGCGCCCTCCCAGTCGCGCAGGAGCCCGGTCACGCCGATGACGTTCGCCGAGGTTCCGCCGATGCAGAACTCAACGTCCACGTCGTCGCGACCGCACGCGGCGCGGATGAGCTCGCGGGCGCGCTCGCAATGGGCGTCGCCCTCGGTGTAGCCCACGGTCTGCTCGTCGTTGGTGGCGGTCAGTGCGGCCAGGATCTCGGGCGCGGCGCCCTCGGAGTAGTCGTTGCGGAACATGCGCATGGTGTGCCTCGGTTCAACTTGGTGAAATACGTATCCCGTACGTTGTATCACGGCTCGCGACGCGCGTGAGGCAGAATAACCAGCTTGCTGTGTCACTTCAGGCCTCATGTGAGGGGATTTTCTCGTCTGCCCCTTTCCAGGAGCCAAGAAAGACCAGTTGGTTTTGCTGAGTATGACTGTGGCTGGGAACTGAAGCCGGTTTATTCCCTCACATGAGGCCTAAAGTGACACACGCATGCGAATAATCTGCCTCGGCACGTCCGGCGCTCTCTCCGCAGCGCAGCCGCTCGGTGCCGCGCAATGTTACAACCTCCGCAAAGGTGACGCCCCGCCCCTCGCGCAGGGTTTATCGTTTGCGCAGCACACAATCCCGGCAGGAGGGTAATCATGGCAGTGGAGAAGAAGGACATCGACTGGGGCAGCCTCGGCTTTGCCTACCAGCCCACCGACTACAGCTATGTCTGCAACTACAAGGACGGCGCCTGGGAGGAGGGCGGCCTCACCACCGACCACACCCTCACGCTCTCTGAGTGCGCGGGCATCTTCCACTACTGCCAGGAGGTCTTTGAGGGCCTCAAGGCCTACACCACCAAGGACGGCGACATCGTCTGCTTCCGCCCGGACCTCAACGCCTCCCGCATGGCCGACTCCGCGCGCCGCATCGTGATGCCGCCCTTCCCGGAGGACAAGTTCGTCGAGGCCGTCAAGATGGTCGTCAAGGCCAACGAGGCCTGGGTGCCGCCCTTCGGCTCCGGCGCCACGCTCTACGTGCGCCCGTTCATGGTGGCAACCGGCGAGGTCATCGGCGTCGCGCCGGCGGACGAGTACCAGTTCCGCATCCTCGTGACGCCCGTGGGCCCATATTACTCCGGTGGCGTCAAGCCCGTGGCCGTGAAGGTTCCCGAGTATGACCGCGCCGCACCGCACGGCACCGGCGCCATCAAGGCCGGCCTCAACTACGCGATGTCGCTCTACCCGAGTGTCCAGGCGCACGAGCAGGGCTTCGCGGACAACATGTTCCTCGACCCGCAGACGCACACCTTCGTGGAGGAGTCCGGCGGCGCCAACTTCCTGTTCGTGGACAAGGACGGCACGCTCGTGGTGCCGCAGTCCGCGACCGACTCCATCCTGCCGTCGATTACGCGCCGCAGCCTCGTGCAGGTGGCGCAGGACCTGCTCGGCATGACCGTGGTGGAGCGCCCGGTGAAGTTCGAGGAGGTCGCGAGCGGTGCCTTCGTGGAGTGCGGCATGTGCGGCACCGCGGCCGTGATCTCCCCGGTGGGCAAGGTCGTGAACGGCGACACCGAGGTCGTCTTCGGCGAGGGCGGCATGGAGCACGTGGGCCCCGTCATGGCCAAGCTCCGCGAGACGCTCACCGGCATCCAGGACGGCGAGATCGAGGGCCCCGAGGGCTGGGTCGTCAAGATCGCCTAGCGAGAATGACATCGAGTTGGCGCGGGCCGTCGGGACGTGGGTTCCCGGCGGCCCGCGCCTTCGGTTATGCGCACCCGTGGCGGTTATGCGCAGTGCTGCGGCGGATGGTTCTTCTCGGCACGTCTGTGAGCTGGGGCTCTACAGGATGGTGCGGTGCGCATAACCGTCGGGATTGCGCATGACCGTCGGGATTGCGCATAACCGAAGCCCGCGCTGGCGAGAAGGGGCGGCGAAGCCGCCGCTCGCGCTATACTTATCGGCTGTGAAACCGCGAGAAACGCACGGCGAGAAGGGAATCGCACGATGGCACAGAAGGTTCAGGGCACCGAGGACCTCTACGGCGGCTACATGCGCGCTTGGCAGCGCATGCAGGACGTGGCGCGCGAGCTCTTTGGCGCGTACGGCTTTGACATGATCGAGACGCCGGCCATCGAGCAGGTTGACACCTTCGTCCACGGCATCGGCGAGTCCACGGACGTGGTGCGCAAGGAGATGTTCCGCGTGGTCTCCGGCGCGCTCTTCGGCGACCTGCTGGAGAGCGGCAGCGAGTCCCATCTCAAGCCGCGCCAGCGCATGGCCATGCGCCCCGAGGGCACGGCCGGCGTGGTGCGCTCCGTGGTGGAGAACAACCTCGTGCCGCAGGGCGCGGCCCCGGCCAAGCTCTGGTACGCCGAGGCGATGTTCCGCGGCGAGCGCCCGCAGAAGGGCCGCCTGCGCCAGTTCCACCAGGTGGGCGTCGAGTGGCTCGGCGCGAGCGACCCGGCGGCGGACGCCGAGTGCATCATCATGCTTATGCAGTACTTCGAGCGTCTGGGCTTTGCCCGCGAGAACCTGCGTCTTGTGATCAACTCGATGGGCGACGCCGCGTGCCGCCCCGCCTACCGCGACAAGGTCCGTGCGTTCATCCTGGACCACGCGGACGAGATGTGCCCCGACTGCCTCGAGCGCGCCCAGATCAACCCGCTGCGTGCCTTCGACTGCAAGAACGATCACTGCCGCGAGGTCATGAAGGACGCGCCGCTCGCGCCGGACAACCTCTGCGAGGAGTGCGCGGCCCACTACGCTGCCGTCAAGCGCTACCTGGACGCCGCCGGCGTGGCCTACGTCGAGGACCCCACGCTGGTGCGCGGCCTGGACTACTACACGCGCACGGTCTTCGAGGTGGAGGCCGTGGGCTCGGGCGTGGGCGCCATCGGTGGCGGCGGCCGCTACGACGGCCTGGTGGAGCTCGAGGGCGGCAAGCCCACGCCGGGCCTGGGCTTTGCGGTGGGCTTCGAGCGCATCGCGCTCGCACTCGCGGCGGCGGGCGTCGAGATGGGCGGCGAGGAGCCGACCTGCGTCTACGTGGCCACGACCGGCGGCGAGGAGGAGCGCGCGGCGGCCTTCGACGCGTGCCTGGCCCTGCGCGCCGCGGGCGTGCGCACCGAGGCCGACTACCAGGGACGCTCGCTCAAGTCCCAGTTCAAGCAGGCCGACAAGCTGCGTGCCCGTCTCTGCGTGGTGCTCGGTGGCGACGAGGTGGCAGCCGGCGTGGCAACGCTGCGCGACATGGGCACGCACGAGCAGGTGCAGGTTCCCATGACAGAGCTCGCCTCCGCGGTGATCGCCCGCCTGTAGTAGGGGAGCCCCTCGGGCACTGCAAACATGGATGACCTGCGCGTCATATACGAGGACGAGGTCCTTCTCGCCTGCGACAAGCCGGCGGGGATCATCGTGCACGGAGACGGCACGGGCGCGCGCACGCTCACGGACGCCGTGGCCGCGCACCTGGCTGCGGCCGGCCGCTCAAACGCGCGCCCGCAGGCGGTCCAGCGCCTGGACGCGGAGACCACGGGCCTCACGCTCTTTTCGCTTGACCGCGCAACGCAGCCGGCGCTGGACGCGCAGGTGGCGGGCCATGGCATGAGCAAGACCTACCTCGCGGTGGTGGCGGGGCGCGTCCCCTGGGGCGAGAAGACCGTGCGCCAGCCCATCGGCCGCGACCGTCACGACGCGCGTCGCATGCGTGTCTGCCGCCCTGACCAGGGAAAACCGGCCGAGACGCGCATCCGCCGCGTGGCCGAGAAGGACGGACGAACGCTGCTCCTCGTCACGCTCGTGACTGGGCGGCGCCACCAGATTCGCGTGCACCTGGCCTCGCTCGGCCACCCGATTGTGGGCGACGCACTCTACGGTGGGGCGAGAAGCTCCGCGGGGCTGCTCCTCCACGCTTGGCGCGAGGAACTCGACCATCCGGTGACCGGCGAGCGCCTGCGCCTCGAGACCGCGTGGCCCGCGCGCCTGTGGCCGGAGCGCCCGGCGCGGCTCTGAGCTTTGGCGGCGCCATCTGCGCTTCTCGCCGGAACGAGACCCCGCGTCCGCGCCGCGTGTGCGATACTTAGCGGTTGAGGGGCGCCTCTGAGGGGAGGCGCGCCAAGCGATAGGACGTCCGGGAGAGGGGCAACCATGGCCGACACCATGCGTGGCGTGTACACCAACCTGACCGAGATTCGCCGCAACGTCTTTTCCAACGTGGCAAAGATCGCCTACGACATGAAGGACGACGACGAGAAGACCACCCGCCGCAAGATCCGCGATCTCCCGTACGAGATCATCCCCGGCGACGTGGCCACCTACCGCGAGTCCGTCTTCCTGGAGCGCGCGATCGTGGAGCAGCGCATCCGCCTGGCCATGGGCCTGCCGCTGCAGGGCGTGGACAAGCGCGAGAGCCTCACCGACGGCCTCGCGGACGCCGCGGTGCCCGAGACCTACTACGAGCCGCCCCTGATCAACGTCATCAAGTTTGCCTGCAACGCCTGCGACGACAACGTCTACCGCGTGACCAACGCCTGCCAGAGCTGCCTGGCGCACCCCTGCCGCGAGATCTGCCCCAAGGGCGCCATCTCCTTCCGCCACAAGAAGGCCTACATCGACCAGGAGAAGTGCATCCACTGCGGCATGTGCTTCAACGCCTGCCCCTATCACGCGATCCAGCACCACGTGCGCCCGTGCGCGGACGCCTGCGGCATGCACGCCATCGGCTCCGACGAGCACGGTCGCGCCCAGATCAACTACGAGAAGTGCGTCTCCTGCGGGCAGTGCCTGATCAACTGCCCCTTCGGCGCCATCGCCGACAAGAGCCAGATCTTCCAGGTCATCCAGGCCATCAATCGCGGCGACGAGGTCATCGCCGAGGTGGCGCCGGCCTTTGTGGGCCAGTTCGGAGGCAAGGGCAACGTGGACAAGCTGCGCCAGGCCTTCACGATGCTTGGCTTCTCTGGCATGGAGGAGGTGGCCGTGGGCGCCGACCTCTGCACCGTCCAGGAGGCCGAGGACTTCATGGAGGAGGTGCCCGA
>CALULC010000077.1 GCA_944321385.1 uncultured Atopobiaceae bacterium
GGCAGAAACGGCAGGAACGCGCTGGCGACAAGCACCGAGAGCACGTTGCCAAAGTTGGAGCTCGCCGTCGCCTTTATGTACTTGATCGTGTTTGCGTACGTGCGCCGGCCCTCGCGCACCCCGCGCACGAGCACCGAGAGGTCCTTGCGCGTGAGGATGACCTGCGCGCTCTCCTTGGCAACGTCCACCGCGGTATCCACGGAGACGCCCACGTCCGCGGCGCGCATGGCAGCTGCGTCGTTGATGCCGTCGCCCATGAACCCCACCACGTAGCCGGCTGACCTGAGCGCCCTCACCACGCGCGCCTTCTGAAGCGGCGAGAGACGCGCGAAGAGCTGGGTCCCCTCCGCACGGGCGGCGAGCGCGGCATCGTCGAGCGCGTCGACCTCGGGCCCCAGGAGCACGCCCTCCACGCGAATGCCCACCGTACGGCACACGCATGCCGCGACCCCCTCGGCGTCCCCCGTCACCACGCGCACCGAGACGCCCGCCTTCGTGAGACGCTCAATGGCCCCCGCGGCGCTCTGCTTGGGCGGGTCGAGAAACGCGAGGTAGCCCATGAACACCATGTCGCGCTCGTCCTCCGGGCCAAAGGCGCCCACGGGGCGTGGACTGGTCTTCTGCGCCACGGCAATGGTGCGCATCCCGCGCGCCCCAAGGTCCTCGGCACGTGCGAGCAGCCGGGTGCGCAGCCCGCCGTCAAGCGGGCGCACCCCCTCGGCAAGCTCCACGTATGAGCACGCGGCAAGCACCTCCCTCACGGCACCTTTGGTCACCATCTGCGACTTTCCCCGCGCGTCCTCAATCACCACGCTCATGCGGCGGCGCTCGAAGTCAAAGGGAACCTCGTCAACCCTACGGTAGCGCGAGGCAGCGCCCGCAAGCCCACGGTCCTTCTCGGCAAGGCTCTCGTAGCGCCCGATGATCGCCTCGTCGATGAGGTTGCGCAGGCCCGTCTGGAAATGGCTCACGAGATACGCGTGGCGCAGGACACGGTCGTCCGGGCGCCCCTCCACGTTGATGTGCCGCTCGAGGATCACGCGGTCCTCGGTGAGCGTGCCCGTCTTGTCGCAGCACAGCACGTCCATTGCCCCCAGGTTCTGGATGGCGGCGAGGTCCTTGACGATGACCTCGTGCCGGGCCATCTCGCGCGCGCCCCGGGCGAGGCAGGTGGTCACGATCACGGGAAGCATCTGCGGCGTGATGCCCACGGCAACGGACACCGAGAAGAGCAGCGCAGAGAGCCAGTCGCCCTTGGTGAGGCCGTTGAGCACAAACACGATGGGGCACATCACCAGCATGAACGCAACGAGCACGCGGGAGACCGAGGCAACACCGGCGTCAAAGCTCGTCTGGGCGGGACGCTCCCGGCAGGCGGCCATGACGCGCCCCACGTACGTGTCGTCGCCGGTTGCGACCACGACGGCGCGCGCGGACCCCGAGACCACGCTCGTGCCGGTGAAGACGATGTTTTCGCAATCGCCCACGGTGAGCGCGCTGCCGCGCGCGGCGGCGGGGCACGGGTCGGCGGTCTTCTCTACGGGCTCGCTCTCTCCGGTGAGCGCCGCCTGGTTGAGGAAGAGGTCCTTTGCCTCGATGACACGGGCATCCGCGGGCACGAGGTCGCCCGCGGCGAGGCGCACGACGTCGCCTATGACGAGCTCCGAGAAGGGCACCTCGCGCTCGGGCTCCCCCGCCCGCTCCACACAGCACGTGGTGGTCACCAGCTTGCGAAGAGACTCCGCCGCGGCCAGACCCCGGTCCTCCTGCGCAAAGCGCAGCACCCCCGAGATGGCAACCATCATCGCGATGATGACGCAGGTAGAGGGGTCCTCGTCACCCGGAGCGGCGAGGATGACGTTGGTGTAGAGCGAGACGGCGGCGAGCGCTGCGAGGATGAGCGTGAAGGGGCTCACAAAGCTCACCGCGAGGCGCAGCGCAAGCGGCAGGCGACGGCGCTCGGTTGGCGAGTTGGGGCCGTTCTGCTCAAGGCGACGGGTCGCCTCCGCGGAGGTGATTCCGTCTGTCGAGCTGCCGAGGCTGGCGAGAAGATCGTACTTCTCGGCGCAGGCGGCATGTTCGAGGGCGGAGCCCAGTTCGCTGCGACGAGCGACCACGCTCTTCTCGGCACGGTCGCGCAGTGCGCCCCCGGCGGTCCTGCTGCCCCTTGTGGTTGGATTCTTGATGTAATTGATGAGCTTGGTCTTCGGCATCTTGCGTACCTCCCAATACCTTAGGTTCCGGCTGGTCGAGGGGATGCCCGCGGGCGGGCCGCAACCGGGCTTGTGCCCGGCCTGGGTAGGTTGTCTTGGGCTGTTTGCTAGGCGATCAGGGCAGATGCCTCGATGACCGCCGCACGAGGTTGGTGCGACCCGGCACCGCAGGCATCGCTACTTCGGTCGTTCATGGTCGCACCTCCTTCTGTCTGCGCATGACGCGCTCCTATACCTGCGACTATGACACACGCGTGCCCCGGGGGCAAGGCGCCTCAAGAAACCCTCCACGAGTCTGCACCGCAAAGGCCAGCTGAGTGAAAGTCACGCTTTTGAGGCTCAAAGCGTGATTTTCACGTGACTTTGAAAACCAGCTGAGAAATAGTCACACTTTTGGCACTCAAAGCGTGACTTTTACTCAGTTAGCGCGAGAAGAGCGCTGCGGCGGGGCGATACGGGCGCAGGCGCGCGGAGGCGACGTTTTTCTCGACAATTCTGTTGCCGTACTGGCCGTCTTCTCCTCCAGAGCATCACCTTGCGAAAACGTCACTCAACCGCAAGGCACGTCGATGGTCGACCGCTCCCCCTGAGCTCACAATGGTCACGCAACACCGAGAAGAACGGACAACATGAACCTCATAAGACGCTTCCTCTCCGGCTACACGGAGAACTTCCTGCTGGCCGTGACGCTCTGGCCGCTCGCCTCCCTGGCGCTCACCCTGCCGATCCTTGCCTGGCTCTACCACCGCGACGGGCGCCTTCGCTTTGGGTCTGCCGTTGCCACCTACCTCGCGGTGCTCTACGTGCTTGGACTTGGCTGCTTCACGCTCTGGCCCCTGCCGAGCGGCGAGCGAGGCCTTGGCATCACCTATGGCGTTCCCTGGCAGCTCGACCCGCTGGCATTCGTTGACGACTTCCGGCGCGAGGGCCTGAGCACGTTGCCGCAGATCGCCTTCAACGTGGTTCTCTTCATGCCGCTCGGCTTCATCGCGGGGCGCCTGCTGCGCTGAGGGTTCTGGAAGTCAGTCATTGTGGGACTCCTGACATCGCTCGTCATCGAGACGGCGCAGGGCACGGGGCTCTTTGGCATCTACCCATATGCCTACCGCACGGCCGACGTTGACGACCTCATCTACAACACGCTCGGTGCCGTGCTCGGCTGGCTCGCCGCCAGCGCACTCGCACGCGCGCTCCCGCCCGGCGCTCTCGCCGAGGAGGGCGAGGTCACGCACGAGCCCGGCTTCATCCGCCGCTGCGTGGCGTTCTGGTTGGACATGCTGCTCGTGACGCTCGTCTCGCTCGTGGTCGGCGGCGTGACCGGCCTTGTGCTGGCGATGCTCGGGGCGTCGGAGGGTGTGCGCTCGCACGCCATGGACCTCGTGCTATACGCGACGTTTCTCTGGGTGGAGCTGGTTGCACCCTGGCGGCACGCGGGCTCCACACCCGGAGGCGCATTCGTGCGCATGAGCTGCGAGACGCGCGAGCGCGAGGGTGCGCGACGGGCGGCGTTCTACGTGCTGCGTGTCGTGCTTCTCGGCGCCGCGTACTTCCTCTTCCCGATCCTCTGGCCCGTATTTGCGCTCTTCTTCCTCTTCGCGCGTCGCATGCCGTACGACTTTGTCTAAGCCGCAGAGGAGAGAAGGACCGTCACGTACATGATGACGAGCGGGATCCACAGCAGGAGCTCCCAGACTCTCCAATGAGGCAAGACGCAGTCGTAGAGAAAGCCATGTGGCAGGCCGCCTTTGAGGTCGCGACCCTCAAGAAACGCAACAAGCTGCGTCGCCGTGAGAAGGTCGTGCTCCTTCATGAGGTTCCAAAGCCCAAACCAGCAAGCGTTCACCGCGACCAGCGGGCAGAGCTCGGCTGCGCTCAGTACGAGAGAGGCCGTCTCGGCCCCCGAATTGCTCAGCGCGACCCCCGTCACGACCAGCGCCACCCAAAGGAGTGTGAGAAGCCCATAGCCAACAAGCAGGACGATGAGACGATGGCGGAGATCTGCCTCGGCGCGCACGGCCTCGGCGCCCTTCTCGCCCAGAAGCTCGCCCGCCGTGGTGCCCAAAGCCTCGGCCACGAGCGCGAGGCTCTGCACGTCGATGAGGGTCTTTCCCGTTTCCCAGTTATTCACCGTCTGCCGTGCCACAAAGGCGCGCTTGGCCAGATCGCCTTGGGAGATGCCTGCCATCTCGCGACGCTCTCGGATGCGGGATCCTATAACCTGCCGAGATGTACGCTGCTCGTCCATGATGCCTCCTTGAGGCAAGCATACCCACGCTCGAGGAGATGGCAACCGGCTGTTGGCCAAACCACCTGTCCAAACCCTTTGACAGCTATGCTGAGCTGTGCGTTTCTAGAGGATGAGACAGAAGCCTCCGAGGCATCTGCCCCACGTTGCATCACGCCGGCGCACCAGACTCGAGAATGAGCTCAAGGATCGGCGGCACATCCGCGCGCACCGCATCTCTGAACCGCAGATCGTCACCGATGGATCGCCTCCCACCCGAGGGATGGCCTCCCGCCCGCAACGCCCTCACAAAGGGACGAGCCGCCGACCCTGCGTCCCACCAAACTCCACACGTGGTGTTTATTTTTTTATATTGTGTACTCGGCAACTGGGCTTTTGTGGCTGTTTACACGGAAGTAAACACCACGTGTGGAGTTTGGTGGGACGCTGGGGCGGCACCTCGAGACAGTCACGCCGAGAAGAACGCGGCGTCGGCGGGGCGATACGGGCGCAGACGCGCGGGGTCCACGGTGGTGTGCGCGTGCTCGGGCACGTCGTGCCACTTGACGGTGTGGCCGGCGCCGTGGCTGCAGAAGACGGAGTCGGGCGTGTTGGGGAGGTCGGCCTCGGGGTCGTAGGCCGCGGCAGCGATGACCTCGTCGGCGTTGTGACAGGCACGGTAGCCCGCGAGCTCGAGCGAGAGACGCCCGCGCCCGCCCGTGTAGCGCGCGACCTCGAGGGCGTACTCCCCCACCTCGGAGGCCGGCACCTCGCCCGTAATGGTTGCCGCGTCGCCCGACGTCACCGGCGCCTCGAACTCCGCCGCCATGCGCGTGAGATCGGTGAGCGCGCGACCCACGCGGTCGACAGGCACCGTCAGGCGAAAGCGGTACCACGGCTCCAGGAGCTGGCACTCGCCACGCTCGCGTGAGCCCATGAGCGCCTGGCGAACGGCACGGTACGTGGCCTGGCGGAAGTCGCCGCCCTCAGTGTGCTTGGCGTGCGCGCGGCCGGCGAGCAGCGTGATGCGCACGTCCGTGAGCGGCGCGCCCGTGAGAGGCCCCAGGTGGTCGCGCTCCATCGCGTTGGTGAGAATGAGGCGCTGCCAGTTGAGGTCGAGCTCGTCCGTCGAGCAGCGCGTGCCAAACTCCACGCCGGTTCCACGCGGCAGCGGCTCCACGAGGAGGCGCGCCTCGGCGTAGTGGCGCAGCGGCTCGAAGTGGCCCACGCCCTCGGCGGGCGCGGTCACGGTCTCCTTGTAGAGGATGCCGCCCGGACCAAAGGTCACGTTGAAGCCGTAGCGTTCGCGCAGGAGCTCCGCGACCACGTCTTGCTGGACCTCGCCCATGAGCTGGACGTGCGCCTCCTGGAGCTGCTCCTGCCACGTGACTCCGAGCATGGGATCCTCGTCGGCAAGCTCGCGCAGGGCACGCACCAGAGCGGAGACGTCCGCACCGGGCTCGGGAATCACCTGGTAGGACAGGACGGGCGCGAGCAGCGGGCGCGCGCCCTCCGACTCCGCGCCAAGCGCGCTGCCGGGCACCACGTGGCTGAGCCCGGTGACGGCACAGATCTGACCGGCCGGGACATCGGCCACGGTCTCGAAGCTCTCGCCCTGGTAGACGCGCACCTCGTTGACCTTCTCGGCCCACGGCTCGCCGCGGCGGTCAACGCCTGCGACCTGGGCCTTCGCTCGCAGCGAGCCGCCCGTGACCTTGACCCAGGCAAGCCGCTCCTCGCGCGAGCCGCGGCTCACGCGGTAGACGCGCGCCGCAAACTCCGCGGGCCAGGAACGCTCGGCGACCAGAGCGCACACGCCGTCGAGCAGATCGCGCACGCCATCGTCGCGCAGCGCCGCGCCAAAGAAGACCGGAAAGACTCCGCGGGTGGCGACGATGCGCCTCAGCGTATCCGCGGCGAGCGCCCCGCTCTCCAGGTACTCGTCCAGGGCCGCCTCATCGCTTGCTGCCGCCTCCTCCGCGGCAGCTGGATCGCCCGCGAGCAGCGCGGACGCGTCCACGCAGCCCGGCGAGAGCCGCGAGGCAAGCTCGGCGAGAAGTTCTTCTCGCCCCGGGTTCTCCAGGTCGCACTTGTTCACAAAGACGAAGGTGGGCACCTCGTAGCGTGCGAGCAGGTCCCACAGGGTCTCGGTATGGCCCTGCACGCCGTCGTTTGCGCCCACCACCAGGATGGCGCAGTCGAGGGCGGCGAGCGTCCGCTCGGCCTCCGCGGAGAAGTCCACGTGGCCGGGGGCATCCACGAGCATGAGGTGGGTACCCGCCCAGTCAAGCGACGCGCTGGACGAGAAGATCGTGATGCCGCGATCGCGCTCCATGGCGTCGGTGTCCAGATGCGAGCTGCCGCTGTCCACGCGACCGGGGTTGCGAATGGCCCCCGCCGCGGCGAGCATTGCCTCCGCGAGCGTGGTCTTGCCCGCGTCGACGTGCGCCAAGAGCCCCACGACCGCCTGCCTCATGCAACCTCCCAAAGATACGAAGGGACTGTCCCTTTGTATCACTTGACGCTCAGGCGCGGGCGCGGGATACTGGCGGCGTCGGCCGAGCGAGGAATGGGCCTCGCAGCGCGGGTGGCGCCGCCGTCGGACCGGCAGAGAGCAGGAGAGCCGTGCGCATTCGCTAGACATCCTCAGCTAAGAAACCCCTGATGGCGAGAAGGATGCCCGCCCGGCGCCTCGCCAGAGAAGAGATGTCTATGCAGCTTGTGCTCTCCGGCGTGCGCTACGCCTATCCCGCGGCCCGTGAGGCCGTTCTCAACAACGTCACCATCACCTTCCCCGTCGGCTGGACCGCGCTTCTGGGCGACAACGGCTGCGGCAAGACCACGCTGGCCAA
>CALULC010000078.1 GCA_944321385.1 uncultured Atopobiaceae bacterium
GCCTCGCTCGTCGTGGTTCTCGCCGTGATCCTCGTGAGCGTCGCCTACGCCCTGCGCCGCTGCGACTCCTCCAACGTGGTCGAGGCCCTGCGCGCGGACGCGCTGTAACGGACGCACGTCCCTTCCCCGGCCCCGGCTCGCCGCGACTCGCGAGCCGGGGCATTTGCGCCGCAGGCCGTCCGCCTGCCGAAAAATGCGTTGAGTGCACACTGGATTCCGCGCACTCAACGCATTTTGTGTCCGAGCGGACGTTATTCTCGCCCACTGCGCGCTCAAGCCCCACACGAGGCGCGCATTCGACGCGATGTTTGGCGCGCTATCAACGGAGGGCTCCTCCGCCCAGCTCGTCCGGCCCTGCCAAACCGCCGGCTCTGTGACGCATCCGCCAGGAACTCGATCCGTTGGGGGAATAGACGTCGACGCGCTTTATGATCAGCCCCATTCGAGGGCCGGGACGTCGACGCGCTTTATGATCAGCCCCATTCGAGGGCCGGGACGTCGACGCGCTTTACTATCCGTTCCATTCGAGGGCAGGGACGCTGGAGCGCTTAGAGATCGGCCCCGTTGGAGCGTCATCCAAGTTTTCTGCTTAAACATCGGCGAGATCGGAGACCCTCGGCGCCCGTCCAGCGAGAAGGACCCTCCGATCGCGGAGTTTCCTAAGCGAGACGAGGCGCGGGCCCTCCAATGGGACGAATCTCTATGCGCGTCAGCACCGCGGCCCTCCAATAGGACGAATCTCTAAGCGCGTCAGCACCGCGGCCCTCCAATGGGACGAATCTCTAAGCGCACTAGCACCGCAACCCTCCAAGGGCGCCAAACGCTAAGCGCCGCAACCCCGCGGCCCTCCAATCGCGGCGGTCGCTAAGCCAAAACCGCCGCGCGGCCCAGGATCGCCGCCGGGACTTCCGCCAGACCGCCGAGCACCGCCGCGCACGCGTCGGCGACGTCGGGCGTGGCCTCGGCCCACTCCGGCACCAGGAACGTGGCCATGCCCGCGGCAAGCGCGGCACGTGCGCCGTTCATCGAGTCCTCAACGGCGGCACACACCTCGGGCGCCACGCCCAGACGACGCGCGGCCTCAAAGTAGATGTCCGGCGCGGGCTTGGAGCGCTCGATCTCGTCTCCGAAGGTCATCGTCGAGAAGAACGGCGCCATGCCAAAGCGCTCCATCTCCTTCAGGGCGTGCTCGCGCGCCGTGGTGGTGGCGAGCGCGAGCGTCATGCCCGCGTCGGCCAGCGTGCCAAGCGCCTCGAGCGCGCCCTCGCGCGGGACGAGGATCTCGTCCTCGAGCGCAAAGAAGAGGTCGCGCTGATGCGCGAAGAGGCGGTCGGTGAGCCCCTCGTCGCCAAACAGGTCGTTGATCATCTTGCGGGCGTTGGGGATGCTGCAGCCCACGAAGGCGTTCCAAATGCGCTCCGGCACGTCCAGACCCAGGTCAGCCGCAGCACGACGCCACGCGGTCTGGCTCACCCGCTCCGTGTCGATGAGGGTCCCGTCCATGTCAAAGATCACTGCCTGCGGCGTGGGCATCGTGCGTCCTCTCTTCTCATAACCCAAATCCGAGGCGGCATTCTATACGAAGGGCGGCCCACCATGGGGCCGCCCCGCAACAAATCGCGATAAGAACTCCATCCCAAGGGCCATACGGCGAGAAGATCCACGCCGAGAAGAACCTCTCGCCGTCAGCGGCGGCGCAAAAGACGCCCCTCCTACCGCTGCGGCTTCACCGGCGGCGTGGCGGTATCACGCGCAGCGGACTGCGCGGCCACCATCTGCTCGAACATACCCGCGGTCTGCGTGAAGTCGCTCGGCAGCACGACGGTGGACGCCTTGCCCGTCTTTGCAAACTCGCTCATCATCTCGGTCCACTGCGTGAACATGAAGAGCTGGTTGGCCTCGTCGGAGCTCACGCCGGTCTCCTGGATCGTCTCAAGCGACTCGCGGATGCCGCTCGCGATGGCCTTGCGCTGGTTGGCAATGCCCTCGCCAGCCTTCTCCATGGCCTCGGCCTCGGCCACGGCCTCGGTCACGCGGCGGATGCGGTCGGCCTCGGCCAGGTCCTGCGCCGCGGCCTTGGTACGCTGGGCGGCGTTGATCTGGTTCATCGAGTCCTCGACCTCGGCCGGCAGCGCGATCTTGGTGATGAGCGTCGAGACGAGCGTGAAGCCGTAGGCCGCCATCTGCCCGGAAACGGTGGCGTTCACGTCCTTGGCGATGTCGTCCTTCTTGGCAAAGACCTCGTCGAGCGTGTAGACCGGGATCGAGGAGCGCAGTGCGTCGGTGATGAAGTCGCGCATCTGCGCCACAGGCTGCTGGAGCATGTAGTAGCTCTTGTAGACGCCGGACTGCTGCGGCATGGAGCCCGTCTCGTAGCTCACGTGGTACTGCGCGGAGACCTCGAGGCCGATGGTCACGTTGTCCTGCGTCTTGACGTCGATGTTGAAGCCGTTCTTCATCGTGCGCAGGCTCACCGTGGCGGCCTTGCGGTCCACGAACGGGATCTTGGCGTGGAAGCCCGCTCCCACGATGCGGTGGAACTTGCCCAAGCGCTCGATGATCACGGCGTGCTGCTGTTTGACCACATAGAACAGGTTGCCGGTGACAATGCCCACGATCAGAAAGACGACCGCCACCATGAGGATGACGCTGATGAAGCTTGCCAGCATATTCGCTCCTTAGAACGGATGACGTTTCCCTAGCATACCCATTCAGCGAGACATCAATATACTGAGAAGGACAAGTGGTCGTAAGGAGGGGTCAGAATGCCTCGCTTCAGGTTCTCGAGTGCGCCCAACAGCCAGATTGACCCCTTCAACGCAGGAGATCCCGTCATGCCCGGCGGCGAGCCGGACCCTCTTGACGAGACAGCGCCCGAAGATCCCACCGCAGACGAACCCTCCTACGCCCCACATGGCGAGAAGGACGGCATGGCCCACAAGCCCTCGGACAACTACCGGGCGCCCACCACGGGCGGGCACAGCTACGACGCCCCTTCGATCGATGCTCCGGCACCAGCCGCCACCAGGCATTCCGGCCTCGATCACTGGCGCAGGGTCAAAGCCAGCCTTGCCCGCGAGGCAACTTCAGGCAAACGGGGCGGCTCTGGCTGCGCCATCGCGATCCTTGTGTTCTTTTTGGTCTTCGGCGGACTTGGGGACGCGCTCGTGGGCTGCGTGTCTGCCCTTGGGGAGAGGGTGAGCGAGGGACTCGGTTCCGCCTCCGACGACAGCGCCCCCTTCGACGAGTCCGCGTTGGACGCCTATCGCTCCTTGAAGGAACGTGACTGGCGAGAGTACGCCGACGAGCTCGACCTCGCCGCCGCAGACGCCTTTGAGCAGCGAATGGACGCCCTTCTCGCCGACCCGTCCGCCGACCCCGCAACAGACTTCGTCACGTCCGCCCTGAAAGAGCGCCTCGAGATCTGGGTAGGCTACGACTCAACGCAGCTTGGCATAGACGCGCAAGCTGCGACAGCGTGGGCCCTCTCTGGACTCACATACCAAATCAGCGGCGTCTACACCTTTGACGACGGCACCGCAACGATCTACTTTGACAGCAAGGCCCCCAGCCTCGACGCCCTCATCGACGCCGCGTACGATGGCATCTCCGCCTATCTGACCGCTAACGACCTGAGGACCTGGGGCGGCAACCCGAGCGCACTGAGCGACGCCCAGCGCGCCGAGACGAGCGCAATCTGGGAAGAGGCGCTGGAGGACGCCGAGGAACTCGACGAATCCTTCACGAGCATCGAGCTCACCTGCGTTGACGGCGTCTGGACCGTGGACGAGGCGTCCCTCGAGGAGGCGCTGAGGAACTCCGTCGGGCTCTACTAGGCGCCGCCGTGGGCTACGATGGTCCGACCCGCAAACGAGAGGAGAGACCGCCCATGGCCGAGAAGGACGCGCGCCGCCGCTACTCGCTGCTCACGGCGGTCTGCCTCATCATGGGCATCTGCATCGGCTCGGGCATCTTCTTCAAGTCAGACAACGTGCTCATAGCCACGGGAGGCAGCATCGGCCTGGGCGTGGTCATGTTCTGCCTCGCAGCCACCTACATCGTCTTTGGCGGGCTCTGCCTCTCGCTCTTTGCTGCACGAACGGACGGCGCCGGCGGTCTGGTGGACTACGCGGCCCGCTTTGTCTCTCCACGCTTTGCCCGGCTCATCGGCCTGCACTACGCCTTCGTCTACCTGCCGTCCATTTCCGCGGTGATCTTCTGGGTGACAGGCGTCTACGCGTGCATGGTGTTTGGGCTTCCGGGCACACTGACAAACCAGATGGCGATCGGGCTCGCGCTCATGCTCGCCTGCTCGGCGACAAACGCGCTCGCGCCGCGCCTCTCCGGTTGGGCGCAGAACGCCTTCACCGTGGTCAAGGTGGCCCCGCTCGTCGCCGTTGGAGCCGTCGGCCTGCTCGCGGTTCTCGGCGGGTGGGCGCAGGCGGGCGCGGGCACGACGGGAATCACAGGCGGCGGCGCTGGCATGGGCGGCCTTGCCTGGCTCGCCGCCGCGGCGCCGATCGCCTTCTCCTTCGACGGCTGGCCGGCGGCGACCTCCATCGCCCCCGAGCTCCGTGACGCCCGTCGCAACCTGCCCATCGCGCTCGTCGCGGCACCGCTCGCGATCCTCGCGCTCTACCTTGCCTACTTCGTGGGCATCTCCGTCACGCTCGGCCCCGCCACCGTGATGGAGGCGGGCGACGGCAGCCTCGCGCTGCTCTTCTCGCGCCTCTTCGGCGAGCGCGCGGCCGCATGGCCCAACCTCATCGCGCTTCTCGCCGTGCTGGGAACGGGCAACGGCCTCGTGCTCTCGCTGCAGCGCCTGCCCCAGGCGCTGGGCCTGCGCGGGGACGTGCCCGGCCGCGCGGGCGCCTGGCTCGCCCGCGAGAGTGGACGCCTTCTCTTTCCCACCAACAGCGCGCTCGTGGCAACGGCTGCCATGCTCGCGTGGTCCTGCGTCCATGCCGTCGCGCAGGCGGGCGGGCTCATACCCAACGGCGACGTCTCCGAGGTGAGCGTCTGCCTTGCCATGCTGCTCATGCTCCCCTACTTCGCAGCCGCCTGGCGCCTGCGCGCCGCGGGCGGGGCGGGCGTCCTGCGCGGGCGCGTGGCCCCCGTCCTGGCAGGCGCATGCTGTCTCTTCGTGGGGCTCTCGGGCCTGGCCGAGCCCGTACGCGCCGCGTTCGTTGTCCTGGAGCTCGCGGTCCTTCTCGCCGTCGCGAGGGCCTGCGCCGGGCGTACAATGGTCCGGCCCAACGAGGGAGAGGATCGCCATGACTAACGCACACATGGACACCGTGCGCCGCGCGCCCTTCGAGTCCGCAAGCGGCAAGCTCGGCTTTGGCTGCATGCGCCTGCCCGTAAACGACGACAAGACCGTCGACCTGCGGACGTTCTCCCAGATGGTCGACGCCTTCCTCGACGGTGGCCTCAACTACTTTGACACCGCGCGCCCCTACCACTCCGGCAACTCCGAGCCCGCCGTCGCCGCCGCGCTCGCCTCGCGCCACGACCGCTCGGAGTTCCTGCTCGCGGACAAGCTCTCCCCGGGCAACTTCGAGCGCCGCGAGGACATCCGCCCGCTGATCGAGGACCAGCTGCGCGCCTGCGGCGTGGACCACCTCGACTACTACCTCATGCACTCGCAGGGCCCGAGCAACTACGACAAGTACCAGCACTGCGGCGCCTACGACGAGGCCCTGGCCGCGCGCGACGCCGGACTGGTGCGCCACGTGGGCTTCTCGTTCCACAGCGACGCGGCGTTTCTCGACCGCATCCTCACCGACCACCCGGACATGGAGTTCGTCCAGCTGCAGGTCAACTACCTGGACTGGGAGAGCGGCGTGATTCAGAGCCGCGCCTGCTGCGAGGTGGCCGCGGCCCACGGCAAGCCCGTCATCGTGATGGAGCCCGTCAAGGGCGGCATGCTCGTGAACCTGCCGGACGAGGCGCGCGAGGCGCTGGCCGCCGTGGGCGACGGCTCGCCGGCGAGCTACGCGCTACGCTTTGCTGCGAGCCTGCCTGGTGTTGAGATGGTGCTTTCCGGCATGGGCACCCCGGAGATGATCGCGGAGAACGTGCGGACCTTCTCGCCGCTCGTGCCGCTCACCTGCGAGGAGCGCGCCGCCGTGGAGCGCGTGGCGCAGATTCTGCGCGGGCAGGGCGCCGTGGAGTGCACCGCCTGCCGCTACTGCGTGGACGGCTGCCCCAAGAAGATCAACATCCCGGAGCTCTTCTCGTGCCTCAACGCCAAGCGCGCCTACAACGAGGACTCCGCGGAGTACTACTATCGCACCACGCACACCGGCAACGGGCACGGCCTCGCGTCCGAGTGCGTGGGCTGCGGCGCCTGCGAGCGCGCCTGCCCGCAGCACCTGCCGATCCGCGAGCTTCTGCGCGAGGTCGCGGCGGAGTTCGAGAAGGGAGACGCAAAGTAAGCGTCTCGCAATCGCTAGAATGTCCTTCTCGCCGCGTGTATACGATGCCGCGAGACGGGGAACAAAAGACTGGCTGAAGACAGCGAATCCCGGGAGGGGCCGTGGAAGACATGACCAACGAGAAGAACGAGGCCGCCGGTCAGGGCCTCTCGCACGCCATCCGCAATGGCATCTTTGAGGTGGGGCACTCTCCCAACG
Source organism: uncultured Atopobiaceae bacterium (assembly GCA_944321385.1). Classification (GTDB taxonomy): domain Bacteria; phylum Actinomycetota; class Coriobacteriia; order Coriobacteriales; family Atopobiaceae; genus Thermophilibacter. The sequence continues at coordinate 6,636 of CALULC010000078.1, forward strand.
AGCTGGTGCCCGCCGCCGACGGCCCCATGCCGATCGAGGGTCGCCTGCGCAAGGCGCCGCTGCGCGTGCCGGACAACTACGAGGAGTGCAGCGGCTTCACGCTCTTTGGCCGCCGCATCCGGACGCTCCTCTACTCCACCGACGTCGCCGCGATCCGCAACTCCAACGCGGACGCGATCTTTGCCGTCTACCCCTTCACGGCGCAGCCCGCAATCACACAGGCGCTGCTCACCGTTGCCGAAGCGCCGCTCTTCGTGGGCGTGGGCGGCGGCACCACCACCGGTCGGCGCGCCGCGGAGCTCGCCGCGGTCTCGGAGATGCAGGGCGCCGCGGGCGTGGTGCTCAACTCCCCCGCCACGCCGGAGATGGTCGCGCAGGTGACCTCCACCGTGGACATCCCGGTGATCGCCACGATCACCCGCTTTGACAACGAGGCAGCCGAGAAGATCCAGTCGGGTGCGCGCATCATCAACGTGGCTGCCGGGCGCCGCACGCCCGAGGTCATCGCCGAGCTGCGCGCCGCCTTCCCCGCGCTGCCGATCATCGCCACCGGCGGCCGCGACG
>CALULC010000079.1 GCA_944321385.1 uncultured Atopobiaceae bacterium
AAGCCGAGGACGCCCCACATGCACATGAAGAGCGCGCTCGTGCGGCCCCCAAAGATGAGCGCGATGGGATCGGGGAAGAGCCCGAAGATCGTGGAGCCCGAGTAGTCCCAGGCAACGGCGCCAAAGCCCAGCTCCATGAACAGGGCCGTGGCAGCCTCGAAGAGGCCGCCGATCACCGCGGAGACGCCAAAGATGATGGCGGGGTTGGCCTTGTAGAAGCGGTTGAGCGCCACCGTCATGAGCACGGCGCCAAAGCCGTAGATGGGCGAGAAGGGCCCGTAGAGCAGGCCCGCGCGATCCTGAATCTCTCCCGGGACCACAACAACAAAGTGATAGATGGTCTCAATGATGAGGCCAAGGAAGCAGCAGATCACGAAGACCCAGAACAGGTTGAAGAAGTTGAGCTCGATGAAGCCCTTGCCCTCGAGGTCACGCCCGAGCATGCCCTCCTCGGCCGCCTCGCGGTCCACCATGTCGCGCACGTGGCGCTCGAGCGCGCGCTCCTGCTTGAGCGACGGGTCCACGGTAACGGAGACCGCGATCAACAGGAACAGCTGGATGGCGTCGGGGATAAGCGTAAGGTCGACGCCCTGGAGCATCAGCTTGAACAGAATCTGCACCACCGACGCCGCGATGAGCGCGTGCGAGATGCGAGCCGCGTTCCTCCGGCTGCCCTTTCTCAGCATGCGTCCAAATACAATCAGGGCTATGCCGTTGGCAAAGGTGATCACGTAGGATATGACGAGAAGGACCACGGGAAGCGTGAGGTCGGAGCCAACGACGATCATCGACGGGTCGGTCTGGAGCGCCCAGGTCATGAGCGCGGCGAACATCACGACGGCAAAGAGCGTATACGCACCGAGAATGATGCTGAACAGACCATAGAGCCGGTAGACGAGCGGCATCTTCTCCTTGGTCTTGCTGGGTTCTGGCCGTGTCTCTGGGTTCATTCGTACTCCTTGGCGGGGCGTCGACAGACAGGCATACAGAGTAGACAATATCCAAATTTGGAAGTTTTTCAGCTGTGAGCATCCGGCCATGTCCAAAACTCAAGTGTTCGTTGATATTTGGAGATGTGCCCTTCTCGCAGTTTGACGCTCTCCCAACCCCGTATCTACACTTCATCGAGGCTCGCTCCCCATCCTGCGAGGACAATCATGAACATCCGACAGCTCCAGTTCTTCTACCGGACCGCACGCACGGGGACCTTCTCCGCCGCCGCACGGGAGTACGGCGTCACGGTCCAGGCGGTATCAAAGTCCATACACGAACTCGAGGAGGAGCTCGGCAGCGCGCTGTTTGTCCGCGAGGGCCGGGGGATGCGCCTCACGCCTCTTGGGGAGACGCTGCTCGAGCCCGCGTGCAGGGCGATCGAGAGCGTCGCGTCAGTCGAGCAAGCGGCCGCGCTGTGGCGAGAGGGTCCTGTGGCGAGAAGGGACCTCAGGCTCGCCCTGATCACTCCGCCCTTCTCAAAGCACGAGTTCATCTGTGGCATCATGGCTCGTCTCATGACGCACTCGCTCGGGGTGGAGACGCACCTCTCCGTTCGCACGGGATCCGGCGCACTCGCCGAGCTGAGGGCGGGGACCCTCGATGCCCTCTTCACGATCGGACGTCTGGACGCCCCCGGCTGTTCCTGCACTCAGATTGGGACCGTCACCCCCGGCGTCTTCCTGGGCAGGCGCCATCCGCTGCGCGGCAGGCGCCTGTTGAGCTTTGACGACCTCGCTCCCTACCCCGCGCTCTGGAACGACGAGATCGACGGCTTCAACGAGACGGTGCTCGTCTCCTGCCGCCAGAAGGGGCTCTCCTCCCCGCTGGCAACCATCAACACCAACGAAGAGGTCGTCGACTTCCTGGAGAACCGCAACGGCTACATCATGGGCGTCAACCTCAAGGCGCTCAGCATCCTGCCCTTTGCCGCGATGCACGGGCTCGACCCCACCGAAGCGCCCGCGGTTCCCGTATGCCTCGTGCTGCTCGAGGGGCCTCGCCGCGCCGAGGTCGAAAGGCTCAACCAGTTCTGCAGGAGCGAGTTCTCCCTCATGAAGAAGCTCCTGAGCTCAGAGGGCACCGTCACCGGATACTAGGCGCCAGCCAAGACAACGGAAAAGGGGCGGGCCGGTCTGTCTCGCTTCAAAGCGATGAGACAAACCGGCCCGCCCCCTTTGTGTCGGAAGTGATGACCACGCTACGCGGCTGAGGGTGCTCCCTCCCCGGCGCGGTCGAGAGCCTTTCTGAAGCCCTTGGACATGCCGGCGAGCTTCTCGTAGACGTCGACCTTCGGCGCGTCCGCCTGACCGGCCTCGATGTAGCGGCGCATGACGGAGACGAGGATGTAGGGTTTCACAAAGGCGCCGTGGATGCCGCTCCAGAGCACGAGGGCGATGACGGCGCAGAGCGCGATGAGCGAGGTGCCCGCGGGCACGGCGGTGCCGTCCTCGAGCTTTGCCGCGGCGTCGATGTCCGCGAGAACGGCCGTCAGCGGCTCGATCGAGCCCAGCGTGAGGTACGCCACGCCGAAGAACGCGCCGCCGATGATGGCGAGCGAGACAACGGTGATGGCAATGACCTTGGCGGAGTTCTTCATGAGCGTCTTCCAGTTCTGGAAGTAGATGACGGCGCCGTCGCAGGTGCTCTTGAACGCCGACTGCTCGCCGTGAAGGAAGACCCAGCCCAAGCTGCAGTAGTTGAGGTACTCGAGCACCACGCTCACAAAGGCGGAGATGATGCCAGCGATGATGGAGGCAGCGCCGCCCTGGTTGTCGCCGTCGATCCCGCGCGCGATCGCGTTCATGCCGGCGGAGATCTCGTTGGTGATGGCCCTGGTTATCGACAACAGGCCGTAGTAGATGCTCGCCGTAGCAAAGCGATTCTTCACGGCACGCTTGCCCGCGGCGTAGGTGTCCTCCGGAAGCTCGCCGGTGGCGATGCCTTCGGTGATCATGGCAACCTGACCAGCCGTAAGCAGGTAACCGCCAAAATGCGCGACGAGGTAGAAGATGATAAGGCCAACGATAAACGCGATGCCGGTGGCGGCGAGCTGGACCGTCTCGTCAAGACCGGCAAGGCCCGTGGCAACGAAGGCGATGAGCGGCAGAGCTGCCAGCATGACGAGGCAGAGCACGGTACGCACGAGACGCATGACGGAAAACTTCAGCGTGCGACGATAAATCTCGGAGTTCCTCACGATGTTCCTTTCAAGTGTTCGCCGATGCCGCCCGATCTCCCGGGCGGCATCGCTTCTTAGCTGAAAATCGAATCATGGTACCAGCTTGGGCTATACGCACAGATAGAGAGTCACGAATATCATCTGATAGTAGAATTTGCCTCAGCGTCGTCTTGAGTCTTGCATGGGAGAAGCCATGAACATCGCAATCGTCACCGGGGCGTCGTCCGGGCTCGGAGCGGAGATCGTGCGCCAGCTCGCCGAGGGTGCCTTCGGCCCGCTCGACCAGATCTGGGCCGTCTCGCGCCGCGCAGAGAAGACCGGTCCCCTCGTTCGGCCGTTCGCGCTCGACCTCACGGACCCCGCCTCGTTCGACGTACTCGAGGAGGCGCTCGACAAGACGCCCGACGCGCGCGTGGCCCTTCTCGTCAACAATGCCGGCTTCGGGACGTTCGGCGACTTTGCCGCCATGCCCCCGGAGGACAACGCCAACATGGTGCGCCTGCTCATGCTCGCGCCCGTGGAGCTCACGTACCGCGCGCTACCGCACATGAGCGCCGGCTCGCGCATCCTCAACGTCTCGAGCGTGGCAGCCTTCATGCCGCAGCCAGGCCTCGCCACGTACTCCGCAGCCAAGCGCTTTGTGCTGGACCTCTCCCGTGCACTTGACGCGGAGCTCGGACCCGTCGGCATCCACGTCACCGCGCTCTGTCCCAAGTTCATGCGCACCGGGTTTCTCGACCACGCGGGCGCGGACGACCTGGCGGCCCGCATGGCGGGCCTCACCGGCTTTGAGGACGTGCGACGCGTCGCGCGCCTTGGCCTGAGGGCCACTCGTGCCGGACGCGCCCTCTGCATCCCGTCTGCGGACATGCGCGCGTTCTACGCTGCCGCCAAGCTGCTCCCCTATCCGCTCGTCCTCAACCTGGAGAGGGCGCTCATGCGCCCGTAACAGCGGGATCGGGACCGCTATGTGACAATGGCAACGGTCCACCTGTCCCACGACGAAAGGAAGTTCATGGACATCCAGGCAATCATCGCTCAGGTCTCCGCCGCCCTCGCGGACGCCCCCGAGAAGATCAAAGACTTCGTCACCGACCCCAAGGGCGCGATCGAGAACCTCACGGGCCACTCCGTGAGTGACGACGACCTCTCCAAGATCGTCGACGGCGTTAAGGACACCGTGGGCGGCGGCCTCGGCAACCTCGGCGAGATGCTCGAGAACAGCCCGCTCGGCGGCATCGCTGACAGCCTCGGCGGCCTCTTCGGAAAGAAGTAGCCATGGGCGAGAAGGACGGCGTGGCCAGCGGAGCGTCGAGCCTCGTTCGTTGGGGCATCGTCGGCGCGGGCAACATCGCCCACCGCTTTGCGCGCAGCCTCGCAAACGAGCCGCGCTCGGAGCTCACGACCATCAGCTGCCGGAGCGCCGCCAAGGCCACCGCCTTCGCGCTCGAGCACGGCGTTGCTGCCGAGGGTGCCCTCTCCGACGAGGCGCTCGGAGGCGTTGCCGGGTCGGCCCACGCCGCCCTTCTCGCCAGACCTGACGTCGACGCCGTCTACGTGGCGCTCCCCCACCATCTCCACGCCGAGTGGGTGGTCGCGGCGCTGAGGGCGGGCAAGGCGGTTCTCTGCGAGAAGCCGCTCTGCGTAAGCCCGGAGGAGACGGCACTTCTAACCCGCACGGCCCATGAGACGCAGAGCCTTCTCATGGAGGGCATGAAGACGCGTTTTCTGCCGCTGTACCGGCGCGTGCGCGAGCTCGTTGGGCAGGGGGCGATCGGGCGCCTGACACGCGTTGAGGCCGTGCTCCAGAACGCCATGCTTGACCGCATCTTGCGCGGCGGCGACTACCTGTCCTCACCGTCCGGCGGCGGCATGCTGCTGGATACCGGCGTCTACTGCGCGGCCTGGATCGAGGACTACCTCTCCGGGCCGTTTGAGGTGGCAAGCGCCGAGGCTCGCTGGGAGGCGGGCGTGGACTGCGCCGTTGACGCCGAGCTGCGCTTTGGCGAGAAGACCGCGCGGCTGCTCGCCGCCGCCGACCGCGACAACACGCGCTACACGAGGCTCGTGGGAACCGAGGGACAGATCGTGGTCGACCAACCCCACCGGCCCACGCACGCACGCTTGGAGCGGGCAGGCGAGAAGCCCATGGAGCTGGACCTCCCCCTTCCCGTGGACGATCTCTACGGCGAGATCGAGCACTTCGTTGACCTGCTGCTCGACGGCAGGGTGGAGTCACCCGTCATGCCGCTCGCCTCCTCGCAGCGGTGCGCGGACATGCTGGGGGCGATCAGCAACACGATCAGGGGCGACGGCCGGAAGGGCTAGTCGCCTGCGCGCCGTGGAGGCCTATCGCAGGAGATAGGCGGAGACGATCTGTGCGTAGTAGGCGGTGTGCGGCGCGTCCGTGGAGTAGTAGCGCTCGCGCAGGTCCTCCGGGAGGCGCGACTCGTCCTGCTCGTCCTTGTAGAGCACGCGGCACTCCAGCGTGAGGGGAAGCTCTTTGATGGCGGGGGCGGCAACCTCCTCGCCGTCCACGAGCGTGAGGCCGAGCTCGGCAACCTTGTCCATGTCGCGCCCGCTCTTTGATCCGCAGACCGCCAGAATCCGGTTGATGCGCTGGTCGAGGTCCTTCTCGCCCGTGCGCATGGGAACGCTGACCGTGAACTCGCCGCTCTTCTCGATGAGGCCGTAGGTGAAGCGGCTGCTGCGGACGTACGCCACAAAGAGCTCTCTGCCCCACTCGACGCCCAGCGTGCCCCAGCCGATGGTCATGGGATTGGCGCGGCCGTCCGCCTGGGCGGTAAGCAGCACGCCCTTGGGCAGCTCGCGCAGGATGATGGGTGCGTACTCGGTGACGTCGATCTTCTCGCGCATGATGGCCTCCGACTCAACGTAGAATCACAGCAACGCCATTATAGGAGGGGAGCCGCCATGAGCAGCCTCGAGAACGTCCGCGTGTTCACCCAGAGCGCCATCCGGATAGAGGGGGTGGCGGGGACCGTCGTCTGCTTTGACCCCTTTGCGCTGACCGACGCCGAGGCCGCGCACGACGCGGACTACGTGCTGATCACGCACGCCCACTACGACCACCTCTCGCCCGAGGACTACGCGCGCGTGGCTGGCGAGAAGACCGTGGTCGTGGCGCCGGCGAGCATGGCGGACGAGGTCGCGGGGCTGGGCGCTGCCGAGACGCACCTCATGGGCGCGGGCGAGAGACTGGAGCTGCCGGGGCTTTGCGTGGAGGCCGTGCCCGCCTACAACGTGGAGCCCGAGCGCCTGGGGATGCACCCGCAGGCGAACGGCTGGCTCGGCTACGTGATCACGATCGACGGCGAGCCCACGCGCTACTACGTCTCCGGCGACACGGACCAGAACCCGGACAACGAGACCGTGAGCTGCGACGTTGCGCTCGTGCCGATTGGCGGCACCTACACCTGCGACCCGCGCCAGGCCGCGGCCTTTGTGAACGCGCTGCGGCCGCACGCCGTGGTGCCCACCCACTACGGCAGCATCGTCGGCACCTACGCCGACTTCGACGTCTTTGCCGCCGAGGTGGACCTCTCCATCTCCGTCACCCGCAAACTCGAGCGATGATACGAAGGGACAGTCCCTTCGTATCATTTCGCGTAGAACTCCGCGAGGTCGGCGCTCATCGCCTCGAGCGTGGGCACGTCGACGTAGGCCATGTGGCCGCAGCCGTAGAGCCTATAGCTCACGCGCTCCTTGAGGGCGGGCGGCAGGAACAGGCAGGACATGTCGTGCACCACGTTCCAGTAGGTGGTCGCCGCGTCGTAGCGGCCGCCGAGGATGAGCAGGCGCATCGTGGGGTTGCGCTTCATGGCCACGGCGATGTCGTAGGTGACGTTGGGCGCGGTGGCGGGCTCCTCCGTGCCGGGCTCCTCGTGCGTCCAGTTCCAGGCCACG
>CALULC010000080.1 GCA_944321385.1 uncultured Atopobiaceae bacterium
CACGGTGAAGGTCTGGGTCGAGCGCGTGGACCGCGACCGCGGCAAGATCTCGCTTACCATGGTGCAGGGCAAGTAGGCGGCGGCGCGAGGGGAGGGCGCGATGTTCTTCTCGATAGACGACGAGGTGTTTCGGAGGCTGCCTGCGCTCTGTGTGGGCGTGGTGCTCGCGGAGGGCGCCCGCGGCATGGGCGCTCATCCTGCTGTGGACGCGCTGCTCGACGAGGCGGTCCGCGACGCCGAGCAGCGCCTCGAGGGCGTCCACGCCAGCGACGACCCGCGCGTCCAGCCCTACCGCGAGGCCTTCCACGAGCTGGGCATGAGCCCCAGCCGCTATCCTTCGTCCAACATTGCTCTGCTCAGGCGCATTGCCAAGGGCAAGGGCCTCTGGCGCGTGAACCCGGTCGTGGACCTGGGCAACGCCATCTCCATCAAGTACGGCCTGCCGCTCGGCGCCCATGCGCTGGGCGAGAAGGACGTGCTTGAGCTGCGCTTCTCCCGCCCGAACGACGTCTTTGTGGCGCTGGGCGAGACGGAACCGGATGCCACGCTCGCGCCCGGGGAGCTTGTCTACGCGGTTGACGGCCTGGTGCACACGCGCCGCTGGACCTGGCGTCAGAGCGAGAACGGCAAGGTGGAGCCCTCGACGACGCGCATCGCGTTTCCGATCGACGGCTTCACGGGCGTCAACGAGGCCGAGGTCAGCGCCGCGTGCGAGGAACTCGCGGCAGTGCTGCGGGACGAGTTTGGCGCTCGGGCAGAGGTGTTTCTCGCCAGCGCGGGCGCTCCGAGGGCGTAGGGGCTACTCCGCCGCCGCGGCAGGCTCCGCGATGAAGCGCAGCGACAGCAGGAAGAGCGCGCTTATCGCCAGACAGGCGTACTGGCCAACGGCGTCGATGAGGAACTTGCAAATCACGGCGCCCACGCAAAACGAAATGACGAGCGCCGCGTAGCGGTGCGAACGGTGCAGCTCGTGGGCGTCCTTCTTGAAGAGGCCGTCGTAGAGGGTCTCGCCAAAGGAGCGCAGGTTGCCGGTGCAGAAGACGCTTGCGTAGGCGGACTTGGTGCCAAACTGGCGGAAGTTCTCGTACGAGACGGCGGCGCAGAACGAGATGGCACTGTTCACGATCAGGTGCGGGGTCCATGCGGGCAGCAGGGCGATCGCCGCAAATGCCACGGCCTCGAAGACGGCGACCCAGCGCTGCATCCCATGGGTCCTGCCGTCGTGGACCTGGAACAGGATGTGGCGGGAGAGCATGACGCCGAGGACAAACGCGCAAATGGAGACCAGGTAGCGGGCAACGCCGAGCCATGCACCCTCGGCGAGGTTCATGCAGAGCAGCACGATGTTGCCCGTTTGTCCCGTGGCAAAGACGTGGCCGTGCAGCAGGTAGGAGTACGCGTCCATGAAGCCGCCGGCGCAGATGACGGTGAGTCCCAGGCGCACGGGCACCTTGGCCTTGATCGTTGCCATCGCTTCTGACATGTGCGCTCCTTTTGCTCGACTCCGCGCTGGTCGCGTGTCATGCTAGAGCAAATCTGACGCGGCGGGTGGGCTGCTGGAGGAAAACACAATGGGCACCGACTCCAAAATGCTGGAAGGGGCGGGCGTTGAGCTGCGGCGAGACGCCGAGGGGCTTGCGCTCGTGGGTGACGGCATGGTCCTGCGGGCGGACTTTGCGCGCCTGCTGCCGCGGCTGCGGCCGGACCGGCTGGGGCGCGAGCTGCTCGTGCGGGCGGCGCGCGTGCGCGGAGCGGAGGCGCCTACGGCGGTCGACGCCACGGCGGGACTCGGGGAGGACTCGCTGCTCCTGGCTGCGGCGGGCTTTACGGTCACGATGTTCGAACAGGACCCGGTGATTGCGGCGCTCCTGCGTGACGCGCTCGAGCGGGCGGCAAACGAACCGCAGCTCGCAGGCACTGTTGCGCGGATGGGGCTCGTCGAGGGAGACTCGGTGGCGGGCCTGCGCGAGCTGGACTTCTCGCCGGACGTGGTGTTTCTGGACCCGATGTTTCCCGAGCGCACCAAGAGCGCCGCGGTGAAGAAGAAGTTCCAGCTGCTGCACCACCTCGAGCGTCCCTGTGACAACGAGGACGAACTGCTGGACGCCGCGCTTGCCGCGCGCCCGCGCAAGATCGTGATCAAGCGGCCGCCCAAGGGGCCGTGGCTTGCGGGCGTCAAGCCGAGCCATTCGCTCGCGGGGAAGGCCGTCCGCTACGACGTCATCGTTCCGCCGCGTGGTTAGCGGGTTCGGCATCTCTGAGGGAGGCTTTTGTCGTCGAGTGTGCACCAGCCGAGAAAAATTTCGCTCTTGAAGGCATTTTTCTCGGTTGGTGCACACTCGATAAAGAGAGCGGTGGCGCGCGCCCGAGTCACGATAGAATTAGAGCATCGATTCCCCGTTCAAAGGAGCTGGCATGGACCTCCCGAACAAGCGCCCGGACAACATGGAGCGCATCACCACCCCCGAGCTTGCGCAGGCCTTCATCGACGAGCAGGTCGAGGCCGTCCGCGCGCAGGTCGGCGACAAGAAGGTACTGCTGGCTCTTTCTGGCGGCGTCGATTCTTCCGTGGTTGCCGCGCTGCTGATCAAGGCCATCGGCAAGGAGCTCATCTGCGTGCACGTGAACCACGGCCTCATGCGCAAGGGCGAGTCCGAGCAGGTCGTTGACGTCTTCCAGAACCAGATGGACGCCAACCTCGTCTACGTGGACGCCACGGACCGCTTCCTCGACCTGCTGGCCGGCGTGGCCGAGCCCGAGCGCAAGCGCAAGATCATCGGCGCCGAGTTCATCCGCGTCTTTGAGGAGGAGGCCCGCAAGGTCGCCGATGACGTCGACTTCTTGGCGCAGGGCACCATCTACCCCGACATCGTTGAGTCCGACGGCGTGAAGGCGCACCACAACGTGGGCGGCCTGCCTGATGACCTTCAGTTTGAGCTCGTGGAGCCCGTTCGTCTGCTCTTCAAGGACGAGGTCCGCGTGGTGGGCCGTGCGCTTGGCCTGCCCGAGGGCATGGTCGAGCGCCAGCCGTTCCCGGGCCCGGGCCTGGGCGTGCGCTGCCTCGGTGCCATCACGCGTGACCGCCTGGAGGCGCTGCGCGAGGCAGACGCCATCTTGCGCGAGGAGTTCGCCGAGGCGGGCCTTGCCGGCAAGGTCTGGCAGTACTTTGTCGTTGTGCCCGACATGCGCGCCACCGGCGTGCGCGACGGCAAGCGCGCCTACGACTGGCCGGCCGTCATCCGCGCCGTCAACACCGTTGATGCCATGACCGCCACGGTGCCCGAGCTCGACTGGGCACTGCTCAAGAAGATCACCGACCGCATCCTCTCCGAGGTGCCGGGTATCTGCCGCGTGACGTACGATCTCACGCCCAAGCCCGTCGGCACGATCGAGTGGGAGTAAAGTTCCACCTAATTTTCTCCAAAGATGGCTAAACTATGGCCTTATTTTCGCCATTCTGTGCGAAAATAAGGCCACAGTCATTCTAGGGGAGGGGCTTGTATGGAACGATTCCTCATGGATGAGCTTGTTGCTTGGAAGGATAGGCCCCGTCGCAAGCCGCTCATCCTCAACGGCGCGCGCCAGGTGGGAAAGACGTGGCTGCTCAGGGAATTCGGCAGGACGCAGTTCGAGAACGTCGCGTACGTGAACCTCGACGACAACCCCAGGATGCGCGAGCAGTTCGAGCTGGGCTACGACATCCCGCGAATCGTCTCGGCCATCCGGTTCGAGACGGGGCAGGTTGTGTCCGAGGGCGATACCCTCATCGTCCTCGACGAGATCCAGGCGTGCCCGAAGGCTCTTACGAGCCTCAAGTACTTCTGCGAGAACGCGCCTGGGTACGCGGTGGCTGCGGCCGGTTCTCTTCTGGGCATCACGGCGCATGAGGGCAGCGGATATCCCGTTGGGAAGGTGAACACGCTCGACCTCTACCCCCTGAGCTTTCGGGAGTTTCTTGTCGCAACGGGGAACCGGACGCTTTGCGACCTCATCGATACGGATGACACTGCACTCATCAACAGCTTTTCAAGCAAGTTTGTCCCGCTCCTCCGCCAGTACTACTATGTGGGCGGTATGCCGGAGGCGGTGAGCGCCTTCCTCGAGCGAGGTCTCCTTGAGGACGCGCGCGAGGTTCAGCTAGAGGTCCTGCGCGGCTACGAGCGCGACATCTCGAAGCATCTCGGCAGGACCGAGACCGAGCACACGCTTGCCGCATGGAGGTCTATCCCGACGCATCTGGGTCGCGAAAACAAGAAGTTCGTGTTCAGCCACATCGCTTCGGGTGCGCGGGCACGGAACTACCAGACGGGTATCACGTGGCTCACCCAGGCGGGGATCACGACCCTCGTCCGCAGGATTTCAAAGCCCGGCATTCCCTTGGCCCCCTATGCTGACGACACGGCTTTCAAGCTCTTTCTTGTTGATGTCGGTCTGCTTGGCGCGATGGCGGGGCTCGATAGGGAGACCGTCGTCGGCGGCAGCGAGATCTTCGAGGAGTTCAAGGGCTCCCTTACTGAGCAGTACGTCTGCCAGCAGCTCGTATCCGACTGCGGGCTCACGCCGTACTACTGGTCTGCCGAGAACTCGTCGGGTGAGATCGACTTTCTCGTGCAGCGCGCAAACGGTGTCTACGCCATCGAGGTGAAGGCGGAGGAGAACCTGCGGGCAAAGAGCCTGAGGGCGTTCAAGGCCGCCCATCCGGAGGTCACGTCTGTCCGCTTCAGCTTGTCGGGCTACCGCGAACAGGACTGGATGAGAAACGTCCCGCTCTATGCGATGTCGAACATGGGACTTTGGGGATAGGTTGGGCAAAACAGGATGCTCACGAGAAGATCGGAGGCTCGATGGACCTCACGGAAGTGCGGCAGCGAATGGCCGACGGCAGGCTCTACGTCTGCAACGATCCGGAGCTCTTCGCGGAGCAGGGGCGTCGGCGTGACGTGCTGGACGCCTACAATACGCTGCCATTTGGCAGCTCGGAGGAACGCGACGCCCTTCTGCGTCAGCTTGTGGCCGAGGCGGGCGAGGGGTGCATGATCGAGTCTCCGCTGCATGCCAACTGGAGCGGGGCCAATCTGCACCTGGGCAACAACGTATACGCCAACATGGGGCTCACGCTGGTGGACGACGCCGACATCTTCATCGAGGACGACGTCATGATCGGCCCCGGCGTCACCATCTGCACGGCCGCGCACCCCGTCTCGCCGCGACTGCGCGCCAAGGGGCTGCAGTACAACAAGCCCGTCCGCATCTGCGAGGGCGCGTGGCTCGGCGCCGGGTGCGTGGTGCTGCCGGGCGTGACGGTTGGCGCGGGCTCCGTGGTGGGCGCGGGCAGCGTGGTCACGCGTGATGTGCCCGCCGGTGTGGTGGCGGCAGGCAACCCGTGCCGGGTGCTGCGCCAGATTGGCGAGAAGGACGAGCGCTTCTACGACCACGGCAAACCGGTCGAGGGGTTCTGGCTCGATGCGTGACGACGACCTGCAGCGCGATCTGGCCGTTGCCGGAAGCTCGCTCGAGCGTGTCGAGAGGACGCGCCATGCCGACGTGGGCGCCCATGACCCCACGGCCACTCCCTACGCCGTGCTCGAGGACCTTTTTGGTGGGCTGGACCTCGGTGCGGGCTCCCACTTGCTCGACGTGGGCTGCGGTGCCGGACGCGTGCTCGCGTACTTTGTGGGCGCGGCGCTGCCCGGCCGCGTGACGGGCGTCGAGCTGGACCCGGCGCTCGCGGCGCAGGCCGCCGCGTGGTCCGCGCGCTATCCCAACGTGAGGGTGGTCGAGGGCAGCGTGCTCGACCTCCCGCTTGCCGGCTATACGCACGTCTATCTGTTCAACCCGTTTGACACGCCGGTGCTCACGGCGTTTCTCGACAAACTGGAGTGCGAGGCCGTGGGTCCCGTGACGCTCGTGCACATGTCGGACAACGGCGAGTGGCCGGCCTATGTTGGCCGAGCACGCTGGGCCACCCTGCGCGAGGGCACCTTTGAGCTGCCGGGCGAGGAGGGCGACTGCCCGCAGCACTTCACGATTCGACGCCTGGACATCACGTAAGGGACCGATTTCACATCAGTTGCCGTTTTTTCGCTTGCGCTACGTTGAAGGTGCAATATAATTCTCCCAACTGGAAACGTTTCCAATCCGAAGAGGGAAACGAGGAGCGAGAAAGGAACGCCCATGAGCACGTGGCTCGACGACGCGGTCTTCTACGAGATCTACCCGCAGAGCTTCAACGACACCAACGACGACGGCATCGGTGACCTTCAGGGCATCATCGAGAAGCTCGACTACGTGCGCGAGCTGGGTGCTAACGCTCTCTGGCTCAACCCGTGCTTCGCGTCCCCCTTCGGCGATGCGGGCTACGACGTGGCAGACTACTGCCAGGTGGCCCCGCGCTACGGCTCCAACAAGGACCTCGAGCGGCTCTTTGCTGAGGCGCATGCCCGTGACATGCATGTTCTTCTCGACCTTGTGCCCGGGCACACCTCCATCGAGCATCCCTGGTTCAAGGAGTCCTGCCGGGCCGAGCCCAACGAGTTCTCGGGCCGCTACGTCTGGACCGATGACGTTTGGACCCCGGTGGGCGACGTCCCGGGTGTGAACGGCGTGCTGCGCGGCATCGCGGAGCGCAACGGTGCCGTGGCCGTGAACTTCTTTGCTTTCCAGCCGGCTCTCAACTACGGCTTCTATCGCGTGACCGAGCCCTGGCAGAGCGCGATGGACTCGCCGGAGGCCCTCGCCACGCGCCAGGCCATGAAGGACGTCAT
>CALULC010000081.1 GCA_944321385.1 uncultured Atopobiaceae bacterium
CTCGTGGAGAACATGGGCCGCGTCAACTACGGCCACAAGTTCCTCGCGGACACGCAGCGCAAGGGCATCCGCACGGGTGTCTGCGTCGATCTTCACTTCGTCCTCGACTGGGATGCCTATTGCCTCTCCCTCGAGGATGTCTCTAAAATCGATTACTCCGCCGGCTGGGCCGAGGGGACGCCGTCCTTCTCGCGCTTTGAGTTCACGCTCGACGAGCCGGCAGACACGTTCCTGGACACTACGGGCTTTGGCAAGGGTGTCGCGTTTGTCAACGGGGTCAACGTGGGCAGGTACTGGGAGATCGGTCCCGCCTCCACGCTCTACGTCCCCCATGGCTTCACACGCGCCGGCGTCAACGAGCTCGTGCTGTTTGAGACGGAGGGGACCGTCTGCGACAACATCTCCCTGCGCTCCGAGCCCCTCATCAACCACCTCGAGAAAGAAGGAGTTGAGTAACATGATTGTTGGTGCACGCGTTGACTTCCGCCTCATCCACGGCCAGGTCGGCAACCTCTGGGCCAACGCCCGTCAGGTCAGCCGCTTCATGGTCGTCGATGACCAGGTGTCCGGAGATGCCACGCAGAAGCAGGTCCTGCGCATGGCCACCCCCGCCACCTGCAAGCTCTCTGTTCTTCCGGTCGAGAAGGCCGTGGCGAACATCCTCGCCGGCAAGTACGACGACCAGCGTCTCTTCATCGTCGTCAAGAAGCCGGGCGTCTACCTTGAGATGGTCAAGGCCGGCGTCAAGTTCGACGAGATCATCCTCGGCAACATCACCTCTATGGACATCGTCAAGACCTACAACCGCAACATCAATTGCGGCCAGGACGACGTCGATGCTCTGGAGGAGCTCGACAAGCTGGGCGTGAAGATGGTCATCCAGCTCACCCCGCAGAACAGCCCCGAGACGTTCAAGCCCTAACAGGCGCTACGCGGTGTAGGGAGATGCGCCGCAACGATATAGCGTATTCGTAAGAGATTTTCGAGTTTGTTAGAAGGAGGAAAGAACCATGATTCAGTGGTGGCAGATTCTTCTGCTCACGCTCTATGCGGGCTTCCAGATCATGGACGAGCTGCACTGGTACTCCAGCGCCGGCTCCGCCGTGTTCTCCGGCTTCATCACGGGCCTCGTCATGGGCGACATGGCAACTGGTCTTTTCATCGGTGGTAGCATGCAGCTCACCATCCTCGGCGTTGGCACCTTCGGCGGCGCTTCCCGCATCGACGCCAACTCCGGCACCCTGATCGCCACGGCCTTCGCCGTGAGCTCCGGCATGGACCCGGAGCAGGCCCTCGCCGCCCTCGGCGTGCCCGTGGCCGCGATCCTCGTCTACACCGACATCCTCGGTCGTATGGCCAACACCTTCTGGGGTCACGCCTGCGACGCCGACGTCGAGAAGATGAACTGGGGCGCCTACAACGTTCACTACTGGATGGGCGCTGTCTCTTGGTGCCTCTCCCGTATGATCCCGGTCTTCCTCGCCCTCGCCTTCGGCCAGGGTCTGGTTGACGCCATCACCACCGCCCTCAACGGCGATCTCGCCTGGCTCGGCACCGGCCTCACCGTCGCCGGTGGCATGCTGCCGGCCGTCGGCTTCGCCATCCTGCTCCGTTACCTGCCGGTCAAGAAGCACGTCGCTTACCTGATTCTCGGCTTCATCATCGCTGCCCTTCTCGGCACCGCGTTCTCCAGCATCGTCACCCTCGGCACCGACGCCAGCACTCTTGCCACTGGCCTCAACAGCCTGCTCGGCGAGGATGCCGCTGTTGCCGTCGGTGGCGGCTACAAGGGCCTGTCCATGCTTACGATCGCTCTGATCGGCTTCGCCCTTGCTTACATTTACTATAAGCAGAGCCAGGCCGCTCCTGCCGCGGTCGCCGCTGGCGCGGAGGGAGATGACGACGATGAGCTCTAAGGGATACAAGCTTACTAAGGCTGACTTCCAGCAGATCAACCGTCGCAACCTCGTTGGCTTCCAGGCTGGCTGGAACTACGAGCGTATGCAGCACACCGGTTACCTCTGGATCATCCTTCCCCAGCTCCGTAAGATCTACGGGGATGGCACCGAGGAGCTGAAGACCGCTTGCCGCACCCACTGCGCGCCGTTCTTCAACACCTCCAACTTCCTCAACACCATCATCACGGGTATCGACCTCGCCCTCGAGGAGACCGACGGTGTTGAGAGCCTCGAGACCGTCGCTTCCCTGAAGACCGGCCTCATGGGCCCGCTCGCCTCCATCGGCGACTCCATCTTTGGTTCCCTCCTCCCGACCATCTTCGGCGCTCTTGCCGCCAACATGGCCATCGAGGGCAACCCGCTCGGTCTGTTCATCTGGATCGCCGTCAACATCGTCGTTGACTGGTTCCGCTGCAAGCAGACCTACATTGCCTACGATCAGGGCATGAAGCTCGTCACCACGATGTCCGACAAGCTCAACGCCATCACCGACGCCGCCACCGTCATGGGCGTCTTCATGGTCGGCGCGCTCGTCTCCACCAACGTGGGCATCGTCGTCTCCGCCGTGCCGGAGATCGGTGGCGTCGCCATCAACATCCAGGACATCCTGAACAACATCTGCCCGAAGCTCGTGCCCGCGGCCCTCGTTGGCTTCGTGTACTGGATTCTCGGCAAGAAGGGTATGACCTCGACCAAGGCGATCTTCATCGTCCTCGTCATCGGCATCGTCTTCGGTGCCCTCGGTTGGGTCGCCAAGGGCTAGGATTCTTTCCTCTATGCGGTGCCCGGGCAACCGGGCACCGCACGAAGTCCCTTGTGACAACCCCTGGACGGGCGCACATCTCACGACTCCTACCTCGCGTTTGAGTCCAATCTCCCGAGATGTGCGCCCGTTCTCTATAGAAAGGTTTCTTTTCGTGCAACTCCCTGTTTGGGTCATCGTGGTCGTGGTCTTCATCGTCGTCTACATCCTGGCGAGAGAGGCCCTCAGGCGCTACTACAACGCAAGGTACGAAGGCTTCTTCGCAACGGCGCACTATCAGGAGGCGCTCGAAACCCTCGACGCCCTTCCCGCCCGCGTTACCATGACCACCTATCAGCAGTACAGCCGTCGCTTCTTCTGCTACGAGGCGATGGAGAACAAAGAGATGGCAACGCGCATGATCGACCTCGTCGTTCGCATGCGCCACACCCCCAAGCGTCAGGCGGAGGTTCTCACCCTCGCCTTCAACTACTTCGCGCAGATCGGCGAGAAGGACCGTGCCAAGGAGACCCTCGCCCAGCTAAAGGCGGCCAAGGGTGCAAACCCCGCCGTCGTCAACGACTGCCAGCTCACCTATGAGATCGTCTTCAAGAAGCGTTACAACTACATCGACCAGATGGAGAAGATGCTCAAGAAGGCTGGCCCGGAGCTGCAGGGCAAGCTCTGCTACCTGCTCTCCAAGCAATATGCCAACAAGGGCGACAAGACGCATGCCAAGCAGTACAAGCGCCGCTACGAGGAGCTGGCCCGAGCCAACGCTCCCGAGCCTCGGCCCAATGCTGCAGAAAAGGCAGAATAGCCTAGCCTACCAGCGTCTTTCGCCGTACCATATGTGGATAGCGTCGCGGACGGACCGCGGCACAGATGAAAGGGGAACAACATGATTGGCTTTATCCTCACCGGCCACGGCCACTTCTCCAACGGTCTCAAGAGCTCCGTCGACATGGTCGCCGGCCCGCAGGAGAAGTTCGAGATCGTCCCGTTCGAGGAGGAGGCTGCCGGCGCCTACGCCGACAAGCTCCGCGAGGCCGTCACCGCCATGCGCAACGACACCGACGGCGTCCTCGTCTTTGTTGACCTCATGGGTGGCACCCCGTTCAACCAGTCCATGCTGCTCACCAGCCAGCTCGACAACATCGCCGTCGTGGCCGGCACCAACCTGCCGATGCTCATCGACATCGTCATGGCCCGCACCGACACCTCCACCCTCGCCGAGCTCGTCGACGAGGCCGTGACCGTGGGCAAGGAGGGCGTCTGCACCATGTCGCTCGACTCCGCCGCCGCCGATGACGACGACGAGTAGCCCGCACTTCTCGCCACAACGTAGCTGGTAGCGCCGTCAGGAACGCAATCGCACGAAAGGAGGGAAGGGGTCGCCATGGCACCAAGAGCGCGGAAGCAGCCGCTCTACGATCAGCTCGTTGACATTCTCATGGAGAAGATCGATCACGAGTACCGCCCCGGTGACCTCCTTCCCTCCGAGCGTGAGCTCTCCGAGCGCTACGGGCTCTCAAGAACCACCGTTCGTCTCGCCCTGAGCGAGCTCGAGCAGCTTGGCCTCGTCGTGCGCAAGCACGGGCGGGGCACGTTTGTGATGGATCGCTCCAACAACCTCACAAACCTCATGCAGACCTATAGCTTCACCGACCAGATGCGTGCCATGGGTCGTGTCCCCGAGACGACCATTCTCGAGTTTGCCGAGATAGACGCCGATAAGAAGCTGGCGGATAAGATGGGCATCCTCCCCGGGGACCGCCTCTTCAAGCTCAAGCGGCTCCGCTCGGCTGACGGAACGCCCATGATGGTCGAGCAGACGTTTCTGCCCGTTCGGAAGTTCCTCGCCCTCAAGCGAAACCTCCTCGAGAGCATGCCGCTCTACAACATCATCGAGCAGGTGTACAGCGAGAAGATCCGCTTTGCCGAGGAGGAGTTCTACGCGAGCGTCGCACGACCGTCCGACGCGCACATACTTGACATTGCGGAGAGCGCTCCCGTGCTCGACCTCGAGCGCGTAACGTACAATACGAGCAACGAGGTCATCGAGTACACGCTCTCGGTGGCTCGTGCGGACCAGTTCAAGTACAGGGTCGTCCACCAGCGGACGCCCTAGCCAAGAGTTCCGGAGGCGGCGCTCCCGTCCTTGGGCGCCGGGCAGCCGGGGCAGAAAGGAAGCGCCATGTTCACCATGACCGAGGACGAGCTCAAGAAGCTCGGCGCCCACATCACCACCGCAGAGATCATGCAGCAGCCCGATCTCTGGAGGGACACCCTCGACATCTACAAGACCAACCTCGACGCCATCGAGGCCTTCCTCGCCGACGCCCGCGCCATGGGCGAGGGCCGTCTGTCCGTCGTCTTCACCGGCGCCGGCACCTCCGACTACGTCGGCGACACCGCCGCGCCGTACCTGCGTCACGCCGGTGACGTCTCCCTCTACGACTTCAAGCCCATCGCCACCACGGACATCGTCTCCGCCCCGCGCGACTTCCTGAACCCTGACGAGCCCACGCTGCTCGTCTCCTTCGCGCGTTCCGGCAACAGCCCCGAGTCCCTGGCCGCCGTTGAGGTTGCCGGCAAGTATGTGAAGAACGTCCGCTTCCTCAACATCACCTGCGCCCCCGAGGGCAAGCTTGCCGTCGAGTCCGCCGATGACCCGCGTGCCCTCACGCTGCTCATCCCGCGCGCCAACGACAAGGGCTTTGCCATGACCGGCTCCTACAGCTGCATGACGCTGCTCTCCACCCTCATCTTCGACGCTGCCTCCCTCGAGCAGAAGGCCGCGTGGGTCGAGCAGATCGCCAAGATGGGCGAGGAGGTCGTCTCCCGCGAGGACGAGATTGCCGCCTTCCTGGCCGGCGACTTCAACCGCGTGACCTACCTCGGCTCCGGCTCCTTCGTGGGCCTTGCCCAGGAGAGCCAGCTCAAGATCCTCGAGCTCGCCCACGGCCTCGTGGCCACCTCCTGGGACAGCTCCATGGGCTACCGCCACGGGCCCAAGTCCTTCGTGGACGACAAGACCCTCGTCTTTGTCTACATGAACAACGACGAGTACACCCGTCAGTACGACCTCGACATCCTCAATGAGATCGGCGGCGACAAGATCGCGCAGAAGACCATCGCCGTCCAGCAGGACTGCGGCCCGGTCTTTGAGGGCGAGTCCTTCACTTTCGCCGGCTACGACGCGCTGCCCGAGGGCTACCTCGCGCTCCCGTTCATCATGGTCGCGCAGACGATCTCCCTGCTCAACTCCGTGCGCGTGGGCAACACGCCCGACACGCCGAGCCCCACCGGCACCGTCAACCGCGTCGTCAAGGGCGTGACCATCCACCCCTTCGAGGCCTAGTTCGCCGCTGATTCAATTGGGAACAGACCCCTTTTGAATCATTTGGCGAGTTGACCCATGTGAGACGCCTCCTCAGGCACCCGGTCTTCTCGCCATCCCATCCGCAGGAAAATGGCGCCCGTCCGCACAGATTTAAGCGGGCGGGCGCCGTCTTGTGTGGGATGCTCTAGGGTATGTACGGAGCAAGGTACGGGATTCGTTGGGCCCCGCGCCCAACCAAGAGTAAGGAGAAGTGCCATGAGCACCTTTGCCATCAAGGCCGACAAGTTCGTGATGCCCGGCGCCACCATGCAGGGCGGCTACCTCACCATCGAGGACGGCAAGTTTGGCATGTGGACCGCCGACGCGCCGGACTGCGAGATCCGCGACCTCACGGGCTGCATCGTGGGCCCGGGCCTTGTGGACACGCACATCCACGGCTTCTACAACCACGCCACCACCGACCGCAGCGCCGAGGGCATCAACGCCTCGAGCGCGGAGCTCGCGCGCCGCGGCACCACCTGCTGGCTGCCCACCACGTTCACCGAGTCCGTCGACCAGATCGCCGACTCCTGCGCAGCCATCGCCGAGGCCGACGAGGGCCGTGACGAGTCCTTCGTGGGCGCGCGCATCGGCGGCATCTACCTCGAGGGGCCGTTCTTCACCGAGGCCCACGTGGGCGCCCAGAACCCGGTCTA
>CALULC010000082.1 GCA_944321385.1 uncultured Atopobiaceae bacterium
CCACCCTCATCGAGTCCCTCCCGGGCTACGGCAAGGCCAAGGCCGCCAAGATCATGGACGAGCTCGGCATCTCCGCCTCCCGTCGCGTCAAGGGCCTCGGCGCCCGTCAGCGCGAGCAGCTCGTTGAGGCTCTCGTCAAGTAACTTGGAGAGAAGAGCCAGAATCTTCGTCGTCTCCGGACCGTCAGGCGTTGGCAAGGGGACGCTCGTCGCAAAGCTGCGCGAGCGCTCCTCTTGCTTGGGCTTGACGGTTTCTGCGACGACACGCTCCCCCCGAGAGGGGGAGGTAGATGGTGTCTCCTATCACTTCATGGATGACGCCGAGTTTGACAGGCGTCTCGCCAACGGGGAGTTTCTCGAGTGGGCCTGGGTTCACGGGCATCGTTACGGAACCCTCGTGAGCGAGGTCGAGCGCGTCCTCTCCACCGGGGAATCGGTCGTTCTTGAGATCGATGTCCAAGGGGGGCTCTCGGTCCGCGCCGTGATGCCCGACGCCGTCCTTGTGTTTGTCGAGCCTCCCAGCATGGAGGAGCTCGAGCGCCGCCTCAGGGGGCGCGGCACCGAGGACGAGAAGAGCGTCGAGCTGAGGCTTGCCAACGCTCGCACCGAGATGGGACATGCCGGCGAATACGATGTTCGCATCGTGAACGATGACCTCGAGCGCGCCTGTGGCGAGCTCGAGGATGTGATACACACGTACGAGAAGGACGGAGGTCACGCACAAGATGTCCGTGATCAAGCCTGAGATTGACAACCTGCTCGACAAGACCGAGAACAACCCGTTTCTCCTGTGCTCTCTCGCGTCCAAGCGCGCCTGCGACATCAACAACATGGTTCGCGGTCAGCACCTGCGCGTGACCGCCATCCAGGACTTTGACGACATCACGACCGTCGTCTCCGGCAAGGACCCCATCTCGGTTGCCATGGCCGAGATCGAGGACGGCACCCTCAGCTTCGTCAAGGAGAACTTCGACGAGGACATCAAGGGCGCCAACACCATCGCTCTGTAGGTGCGCATGACCGAGCGTCTTTGCCTCGTTCACTATCACGAGATCGGTCTCAAGGGAAAGAATCGCTCCACCTTTGAGAACCAGCTCGTCACAAACCTCCATCGCGCTCTCGCGGGGTGGGGGGTTTCTGCGATTTCGCGCATTTCCGGGTACGTTGTCGTGGAGACCGAGGACAGGCAGGCGAGCGAGGAGCTTGCGAGCGCGATTCGCCGGGTTCCCGGCGTCGCCCGCGTCTCGCTTGCCTACAAGTGCGGACTCGACGAGGGCGAGTATAGGGCTGCCGCAGTTCGTGCACTCGGTGAGGCCCCCGATTTTGTCACCTTCAAGGTCCACGCGAGAAGGTCCTCTACCACCTATCCGGTCCACACCCTGGAGATGAACCAGATCGTGGGGTCGGCCCTCTGCGAGGCGTTTCCCGACAAGAAGGTCGACGTCCACAACCCCGACGTCACGGTCGTCGTTCACGTGGTGCAGGGGTCCACGTACGTCTACGCCTCCTCGGCTCCCGGCGTCGGCGGGCTCCCGGTGGGCACCGCGGGCAAGGTCGTGAGCCTGCTCTCCAGCGGCTTCGACTCGCCCGTCGCCACGTGGATGGTCGGTCGTCGTGGCGCGATCTGCGTGCCGGTGCACTTCTCGGGACGTCCCATGACCTCGGACACGAGCGAGTGGCTCTGCCAGGACCTCGTGGACGCGCTCGCCCCCTCCGGAATCGTGGGGAGGCTCTACGTCGTTCCGTTTGGCGAGCGTCAGCGGGAGATCTCGCTTGCCGTCCCCCAGGGGCTGCGCATCATCACGTACCGCCGCGTCATGCTGCAGGTTGCCGAGCGCATCGCCCGTCTCGAGGGCGCCAAGGCCCTTGTCACCGGCGAGTCTCTCGGGCAGGTCGCGTCTCAGACCCTTGAGAACATCGCCGCTGTCAACGAGGCCGTCACGATCCCCGTCCTGCGGCCGCTCATCGGCTCCGACAAGCAGGAGATCATCGCCCGCGCTCATGAGATCGGCACCTATGATATCTGCTGCCAAACGGCGCCTGACTGCTGCACCCTCTTCATGCCGAGGCGTCCGGAGACCCACGCTCGCCTCGAGGCGGTTCTCGATGCTTGGGAGAGCTTCGATCATGAGGGAATGGTCGAGGACCTTGTGGCCAACGTCGAGTGGAGGGACTTCTCGCAGTGCCCGTCCTATCATGCCCCTAAGGGACCGCTTCGTCCCCACCATAGGGAGCTTTTGGGCAGGGAGGCTGCCGAACGGTAGCAAACCCCTTGCGAGCGAATGGGCTTACTTAGATAACTTATTACTTGAGACCCGCGTTTACGTGGGTCTTTTTCGTGTGTGTCAGTTTGGCGCGATTTGGCGTCAGTTTGCGCCCGACTTTCTCAGACGCTCGCAGGTCGGCACCACTCTTCGGGGCATGCTGTTTGGAGGGGGTGGTGAACGTGGCACAGGCTGGAAGGAGAAGGGCCGGACGCCTCGCGCGTCGCTTTGGGGCGAGCGCGGGAATCGGCGTCGCGCTGGGAACGGTTGCGCTTGTGGCCGTCGCTCTGGTCATCGGCATCATGGTGCGCGGATCGGGGGCGGGGGTCGTCGTCGAGCGCGGCGGGGACGAGGCGCCCAAGGGGGCGGAACCCGCGCAGGAGACGGAAGAGATGGATGGCGGAGTCGAGGGGGCCATGGTCCGCGTGATCGTCGTTCACGTGGACGGGGCAGTCCGCTCTCCTGGCGTCTACGAGCTGGAAGAGGGGGCGCGGGTGAGAGACGCCGTCCAAGCGGCCGGCGGACTCGCCGAGGGGGCGGACACCTCGGCCATGAACCTCGCGGCGCTCGTTTCAGACGCCCAGAAGGTCTATGTCCCGCACAAGGGCGAGGAGGTACCTCCTGATCTCAGTACAGAGTCCGGGCAGGGCGAGAGCACGCTCATCAACCTAAACACCGCAACCGCGGAGGAGCTTGACGAGCTTCCGGGGGTGGGGGAGTCCACGGCTCGCGCGATCATCGAGGACCGCGAGAAGAACGGCCCCTTCTCCTCCCCAGAGGACCTCATGCGCGTCTCGGGAATCGGGGAGAAGAAGTTCGAGCGTCTCGAGGCGATGGTCTGTGTCTGAGCCCGCTCAGAGGCCGGAGCGGCCCCTGCTCCCAACCACGCTCTGGGCGCTCCTCGCCTCGATCGCCCTCATGCGCCTGGTCCTTCGTGCAGATGCAGAGCCCCTTCTGCTCGCAGGTCTTGCCGTTCCCGTCCTAGCCGCCAGCCTTGTCCTCGCGCTTCTCGCTATGCGCTCCACCTGCAAAGGGGGATGGGCGGCGGCGGTGGCGGCGGTTGCTTCCTGCGTGGCGCTCGCCTCGCTTGCCTGCGCCCACGAGCTTGACCGGCAAGGTCGCCTCGCCGTGGCGCTCTCCTCGTCTCCCGTCTCGGCCTGGGAGCTTTCCGTGGAATCGGACATGAGCGAGGGGGCTGCCGGCTGGCGCGGCAGGGCCTCCGTCCGTCGCGCGGGGGAGGACGGGACGGCAGGGGAGGTGTGGCTCCTCGCCAACGACCCGCTGGAGCTCGGCTCGAGGGTTCGCTGCGTGGGGCGCTTCTCGCCCAACGAGAAGGATGCGTGGGGCGCGAGCTCTCGGGCGCAGGGGCTCTGCGGGACGATACGCGTCGTTGCCGTCACCGAGCTCCGCGAGCCGGACGGGGCGTGGGGTGCGGTCCTCCGAGCGCGCTCGGAGGTCCTTGATCGCCTCGACGCCGCGTCCTCGGACGGTCGCGCCCTTGTCGCCGGAGCAGTGTGCGGGTCCACCGGCGGCATGACACGGCGCGGGCTCGACGATCTCTTCGCCGCCTGCGGCATATCGCATCTCGTTGCGGTATCCGGCGGTCATCTCGTGCTCGTGTGCGCCGTCGCCGGTGCGCTGCTCTCTCGGCTTCCGATGCGCCCTCTTGCGAGAACAGCCCTGCTCCTGCTGCTCACTGGTGCGTTCGTCGTCTTCTGCGGCGCCCCCGACTCCGCCGTCCGCTCCTGGGTCATGGCGCTGGTGGCAGGCCTCTCGGGGGTCTTTGGGAGGCGGGCGCACCCGCTCTCCTCCGCCGCCCTGGTCGGGCTCGTCATGGCCCTTGTGGAGCCTGGCGTCACGGGACGCCTGGGTTACCTGCTGTCCGTTGCCAGCGTGTGCGGAATCTGCGCCCTCGGGCCATACGTTCGCTACGCGCTCGAGGTCCTCTTCAGCCTCGGGACTTCAGAGACGGAGGGTTCAGGTATCCTGCGCTCGGTTCGGCGCGTACGCGGTCCCGTCATTGAGGCTCTCTCCATGACGCTGGTGTCCCAGGTCGTCACGGCGCCTCTCACGTGCTCGACGTTCGGCACGCTTTCCCTTGTGGCACCCCTGGCGAACGTGCTTCTTGGCCCGATCTTCTCGGTCCTGCTCGTTTTGGGGATGCTGGTGGTGGTTCTGAGCTTTGCGCCTGGTCCCCAGGGGATGGTCATCGGCCTGTGCGAGCTCATCTCTTCGCCGCTCGTTGCCGTTGCGCGCGCTCTTGTGGCGCTTCCTGGCGCCTGCGTGAACCTGAGCGTAGAGGAGGGGCCGGCCCTGGCTTCGCTCGCTCTCGCGCTCGCCCTTCTGCTTGCCTTGTGGCCACGACTTACCCGTGCGCGACTTCTCGTGCCCGCCGCGCTGGTTGCGAGCGTCGCGCTCTGCCTCTTCCTGAGATGGAGGTATTTCGCGCCCGCGTGCGTGCGCGTGCTCGACGTCGGGCAGGCGGACGCGGTCCTCGTGACGGACGGGGGCTCCTCGGTTCTTGTGGACACCGGGCTGAACGAAGGGGTTCTCGAGGCGCTTGCGCGCAACCACGTGGTCCATCTCGACGCCATCGTCCTCACTCACCTTCATGACGACCATGTGGGAGGGCTCGACGCCGTTCTCAAGATGTATGGCACCGAGCGCGTCTACGTGGCCGAGGGGGTGTCCGTAGACGCGGGCGGCGCCGAGGTGAGCGGCCTTTCCGTCGGAGACGTGCTGCGCGTCGGGCGCTTCTCGCTGGCCGTTGTGTCTCCGCGGCTCCCGGTCGACGGCAGCGAGAACGAGGACTCTCTTGTGATGAGACTCCTCTTTGACGATGACGGACGGACCCTGACGGGACTTCTCACCGGAGACGCCGAGGCGGAAGTGGTGGGGGAGGCCGCGCGAGAGGGGCTCGTGGGAGACGTGGACCTGCTCAAGGTGGGCCATCACGGCTCCGAGGCGTCTGTCACGAGCGAGCTTGCCGGCGTGCTCGAGCCGGAGGTGAGCGTCGCGAGCGCGGGAGAGGGGAACTCCTACGGGCACCCGGACCCTCTCTGCGTGGAGACGCTCGAGGAGTGCGGCTCGGTCTTTCTCTGCACCAAGGACGTGGGCGACGTTTGCGTGGAGCCTGGCGCGGAGGGTCCGGTCGTGAGTTGTCAGAGATGGACGCCCGTGGATGATAGACTGGGAGAGGTTGGCGACCAGTCATCTCCGCCGTAGGGGATGACGACGATCCGGGGAGGAAGCATGCCCGAGAAGCCCGCGCTGCTGCCGGCATATCTCATCGTGGGGCCCGACGAGCTCAAGCGCTCTCAGGCCGTAGCGAGGCTGCGCGCTCGCGTCGACGGCCCCTTTGCCGCCTTCAACCTCGAGGAGATCCAGGCCACGGGCGACCTCGACGAGGTCTCCGTACTCGCGTCCCTCAACACGCTTCCGATGGGCGGGGACCGGCGCGTCGTTGTGATCGAGCCCGCCGACAAGCTGCCGAAGGCGGTGTCCGAGGCGATCGTCCGCTATCTCGAGAACCCCAACGAGGGTTGCACCCTCGCGCTCGTGGCGACGACGCTCGCAAAGACGACGCGCCTCTACAAGGCCGTCGCGAAGGTCGGCGCGCGTTCCGTCATCGAGTGCGCGGCGCGAAAGGGACGCGACCTGCCGCCCTACGTCCAAAAGCTTGCCGCCGCCCATGGCGTCTCGATCGACTTCGACGCCGCGCGCGAGCTCGTTGCGCGGGTGGGGGAGTCCACGACGATGCTCGACACCCAGGTCTCGACCCTCGCCGCCCTTCTCGGCGGGTCCGGCGTCATCACGAGGGACTTTGTCGAGGGACACGTTGCGCGCGTCGCGGAGGTGAAGCCCTGGGAGTTTCTCGACAGGCTGAGCGAGCGGGACGCCCATCGCGCCCTTGCGCTCTACCGTCTTCTCGACGGCTCTGCGCTCGGACTGCTCTCCCTTATGACCGGGCGCCTGCGTGAGCTCGTGTGCGCTCGGTCGCTCTCTGCGCGAGGCGCCTCGGCGGCGCTTGCCGAGGAGCTTGGAAAGAAGGACTGGCAGGTGAAGAATCACCTTCGCTGGGCCAGGGGCTTCTCGGACGGGGAGCTCGAGGCCTTTCTCTCCGAGTGTGCCGGGGCTGAGCGAGCGCTCAAGAGCGGGGCGGACGAGCGCACGGTGATGGTTCGCCTCATCTCGCGCATCTGCGGAGCCGCCTGACGGCGGGGGCTCCATGCGTAACAAAAAAACGGACCCGGGCAGCACCCCGGGTCCGTTTGGCACGTTCTGTGAGCAGAAGCTACTTGATGGTGTTGACGAGCTTCTGGACGCCGCTCTTGCGCTGAGCGGCCTGGTTCTTGTGGATGATGCCCTTGGAAGCGGCCTTGTCGAGCAGACGGCCGGC
>CALULC010000083.1 GCA_944321385.1 uncultured Atopobiaceae bacterium
TGCTGGGGGCCCTGCCCTTCGCCAATCGCGTGAAGCGCTACTTCAAGCGCTACGAGTCCAACCAGCAGCAGCTCAACGCCATCCTGCTGTCGCTCGGCAAGGGGCAGGACCTGCTGCGCAGGGACAACGCCGCCCTCAACGTGGAGCGCCGCAGCCTCTGGGGCAACCTGGGCACCCTCAAGCGCGCCTACGAGCTGCTCACGAGCATCGACGACGAGCTCGTGGCGCGCATCGACCGGGAGCGTGCGGTGGGAAACGCCGAGCTGGCGGCATCGCTCGAGAGAGACGCCCTGTTCGCGGTGCGCCAGCGTCGCCAGGACGTGCAGACGCAGGCCGCCGTGACCATCCAGGCCTACCTCTCGATGGGCATCATCCAGCAGAACAACGACCAGCTCGTGCGTGGCGTCGAGCGCGCCAAGACCACCACGGTGACCGCGCTGCGTACGGCCGTGATCGTGGCGCAGTCGCTTGAGAACCAGAAGCTCGTGCTCGACCAGATCGACGCGGTCAACAAGACCACGGACGCCATGATTGACCGCACGAGCAAGCTCCTGCAGGAGAACTCCCTGCGCACGCAGCAGCAGGCGGTCTCGAGCGGCGTCTCTCCCGAGACCCTGCGACGTGCCTACGATGCGGTCTTCTCCACGCTCGACAGCATCGACAAGTTCCGCGAGCAGGCAAACGAGTCCTTCTCCAAGACCATTGACGTGCTGAACGACCAGCTCGAGCGCGCCCACGCCTATGCCGAGCGGATGAACCGCGACGGCGAGGGCGGCGCGACGGAATAGTCGGCGGCACGCCCCCGCGCTATGCGCAGACGAGCTCCACGCCGGCGCGCTCCAGATCGGAGCGCGCCTCGTCGCTCACGCGGGAGTCCGTGATCACGCAGACGTTCTTCTCGCCCAGCGCAAGCGGCACGGTGCCGTGGTGGCTGAACTTCTCGCTCTCCGTCGTGAACGACACCCCCAAGTACGGCAACGACGACGACTCTGTGGACCAGCTCGTCGTGGACGCCTACCAGTCCTACATTGACGAGATCGCCAAGTGCCCCAACACGCGCCATGGGCGCGGCCCCATCGGCGGCATCCGCTACGCCGGCACCTCCTCGATCAGCGCCAACGTCGGCCAGGGCATGGGCACCATGGCCACGCCCGACGGCCGCCACGCCCACGAGCCGCTCGCCGAGGGCTGCAGCCCGGCGCACAACGCCGACACCCACGGCCCCACCGCCGTCTAAAGTCCGTCTCCAAGCTCCCCACCGAGAAGATCACGGGCGGCGTGCTGCTCAACCAGAAGATGGCGCCCACGATGCTCGCCTCCGAGCGCAACAAGCAGAAGCTCGAGATGCTCATCTCCACGTTCTTCGACCGCCTGCACGGCTACCACGTGCAGTACAACGTCGTGGACCGCGCCACCCTCATCGACGCACAGGAGCACCCCGAGCGCCACAAGGACCTCATCGTCCGCGTGGCCGGCTACTCCGCGTTCTTCAACGTGCTCTCCCGCGCCACCCAGGACGACATCATCGCCCGCACCGAGCAGACCCTGTAATGTGCAGTGCGTGCAAAAGTGACAGGCACTTTTGCACGCCTCTGCACGCCGACACGCTAGCGAAAGGAAAGCCCTCATGAAGCTCATCATCGACGACGCCGACGTCAACGCCATCAAGCGCCTGGTGGAGTACTACCCCGTGGACGGCGTGACAACCAACCCGTCGATCCTCGCCGCCAAGGCCGGCGCCTCCTACGCCGCGCCCTACATCAACCGCATCGACAACATGGGCTATGACGGCGTGGGCGTGGCCATGGAGATCCACGACATCTTCCGCGCCAACGACCTCCCCTGCGAGGTGCTCGCCGCGAGCTTCAAGAACTCCCAGCAGATCCTCGAACTCGCCCGCTACGGCGTGGGCGCCGTGACGGCCGCCTCCTCCGTGATCGAGGGCCTGGTCAAGAACGCCGCGATCGACGCCGCGGTGGACGCCTTCACCGCCGACTTCGAGGGCCTCGTCGGCGCCGGCAAGACGATGGCCGACCTGTAGGGGCGGGCGAGAAGAACCTCGGCCCCGGGCCTCCACGCGCAACCGGGGATTTCCAACATCCGCGTCTGCGCGTGATAGAAGTTGAACTACCGAACGCGTAGCTTGGGAAATGCGGCCGTCTGGCCGCAAAATCCCGAGCTACGCGTTCTTCTCGCCATGCGCAATCCGAGATTCCGGCAAAGGGTCCTGCCCGGCCCGGCCGCCCTGGCCCGCGACGTAAGCGTTGCGCAAGGGATGCCGGCCAAGCCAACATTTCCCCTTGCGTCAGGCTAACGTTGTCCTGAGAGCAGAGGGGGTATATGGAAGCGCACGAGGACGATACGTACGCGAAGCTCAAGGCGGCGATGGAGGAGGCGGAGGCGAGCGAGTCCCCCGTG
Source organism: uncultured Atopobiaceae bacterium (assembly GCA_944321385.1). GTDB lineage: Bacteria > Actinomycetota > Coriobacteriia > Coriobacteriales > Atopobiaceae > Thermophilibacter. The sequence goes on from CALULC010000083.1 coordinate 2,419, forward strand.
GAGTCCGCCCGTGACCGCCGGCGCCGCTATCTGGCGATTGCCTTGATTGTGATTGTTCCCCTGGCCGTGGTCAGCTACGTCGTGTGGGGGTTCATCGGCCTTTTTACCTTGGGCAAGACGGACGAGGGGCCGATTGCGGTGGTGTATCGGCTCGTGGGCGTTCCAGGCTGGCTTGCCATCTTCTCCTTTGGCGTCGTGGCGGTGGCGCGGCAGCTGCGCGACGACTTCAAGGGCGTGGGCGAGCGCATCTTCGGGGCGGTCATCATCGCGCTCATGGTGGTTACCTGCTACGTCTTTGTGGGGCAGCCGCTGCTGGACGTGCCGTACCTCTTCGACCCCGTGCGCGTCGAGCTGCACGATGTCGAGACGAGGGACGTGAGCGGCGAGAGCGGCGCGACGTACTACCTCAGCGGCGTCGACGAGGCCGGCAAGGAGTGGGAGTTCCGGATCAACAGCGATACGTTCCTCAGCTGGGACCGCGGCCGCACCACCGCCACCGTGACCGGCCTCCCCAACACCCAGGTGACGCTCGCCATCGAGTGACCCTCCCCGTGCCCTCCAGAAGGTGGAGGCCCTGAGCGACGGCCACCAGGAGTTCCTCACGCCGCTGCAGACAGCCGCTCAACAAGAAGCCGCCCCACCTTTCTAAGCAGGGATCTTCCGCGAAGCGCAGTCCCTGCGTGAAAGGTGGGGCGGCAAACGTTGCAGCAGCCGAATGCCCTATGCGAGCTTGAGGAACTCCTGGTAGCCGCGGTACGCCTCGTAGACGTCGGCCTTGCTGGTGGTCTCCCACGGTGCGTGCATGGAGAGCACGGGCACGCCGCAGTCGATCACGTTCATGCCGTAGGTCGCCAGGATGTAGGCGATCGTGCCGCCGCCACCGGCGTCGACCTTGCCGAGCTCGGCGGTCTGCCAGGAGACGCCGCCCTCGTCCATCACGCGACGGATGGTGGCGACGTACTCGGCGTCGGCGTCGTTGGAGCCGGACTTGCCGCGGCTGCCGGTGTACTTGTTGAACGTGAGGCCGTGGCCCAGGTACGCCGAGTTCTTCGGCTCAAAGACGCTCGCGAACGTGGGGTCAAAGCCCGCGGAGACGTCGCTCGAGAGCATGTTGGAGGCAGCGAGGCAGCGGCGAAGCGCCAGCGCCCCGGTCTCGCCGGCGAGCTCGAGCACCTCGGCCATCGCGTCCTCGAAGAAGTGGCTCGTCATGCCCGTGGCACCCACGGAGCCGATCTCCTCCTTGTCCACGAGCAGGCACACGGCCGTGCGCGCGGGCGTTTCGCAGTCAAGCTGCGCGATGAGGCTCGTGTAGGCGCAGACGCGGTCGTCCTGGCCGTAGCCGAGGATCATCGAGCGGTCGAGGCCCAGGTCGCGCGCCGCGCCGGCGGGCACGATCTCGAGCTCGGCGGAGAGCAGGTCCTCCTCCTCGATGCCCAGGGTCTCCTTCAGGATGGCAAGCACGCCGGCCTTGACGGGGCTCTTCTCGGCCTCCTCGTCCTTCTCGGCACCCTCCTCGATGACCAGCGGGCGGTTGCCCACCAGCACGTCGAGCATCTCGCCCTCGATGACCTCGGAGGCCTTCTTGGACATCTGCTGCGCGCCGAGGTGGGGGAGCAGGTCGGTGATGCAGAAGACGGGATCGGCCTCGTCCTCGCCGATGACCACGTTCACGACGGAGCCGTCCTTCTTGGCCACGACGCCGTGGATGGCCAGCGGCAGGGTGACCCACTGGTACTTCTTGACGCCACCGTAGTAGTGGGTGTCCAGCGTGACGAGCTCGTTCTTCTCCTCGACGGGGTCCTGCTTGACGTCGAGGCGCGGCGAGTCGATGTGCGCGCCGAGGATGTTGACGCCGGCCGTGAGCGGCTCGGTGCCCATGTGCAGGAGCATGAGGCTCTTGCCGCGGTTGACGGCGTAGACCTTGTCGCCGGCCTTGAGCGGCTCGCCGGAGGCGATGCGCTCGGAGAGGTTCACGTAGCCGGCCTCCTCGGCCATGGCCACGGCGGCGGCGCAGCACTCGCGCTCGGTCTTGTTCTCGGAGATGTAGGACTTGTAGCCCTCGCAGAGGTAGTGCAGCGCGTCGAGCTGCTCGGCGCTGTACTTCTTCCAGGCGTTCGGACGCTCCATGTGACTCCCTTCTCGATGGTGTGCCGCAGACGATTCTACCCACTTTGGGTGTTGGGCGAGAGGGGCGCCGGGCGAGAAGCGCACCGGGCGAGAAGCGCGCGGGGCGAGAAGCGCACCGGGCGGCGCGGGCGCGGCGAGAAGGACGTGCGCTCGCGACGCGGCAGCGCTAGCTTGTCGGCGTTGCCGGCTCGGACGGCGCCCCGCCGTCCTCCGCAGGCTTGCTCGGGTCCGTCGGGGCATCGGGGGTCGTCTCGCTGGCGTCGCCGCCCGTCGGGGGCGTGGTGCCGTCCGTGGGCTCGGACGGCTCGGTCGTCGCGGGCGGCTCGGAAGGCTCTGCCTGATCGGGCTGCTCCGGGGTCGTGGGCTCGGTCGTGCCCTCGTCCTGCGAGGCGTCCGCGTCGTCCTCCTTGATCTCGTCCTTCTCCGGCTGCGTGACCTCCGGCTGGGGTGCCTGGGGCGTTGCCGGCTGTTCGGCGGCGCTCTCCTGCGACTGCGTGGCGGGCGCGCTCGCCTGCGGCTTGGCGCCGATGCCGTTGCCCTGCGTGGCCAGGTTCACCACGAGCGCGTAGGCGAGCACGGCTAGAATGCCGGCCGCTGCTGCCGCCAGCGCCACGCGACGGCGAACGCGTGCCTGCGTGCGCTCGCGGACGGCGTCGCGGACCGCGGGCGGGGCGACGGGCGTCCCGGACGGCGCAACCTCCTCAACGCTGGCGCGCCCAGACACCGACCCCACCGGGCGCGTCTCGTCGGCTTCGGATGCGGCGTCGCCGCCGAGCGCACGGATCTTCTCGGCGGACGCGGAGAGGACGTTGCGGTACACCTGGCCCGCCACCGTGGAGGCAACGGCACCCACGACGGCTCCGATGACGGACCCGGCGATGCCGATCTGCGTGGAGAGGGCAAACGAGGTGGCGGCGGCAAGCGCCGTCGCGAGCAGCTGGGAGACGGAGAAGTCCCCGAGAACGCCGGCGAGGCGCCCGTTCTTCTCGGCCATGAGGCTCCTTCCGTGAACGATTTCACTCTCTCTACGTACCCGTCGGTGCCCGTGACGTGCGCCGCGGCGCCAATCGCCACGAAGACCCTACAAGCTGGCCGAAAATCTGGCCGTGCGGGCCATTGGCCGCCGCTGGTGGGGGTATCATAGACGCGGTACGGTCCTTCCGTGTTCAACACAACGTATGGAGGTCAACATGCTCGTTAACGCAACCGCTATGCTCAAGGCCGCCGAGAAGGGTCACTACGCCGTTGGTGCCTTCAACACCAACAACCTCGAGTGGGCCACCGGCATCCTGATGGCCGCCGAGGAGCTTCAGTCCCCGGTCATCATCCAGTGCACCGCCGGCGCCGCCAAGTGGCAGACCAGCTACAAGGTCGTTGCCGACCTCGTCAAGAACCTCGTCGAGGACATGAACATCACCGTCCCGGTTGCCATGCACCTCGATCACGGCTCCTATGACGACGTCTTCAAGTGCATCGAGGCCGGCTTCACCTCCGTCATGTACGACGGCTCCCACGAGGAGAGCTTCGAGATCAACCTCAAGCGCACCGAGGAGGTCGTCAAGGCCGCCCACGCCAAGGGCATCTCCGTTGAGGCCGAGGTCGGCGGCATCGGCGGCACCGAGGACGGCGTGACCGCCAAGGGCGAGCTCGCCGACCCCGCGCAGTGCAAGGCCATCGCCGAGCTGGGCGTTGACTTCCTCGCCTGCGGCATCGGCAACATCCACGGCATCTATCCCGACAACTGGGAGGGCCTGTCCTTCGATCAGCTCGCCGCGATCAAGGCCGAGACCGGCGACCTGCCGCTCGTCCTCCACGGCGGCACCGGCATCCCCGTTGACCAGATCCAGAAGGCCATCTCCCTCGGCATCTGCAAGATCAACGTCAACACCGACCTCCAGCTCGTCTTCGCCGAGGCCACCCGCAAGTACATCGAGGCCGGCAAGGACCAGGAGGGCAAGGGCTTTGACCCGCGCAAGCTCCTCAAGGGCGGCCGCGACGCCATCGTCACCCGCACCAAGGAGCTCATGGTTGAGTTTGGCTCCGACGGCAAGGGCTGGGCGTAGCGAGAAGATCGCGCGC
>CALULC010000084.1 GCA_944321385.1 uncultured Atopobiaceae bacterium
CCCCCCCTCTCGCCGCTCGCCCCCGCTGCCCCCCCCCTCGCCGCTCGCCCCCGCTGCCCCCCTCCTCGCCGCTCGCCCCCGCTGCCCCCCTCCTCGCCGCTCGCCCCCGCTGCCCCCCTCTCGCTCGCGTGACTTTTGCGGCCGCAAAAGTCGGCCGAACTTTTGGGTTTTCCCAGTTGAGCGAAAAACTCGCCGGACTTTTGTGGGGCGTCGGGCGTGGCGCGCCGACAAGAACGACGCACCAACAAGAACGACGCGCCGACAAGAACGCGCTGCTCCTCACACGTTCGGCAGTGTCGCCCAGTCCACGAACACCTCGGCGCGCAGACGCTCCGCTGCCGCCCGCTGCCCTGCGGTCTTCTCGCGGTGGGGCACGCCCAGCTTCTGTGCCACGAGCTGGGAGAGCGCCTCAAAGCGTCGCGGGTCTGCGAGCTGCCCGTAGGTGACGTTCACCACGTCGACGCCCATGAGGTCGAGAGCCGCCGAGCGATCTGCGTCAGACAGCGCCGCGTCACCGGAGGCGTGTGCCAAGCGGCTCTGGCATTCAACGTCAAGCGCGCGGTGCCCGTTCCCGGCCGCCCAGAAGAGGTCGCAGACAAGGAAGCCGCGCCGTGCGAGACGACGTGAATCAAGCGTGAGCGCCACCTTCCGGTTGTGCGAGAAGGTCCCATATCCCTCGCCGCCAAGTCTGCGCGAGAATCCCAGCAGCATGCCCGTCACAACCTCAAACGGCGACGCCGCGCCGTCGACAACAAGCTCGGCGGCGCGCATGAGTCGCGCCCGCCCGCGCGCAACCGGCGAGCCCTGCGCGTACTCCCGGATCTGCCGTGTGGTTGACAGGGGAGGTCGCGACCACAGCTCCGTAAGGCGCCCGTCTTGGTCGAGAACGGGGGACCACCCGGATATGCGCGGGAGCCTGCCCTCGTCGATGAGGCGCTGGAGTACGGCGCGCACGGGCTCGGGTGCAACGTAGGCCGAGAAGGACCCGCAGAGCTCGGAGGCCAGCATGACGGTGCGGGCCAGGGAGGCGCGCGCGGCGATCTGCTGGAGCGCAAAGAGCGGAGTGGTTACGCCTACGTTTGGGGCTGCCGTGCGGACGTTGGCGTCGCATGCCATCGCCGAGCAGAGCCGTGGCCGAACGAGCGCGGACGTGCTGCGCCGGGAGGCGTCGGTGACGAGAAGGTCGACGGGCGGGACGAGCGAAACCGAGAGCTCCACGGCGGAGTCCGCGATCGCGCTCGCGCGCAACCCAAGGCGCGCGCGGCTCCGGCCCTCGCCCGCGGCCGCCGCGAACAGCGGGGAGGAGGCGGCGAGCGCCCCTCGGAGCTTGCAGACCTCGCGCCACGTGAGAAGGTCGCGCAGCAACGGGCTGTCCGCCGGCTCGCTCACGAGCAGACGTACGACGGGCGGGGTGCGCCAGTAGAGAAAGGCCGATATGTCACAGATGATGGCATCCATGAGGGGAGGCTAGCACGCGGGCGCCGGGTGAGATTGCGCGGTTTCCGGCTCGCCCGTGATTGCTCGCTTGACTTTTGCGGCCGCAAAAGTCAGAGTTCTTCTCGGCTAACTCTATTGCCGCAGGTCAGAGAGTCGTGAGTTTTTGTCAGTCGAGAAGTTCTGTCATTTGCGGCCGCAAAAGTCACACTTCATCAGGGACTTTGAGAAAACCCGTCAACATCCGAAAGATTCGTGCAAGCTCGAGCACCGTCCCAGCCCCGCCCCAAGCGAAAGCAGCGAGAAGAGCCTCTCGGCCGCAAGCGCGTACAGCTCCTCGGCGCGTTCCAGTGCCTCGTTGAGCGGCATCGCGTCTATCGTCACGGGCACCATCGCCGCAAGCCCGGGTACGCGCTCCGCCCCCGCGCTCATGCCGCCCACCACCGCCACGCACGGAACGCCCGCACGCTCGCACGCCGCGGCGACGCCCGAGACCACCTTCCCGCGAAGCGTCTGCGCGTCGGCGTGGCCCTCGCCTGTGACGCAGAGGTCGGCGCCCTCGAGAAGCGCGTCAAACCCCACGAGCTCGAGGACGCGCTCCACGCCCCCAACGGCCTTGGCGCCAAGAAACGCGAGGCACGCCGCGCCTAGGCCGCCCGCCGCTCCGGCCCCGGGCACGTCAAAGTTTTGCCCAAACGTCTTTTCGAGCACGTCCGCCCAGCGCCCCATGCCGGCGTCGAGCCTTCGCACGTCCTCGGGCGAGGCGCCCTTCTGGGGTCCAAACACCGCGCTTGCGCCCTCGGGTCCAACGAGCGGGTTGTCCACGTCGCACATCATGGTGAAGTGCGCCTCCGCAACGAGCGGGCACACTCCGGACAGGTCCACTTCGGCCACGCGCGCAAGGTCGGCCCCGCTCCCCGCGAGCTCGCGACCATTCTCGTCGAGCAGGCGCGCCCCTAGGGCGCGGGCGAGTCCCATGCCGCCGTCGTTGGTCGCGCTGCCCCCAAGCGCAATCGTCACGTCGCGCGCGCCGCGCTCAAGGGCGTTCCGCGCAAGCTGCCCCGTGCCATAGGTGCTTGCGGCAAGCGGGTTCCGCTCGCCCGGGGCGAGCAGCGTGAGGCCGGACGCCGCGGCGGTCTCTATGACGGCGGCGCCGCCCGGCAGCAGCGCGTAAGCGGCTTCGACCGGTCGTCCCAGAGGGTCATCTACGAGCACATGGACCTTCTCGCCCCCACAGGTGGCGAGAAGCGCGTCGAGCGTGCCCTCGCCGCCGTCCGCAACGGGCACGCTCGTCCACGAGCAGCCGGGGAAGTGACGCCTCGCCGCCTCGCCGAGCAGCCGCGCTGCGTCGAGTGAGGAGAGAGTCCCCTTGAGGGAGTCTGAGGCAAAGACGAACTTGGGCGTGACGGGCATCGTGGCTCCTCTCGCGCGATTTTTCTCCCATTGTAGGACGCACGACGTCCGCGTCGACTGCCCCTCTCAGCGTGGTACTCTTGTATGTGGCAAATCCCGTCAACAGAGGAGTGCTCATGCGCATCGCCATTGCCTCGGACCACGCCGGATTCATCCAGAAGGACCCGCTCGCCCAGTACCTGCGGTCCAAGGGTCACGAGGTGGTGGACCTGGGCCCCAAGACGGACGAGCGCTGCGACTATCCCGACTACGCCGACAAGGTCGCCCGCATGGTCGCGCGCGGCGAGGCGGAGCGGGGCGTCCTCATCTGCGGCACGGGCCTCGGCATTGCCATGACGGCCGACAAAGTTCCCGGCATCCGCGCAACGCCCATCCAGACGCCCGAGTTTGCCCAGCTCGCCCGCGAGCACAACGACGCCAATGTGATCGGCCTCTCCGGCCGCTTTGTTCCGCTCGAGGTCAACGAGAAGATCCTCGACGTCTTTCTCTCCACCGAGTTTGCCGGGGGCAGGCACGCCCCGCGCGTGGAGAAGATGATGCGCGAAGACGACCCGAGCTTCCAGGGGGTTCCGCTCGATCTGTAGGGTCGGCGGCGCTTCCGCCTGCCCAGAAACGCGCCGGGAGGCGCGAGAAGAAGGAGGTCCCATGACCTACGAGAACCTGAGCGCGGCCGACCCCGAGGTCTTTGCCGCCGTTGAGGACGAGCTGCGCCGCCAGCGCTCCTCCATCGAGCTCATCGCGTCCGAGAACTTTGTCTCCCTCGCCGTGATGGAGGCCGTGGGGTCGCCGCTCACCAACAAGTACGCTGAGGGCCTGCCCGGCAAGCGCTACTACGGCGGCTGCTGGGCGGTCGACGTGGTGGAGAACCTCGCCCGCGAGCGCGCCAAGAAGCTCTTTGGCGCCGGCTTTGCCAACGTGCAGCCCCACTCCGGCGCCCAGGCCAACTACGCCGCCCTCGCGGCGCTGGCCGCCCCCGGAGACACCGTCATGGGCATGGCACTGGACAACGGCGGCCACCTCACGCACGGCTCGCCGGCCAACTTCTCGGGCAAGCTCTACAACATCGTCTCGTATGGCGTTGACGCCCAGACCGAGGTCATCGACATGGACGCCGTGGAGGCGCTCGCCCGGGAGACGAGCCCCAAGGTGATCATCGCCGGCGCCTCCGCCTACCCGCGCATCATCGACTTCGAGCGTTTTGCCCAGATCGCGCACTCCGTGGGCGCCTACCTCATGGTGGACATGGCCCACATCGCCGGCCTCGTGGCCACCGGGCGCCACCCGTCGCCGGTGCCCTTCGCCGACGTCACCACCACGACCACGCACAAGACGCTGCGAGGCCCGCGCGGCGGACTCATCCTCACCAACGACCCCGACCTCGCCAAGAAGGTCGACTCCGCCGTCTTCCCGGGCAGCCAAGGCGGCCCGCTCGAGCACGTCATCGCCGGCAAGGCCGTGGCCTTTGGCGAGGCGCTCGCGCCCGAGTTTGCCACCTACGCGGACGGGATTCTGACCAACGCCAAGGCCCTCGGTCGCGGCATGGAGTCGCGCGGCCTGCGCCTCGTCTCCGGCGGCACCGACAACCATCTGCTGCTCGTCGATCTTACGGCGGCCGGCGACGTCACGGGCAAGGACGCCGAGCGCATCCTCGACGAGGTGGGCATCACCGTCAACAAGAACACCATCCCCGGCGAGAAGCGCTCCCCGTTTGTCACGAGCGGCATCCGCGTGGGCTCCGCGGCGGCAACCACCCGCGGCTTCTCCGAGCAGGAGTGCGAGCGCATCGGCCAGCTCATCGGCGACGTGGTGACCCACATGGGCAACTCCGAGGTCACCGATCGCGTCTCCCTCGAGGTCCGCGAACTTCTCGACGCCCATCCCCTCTACCCCGAGCTGTGACAAAGGGGTCGTAGCCCGCTGTCACATGTGACAAAGGGGTCGTAGCCCACTGTCACACTGTCACATTGAAAGGAAGGAAGGAAGCCTCATGGCAGAAGAGTTCGACCCGACGCGCTTCACCGTCATCGATCACCCGCTCGTGCAGCACAAGCTGCACATCCTGCGCGACAAGGACACCCCCACCAAGCAGTTTCGTGAGCTGGTGACCGAGCTCGCCATCTTCGAGGGGTACGAGGCCATGAGGGACTTCCCGCTCGAGGACGTTGAGGTGGAGACGCCGCTCGAGGTCACCACCTGCAAGCGCGTCGCGGGCAAGAAGGTGGCCATCATCCCGATCCTGCGCGCCGGGCTCGGCATGGTCGACGGCATCCTCCAGCTCGTGCCCTCCGCACGCGTGGGGCACGTGGGCATGTACCGCGACGAGGTCACTCACGAGCCGCACCAGTACTACTGCAAGTTCCCCGACGACATCGAGAACCGCATCTGCCTGGTGGTCGACCCGATGCTCGCCACCGGCGGCTCGCTCACCGCGGCGATCCAGTTCCTGCGCGAGGCCGGTGTGAAGGACATCCGCTGCCTCACGCTCGTCTCGGCGCCTGAGGGCGTGCGCACCGTGCTGGACTTTGATCCCGAGGTCCGCCTCTACACCTGCGCGCTGGACCGCTGCCTGAACGACCACGCCTACATCCTGCCCGGACTCGGCGACGCCGGCGACCGCATCTACGGCACCAAGTAGCCGATGTGACAAAGGGGTCGGAGCCGACTGTCACATTGTGACAAAAGGGGTCGGAGCCGACTGTCACACAGGAGCCGACTGTCACAGACGTTCAGCAACCTTATGACCCAAGGGTCCCCGCCCTTGGGTCATTTTGTGGTTGACCTGCGAACTTGGGCCTTTCGCCACGTTTTGGCTACCGCTCGATTGTGACGAAACGGGGGCGAAGGGCGGCCCTCTTGACCTAAATCGCCGTCGCGCTAGACTTCTTCTGTCCTTAAAACGCTCGAACAGGAGGCGTCCGCGCTTGGATTCTCAGGTCGCCATCGTCTCCGGCGCGCTCTTCGGTCTTTTGGGGTGCGTTGCGCCAGCGGCGCTCTTCGAGCGGGCTCTGAGGGGGAACCCGAGGGTTTCTCTTGCCTCCGGGATCGCGGCGGTCGGCGTGTCGTTTTTCTCGCTCACCGTCGTCCTGCTCGTGGTGTACACTGCCACGAACGCCGGCTTCTTGGAGTTTGGTTGTGCGCTGGTCGCCGCGTTCCTGCTTTTCTGGGGCATCGAGGCGATACGGGCCTGGAGGGTGGCCAACGGCCGCTCTTCGCATAGAGGGGAAGGATGATCTTGAATCCTCTGGACCGCTTGGGAGACGAGGTCAACGAGCTCGTAGCGAGCTTCACGTCTCAGCCGATCGCGGGGTCGCTCGACTCCGTTGGCTTCACGCAGTACTCGTTCTGGTTTGCCGTGGCCGTTGTGCTCATGCTCGTTGTGCTGTTTGTCTTCAAGAAGAAGCAGGCGATGAGCATCGTCCCGCAGGGAACCTTCGTCAACGGCGTCGAGTACGTCGTCGAGTTCGTCCGTGACGACATGTGCAAGGGCCTGCTCGGCGACTCCTGGAAGAAGCACTTCCCGTTCATCGCCACGATCTTCCTGGTGGTGCTCGCCAACAACATCGTGGGCATCATTCCGGGCTGCAAGCCGGGTACCGGCACCATCTCCACCACCGCCGCGCTCGCGCTCTGCTCGTTCGTCTACTTCATCGTCTGCGGCATCAAGAAGAA
>CALULC010000085.1 GCA_944321385.1 uncultured Atopobiaceae bacterium
AGGCACTCCTCGATGACGCCCTCCTTGACGTTAAGGGTGAGCTTGCAGGCACCCTGCTGGGGCGCGCACCAGCCCACACCGTGCGTGAGGCCGGAGATGTCCTTGATCTCCTTGGCCTGGACCCACTTGCCCTCCTCGGGGATGGGCGCGGGGCCGTGATATGCGCCCTTGGCAACGGGGCACATATTCTCGACTTCTGCGGAATACTGCATGTAGTGCTCCTCTCCGTAATACTCAGGCCTGCCATGCGACCGGCCTATTGCCAGTCCGTCTCTAGTTTACGGCAAAACGCGCGGCGAGAAGGGCGTGGCGGCGCTTGATTTGTCCCATCCCGGGCTAACGGAAGATCTCTCGGTGCGTGCCCGTGCGCTGGAAGACGACGAGCTCATCGCGAACGGCCCATACGAGCAGCCAGTCGCCCACATTGCAGACGTGGCACTCGTTCGAGCCTGCCCAAGCCCCGGAGAGGCGGTGCATGTTGTGGCGCCGCACGAGCTCTTCTCGGGCTGCGAGGGTGTTCTCAAGGATGAGGCTAACGACCTCACGCAGGGGTGCGGTGTCGACCCCTCGCTTGACGAGGCGCTTGTAGTCGCGGTGGAACTTAGGGGCGAAGTCGGGGCGCAGGCGAGCCATCTAGAGCTCCAGGGCTGCGAACATCTCGGCGGCGGAAGAGTATCCCTTGATTTCGCCGCGAGCATGCGCCGCGAAGATCTCCTCGGTCTCGCGAATTGCCTCGAGGGAGTCCTCGTTGGGTTGCTCCCCGTCGAAGGTGATGGGGATAGAGCCGGTGCGGACCATGTAGGTCCAGAAGGCGCGGGTCACCGAGGCGAGGTCCAGCCCGAAGCTCCGTGCCACCTCGGATGCGCCGGCCTTGAGGTTCTCGTCAACGCGGATTGCATAGCTGGTCATAGCTGCTCCTGTGTTATATCCATCGCACAACGCATTACGTACATTGCACAGTATACCATGGTCAAGACGAAGGAGGAGGCGCTATAATTCCGCCTCATGAGTGCCGAGAAGGACATAAAGCGCGCCCCCGTGGGCGCCGTGCCCATGTGGGCGTGGAAGCTCTCCCTGGCGGTGTGCGCCGCCATCTGGGGAGGCTCCTTCGTCGTTATGAAGGACACGCTGGACAACATCCCGCCGGCGTGGCTCATGGGCATCCGCTTTGCCGCGTCCGCCGTGATCGTGGGCGCGCTCTTCTGGCGCAAGCTGAGGGACAACCTTGACCGCAGCCACCTCGTGATGGGCGCCATCCTGGGCATTGCCTCGGGCGCCGCGTTCGTGGTGCAAAACATCGGCCTCGATGACACCACGCCGGGCAGAAACGCCTTTCTCACGGCAACCTACTGCGTGATGACACCATTCATCAACTGGCTGATCGTGCGCCAGCGGCCCGGGCGCAACAACGTTGTTGCGGCGCTTCTCGCCATCGTGGGCGTGGGGCTCGTTGCCCTGGGGGACGACCTCTCCCTCATCATGAGCGGCGGCGACTGGCTCACACTCGTCTCGGCGGTGCTCTTTGCCGTGCACATCGTGCTCGTGGCGCGCTTCTCGTCTGCGCATGACGTCATGACGCTCACGGTGGTCCAGCTCGCGATGAGCGCGGTGCTCGCGCTCGGTGTGGCCGCCTTCACGGAGCGGCCTCCGGCGCCGGAGGTCTTTGCCTCGGCGGACACGTGGTTCTCGCTGGGCTATCTCGTGCTGCTCTCGTCCTGCGTGTGCATGGTGTTCCAGAACCTGGGCCAGGCGCACGTGCCGCCTGCGCAGGCGTCTTTGCTGCTCTCGCTCGAGAGCGTCTTTGCCGTGGTGGCGAGCGTGCTCTTCTATCACGAGCTTGTCACGCCGCGCATCGCGATCGGCTTTGGCACGATCTTCGTGGCCGTGCTCGTGAGCGAGCTCGGCGCGCGTCTGAATCGCGGCGAATAGGCGATGGCCGCTTCGGAAACCCTGACTTTTGCACGAGCGGATGGTCCTTCTCGCTGGGCGAGAAAAACGGGGCAGGCTGATTACCTAGTGCAATATGAAACGCAACTAGTTTCGGCGGGTGGCCGCTCGTGCAAAAGTCGGAGTTGCGGGGCCGGAGGAGTCGGAGTTGCGGGACCAGGGGAGTCCGGGTTCGGCGCTGGAGAGCCCAAGAGGGGAAGAGGGAGCCATGATTCAGGAGTTTGGGGCGGAGCACGTCTTTGACAACCACTTTGAGCCGTGCGAGCCTGCCGAGAAGGACTACGTGCTGCACTTCCGAGACGGCAAGTGCCTCGCGCGCGTGACGCACGTGGGCGCCGAGGACGCGGACGCCGGAGACTCCGGGGAGGTCGTGGAGCTGCCGCGTCTTGGGGACTATCCGAGCACCCCGGAACACCTGACCTACCTCTTCTCGCTCGGCGAGGAGCGCTTCTTCTTGGCCTTTGACGAGGACCTCCCCCTGCCGATGGGCTTTGCCTACGAGTCAGTCAACTGGCTGCGTCGGGCAGAGCCCCGGCACCTGCTCTTTGCCGCGGCAACGGCAGCCCAGCTCAGTCGCTGGTACCAGGACAACCGCTTCTGCGGGCGTTGCGGCCACGCCACCGAGCTCGCGCCGGGCAGCCGCGAGATCGTGTGCCCGGAGTGCGCGCGCATCGTCTATCCAAAGATATGCCCGGGTATCATCTGCGCCGTGGTCCGTCTGGCCGATGACCCGGCCGACGACGCGATCGTGCTCACGCGCTATGCCGGGCGCACGACGGCGCTCTGGGCGCTCGTGGCGGGTTTCACGGAGATCGGCGAGCCGCTCGAGGACACCGTGCGCCGCGAGGTCATGGAGGAGGTGGGCCTCTCAGTCAAGAACCTGCGCTTCTACAAGAGCCAGCCCTGGGGCTTCACCGACACGCTCATGGTGGGATTCTGGTGCGAGGTGGACGGAGACCCCGCCATCACGGTCGATCACACCGAGCTCAAGGAGGCACGCTGGTTCCGCCGCAGCGAGATGCCGCTCGAGCGCACAAACGACCGCGCGAGCCTCACCGGCGAGATGATCGAGCGCTTCCGCACGATGGGACGCGCCGCCTGGGAGTAGGGCGTCGCGGCGTTGGGGCTACGCCTGGTGCTCCCTGCGGCCCTGGTTGATCTTTCGGATGACTCGACATGGGTTGCCAACGGCAAGGGAGTTGGGTGGCACATCCTTGGTGACCACGCTGCCCGCCCCGATGACCGAGCCGGATCCGATGCTCACCCCGGGCAGCACGATGACGCCACCCCCGAGCCAACAGCCGTCACCGATGGAGATGGGCAGAGCATAGGTGCGACAGAAGTACTCGCCCGATGCGGGGTCCCAGTTTGGGGTGAGGCGCTCGTCGAGCTCGACGGGATGCGTCGAGGTATAGAGCTGAACGTTTGAGGCTATGAGCACGTTGTTCCCTATGTCGATGCGGTTGCAGTCGACAAACGTGCAGTTCATGTTCACAGACACGTTGCTCCCCAGGTGGATATTGCGCCCGTAGTCGCAGATGAAGGGCGTTCCTACGGAGACGTTGTCCCCGATGCTCCCAAAGAGCTCCTCCAGCACGGCGCGACGCTCCTCGCGCTGCTCATAGGCAAGCTCGTGATAGCGGGAGAGCAGGTGGCGCGCTCGCGTCTTGAGGTCGAGAAACACCTGGTTGTGACAGTCGTACCATGCGCCGGAGAGGCATGCCTCCATCTCGTCCACGAGGGCCTCCTCTCGAGAATGCGGAGACGGGACGCGGCCTAGCTAGACCTCGCGCTCCCCGAGGGCCTGCTCCTCGGCAAGCTCCTCGGGGGTCACGTAGTCGATGATGTCTCCCGGCTTGCACCGGAGAACCTGGCAGAGGGCCTCGAGGGTGGAGAACCTCATGCCGCGGATATGGCCGTTCTTGATGTTGGAAAGGTTCACCGTCGAGGTGCCCACACGTTTGGCGAGTTCTGTGGACGAGATCTTTCTCTCGGCCATCATTCGATCGAGACGCATGACAATTGGCACCTCGCCACCTCCTTGAAGAGCGGTTAACCAGACCATTTTACGCGATGCTGTCCGAATCTTCCTTCAGAGCGTTTCCGTATCTGACGACAAGCGCCAGACAGGCGAAGAACACGGCAAGGGTGACCATCATGGGGTCTATGCCAGGTTGGGTCGAGATGTTCACGGGAACGGAGCCGTCAACGAGTCGGATGCTCCAGGTGAGCGCCGGGGTGAAGAGATCCAGAAGCGTGCTCAGGACAATGAGAGAACCCGCGACCGTAAGACGAACCGATTGTCCCCGCCCAAACGGCCTGCCGTCTTTTCCAAAGCTGCGCAGAAACTCTGCGAGGGAGATGGTTGCGACGAGCGAGGTCACCTGCTTGATGACGCCGACGCCGAGATGGGCGCCCGGGGGATCTGGCGTCTGCGGAAGGGCCAGGCAGGTGAGCGCCGCAAGGGCGCCCAGAAGGGCGGCCATAAGATACAGGCAGGTGCATCCGAACTGAGACACGGTCTTGGCGTGGCGGTACTCTCTCTGGATTTCCTCACGCATGAAGCCTCCTTAGTTGCCTATACGAATGGGGCCGATCTGGATGCAGATATCCTCAGTGGCAGCGATCTCAAACAGCATGGTTACTCACCTCCTCTGCAAAAACGTTGATGGAGCCGCTCTCCAATGGCCTCGTAGTACGAGCGAGACAGCTCGCAGTACGGGTCCTTGGAAGCAAGGGCTCCCGTCGTCAGGTACGCGCGTGCCCGGCAGCCGCCCCCGCAGAGGTGGCGAACGGCGCACGCGGAGCAGCCCTCGATGTCCTTGACGCCCAGGTTCTGGAAGAGCCCGGCAACCTTGGACCCCGTGATCTTGCTGGCAGAATCGGAGAAGGCGTTGCCCATCGCTAGGTCGCGGCTGTGGAGCATGTGGCAGGGATAGACGGTCCCGTCTGCCGCGACGCTGAGGGTCCGAGCTCCCGCCCCGCAGGAGTTTCTCGCAGAGAGGGGCGGTGCGTCGTCCGCTGGGTCCGTGCCGGGGAGGCCCTCTGTTGCCGCCGTGCGTCCGAGCTTGCGCAGCTGCCGGTCGCCCGGAACCAGGTCTCCCAGCCCGCAGACGTCAGCGGTGAGAAGGCTGTAGCTCAGCGTGGCACCCAGCCTCTGCGCAAGCTGCCGGTAGCGGGGCATGTCTGCGAGGTTCCCCGCGTGAAGGGTCGGCAGGACGCACGCCTCTATCCCGGCGTCCTTGATCGTCTGAACGGCGGAGACGAGCTGGTCAAAACGCTGACTTCCGCGCAGGAAGACCGGGTCATCGGAGGATGCCCCGTCAAAGGCCACGGCGATGCGGGTGACGTGTTCTGCAAGGGCGCCCACGTTCTTCTCGCTCACGAGAAGCCCGTTGGTGAGAACGGTGATCCGGCTCATGCCGCCCCTCTTGGCGTGGGCGGCGACTTCTGGGAGGTCGTCTCGCAGCAGCGGCTCTCCGCCCGAGATGGTGAGCCGCGAGCATCCCAGCTCTGTGAGGAGGTCGATGGCGTGGAATAGCTCCTCGATCGAGGGGTCATCAAGGCGGTTTCTGGTGGTGTCCTCGGAGTAGCAGAACCGGCAGCTGAGATTGCAGCGCTGCGTGACGTGCAGATAGGCTGTGCTCACGCGGGGCCGGGGGCTCGGGCTCTCCTCGAGATAGCCGCCGGAGCGCAGGTGCTCCACGAGGTCGTGGCAGCCCTCGGGAACCGCGCCGACGGGGACCTCCCGCTCAGCCAGGTTGCGGCAGAGGCGCGCCCCCTCGGGCGTGAGGCCAATGATGCCCCCGGTTGCGGTGTTTCCCACCATCGGGACGCCCCCGAGGGAGAGGAGGACCGTCGAAGCTGCGAGTTTCATGGGAACCCCCTTGTTTTGAGTTGCCACGAGGCTAGCTCATCTTTTGGGCGGCGCTGATGGTTATACGCCAACAGCTATAACGCAATATCTCGCTTTACGACATTTTCTAAAGGAGTAAAGTCACGGGGCTCCTGGCGCTTGGTTGCCTATTGTTTCAGCTGCAAAACCTTTTCGTAACCGGGCGCGTAACTGTGGGAGACTTCGCCTATTGCTATCGCGCCCGACGGGGGCGCACCTGACGACGAGGGGGTAGGGCATGGATCGCCGCGCTGCAGCTGACGCTTTTGTTTCTCGGCACGCTCTTGCCCTTCTCGCCCTCAACCTGCTCTCGCTACCCGGCGCGCGCTAGGGCTCCGCTCACCTGGCGCGCGCATGAGCCTTGTCCCCAGCGGACGAGGCGTTTTTTCTGAGCACAGACCCCCGTGAAGGCCAACGAGAAAGGCACCCGCATGACCAGGAAGATTCACATCTTTGACACCACCCTGCGCGACGGCGAGCAGAGCCCCGGCGCGTCCATGAACACCGAGGAGAAGCTCGTCAT
>CALULC010000086.1 GCA_944321385.1 uncultured Atopobiaceae bacterium
ACTTCCTGCTGCAGTTTGGCACGTCGCACTACATGGACCTCTTCCGCTGCGAGCACCCGTGGTTCGCGCGCGAGGGCTCGGGCGACGCGAGTGAGTTTGTGGCCACGTACCGCCGCAACATGGAGCTCACGGACGGCAAGGGCCTCATGTGCATCCCGTCTGGCAACCACGACATGGACCGCATGCGCAAGTTCCTGGACCCGGAGGAGATGAAGCTGGCCTTTGCCTTCATCCTGTCCATGCCGGGATGCCCCTTTGTCTACGCCGGAGACGAGATTGGCATGCGCCATCTGGACGTGACCTCGGTCGAGGGCGGCTACCAGCGCACGGGCGCGCGCTCGCCGATCCAGTGGGATGCGGCCGAACCCAACTATGGCTTCTCAGGAGCGTCTGCCGATTCTCTCTACATCCCGCAGGACGCGGACGACGACGCGCCCACGGTGGCGGCCCAGATGGCCGACGACGCCTCGCTCTGGCGCGAGGTCCAGCGCCTCATCGCGCTGCGCCATTCCACGCCGGCCCTTGGCGTGAACGCGGCCGTGGACTTTGTCTACTGCGAGAAGGACGCGTATCCGCTCGTCTACCTGCGCTCCGTTCGCGAGGAGGGCGGTCAGCGCGTGCTGGTGGCGCTCAACCCCGCTGCGCGCGAGGTCGAGGTTCCGTGCGACTTTGAGGTCGCGCGCGTGCTCTACGCGCTGGGCGACGAGGCGCGGCTCGCCGGCGGCGTGCTGCACGTGCCCGCTGCGTCCGCCACGTTCTTCGAGCTTTAGGGGTGACCGGGCGTGCCAGGGGCGGGGCGGTGGCAGCGCTCCCGCCCCGCCCCTGGCACTAAAACGGCGATTGAGGGCCAACGTCCTTCTCGCTGGTATCCTTAGCTGCGGATACGCAACGCCGTCAACCTCACGCTAGGGGGACTCACGCTCAAGGACAACGCCATCTGGATGGGTGTGGGCGCCGAGCCCGAGAACAAGCCCGTCAGCCTGCTGCTCAATCAGGCCAACCGCCACGGCCTCATCGCCGGCGCGTCCGGCACGGGCAAGACCGTGACGCTCAAGGTCATGGCCGAGGGCTTCTCCAAGGCGGGCATCCCCGTCTTCATGGCCGATGTCAAGGGCGACATCACCGGCATGTGCGCCCCCGGCAAGGACTCCGAGGACATGCAGGAGCGCATTGCGCGCTTTGGCATCGAGGGCTTCACCTACGAGGGATGCCCGTGCCGCTTCTGGGACATGCTCGGCGACCAGGGCATCCCGGTGCGCATCACGATCTCTGACATGGGCTCCTCGCTCCTCTCGCGCCTGCTCGAGCTCACCGAGGTCCAGGAGGGCGTGCTCGACATCGTCTTCCGCATCGCGGACGACAAGAACCTCCTGCTCATAGACCTCAAGGACCTGCGTTCGATGCTCAACTACGTGGCGGAGAACGCCAAGGAGTACGAGACCACCTACGGCAAGGTGTCCAGCCAGTCCGTGGGTGCCATCCTGCGCAAGCTCATCTCGATCGAGGACGAGGGCGGCGACGTCTTCTTTGGCGAGCCGGCGCTCGACCTTGCCGACTGGTTCGCATGCGCGCCCAACGGCCAGGGATATGTGAACGTCCTCAACGCCGCCAAGCTCATCAAGAGCCCGCAGATCTACGCGATGTTCCTGCTATGGATGCTCTCGGAGCTCTTTGACACGCTTCCGGAGGCCGGAGACCTCGAGAAGCCCAAGTTCGTCTTCTTCTTTGACGAGGCACACCTGCTCTTCAACGACATGCCGGGCGAGCTTCTGGACAAGATCGTGCAGGTGGTCAAGCTCATCCGCTCCAAGGGCGTGGGCGTCTTCTTCATCACGCAGTCGCCGAGCGACATCCCCGACGAGGTGCTCGCGCAGCTCTCCAACCGCGTGCAGCACGGCCTTCGCGCCTACACGCCCGCCGAGCAGAAGGCCGTGCGCGCCGCCGCGCAGTCCTTCCGCGAGAACCCGGCGTTCAAGAGCGAGGACGCGATCCTCGAGCTCGGCACCGGCGAGGCGCTGGTGAGCTTCCTCAACGAGGACGGCCAGCCCGAGGTCGTGGAGCGCGCCAAGATTCTGCCGCCGCAGTGCCTCATGGCCGCTTCGCCAGAGCCTGACCTCAAGGCCGCACTCGACGCGCAGGCCGACCTCATGGCCAAGTATGGTGAGGCCGTGGACCGCGAGAGCGCCTTCGAGCAGCTTACCGAGGAGGCCGAGAAGGACGCCGAGGCGGAGAGGCTTGCCGAGGAGCGCGCGGCGCTCGAGAAGGAGCGCGCCGAGCTCGAGAAGCTCAAGGCCAAAGAGGCCGCCAAGGCCGAGCGCGAGGCGAAGAAGGCCGCGGAGCGCGAGGCCCGGGCCGCCGAGAAGCAGCAGGAGCAGATCATGAAGGGGATTGGCAAGTTTGCCGGCCAGATCTTTGGCACCTTTGGCCGCGAGGCCACGCGCCAGATCACGCGCAACCTCTTCGGAGGTCGCCGTCGCTAGACTCGGTCTTCTCGCACGGTCGTCCACTCGCGGAGCAGGGCGCGGTAGCCGTTCGCGTAGCGGCTGCCGCGCTGCCATATGAGGGCAAAGTCGTGCTCGATGGCAAAGTCTTTGGGCGTGACGTCCACGAGCCTGCCGTCCGCGAGCTCCGATTCCACCGCGACGCGATAGAGGAAGCTCACGCCCGCGCCCGCGGCGACGCACGCTTTGATGGCGGGTATGCTCGCAAGCTCGACGACGCCAGAGAAGTCGCTCACGGAGAGGTCTCTCGCCGCGAGGTTGTGCTCAAGAATCTCCCGAGTCCCCGAGCCGCTCTCGCGCAGGATGAGGCGCCGATCGAGAAGCTCCGCGATGCTCGCGGGACGGTCGCCGCCCGCGGCCACTGCTACGAATCGCTCGCGCGAGAAAACTGCGCTGTCAAAGGTCGCTCGGTCAAACGATCCCTCCACAAGCGCGAAGTCAATCTCTCCCAGGTCGAGAAGGTCCACGAGCTCTGCGGTGTTTCCCGTCCGCATGATGACGCGCGCGTCGGGATGACGCTCCAGGTGCGCCGAGAGCACGCGAGGAGCCACGAAGTCGGCGATCGTGCGCGTGCAGCCAAGGCGCAGTGGCGGCCGCCGCGCGTCCTTCTCGGCGGCCAGCGCCTCAAGCTCGGCGCGCAGCCTGGCCTCGTCGTTTTCTTCGACGTCAAGCGCGCGATAGAGGAGGCGTCCTGCCGCGGTGGGCTCAACCCCGCGTCCGGTCTTCGAGAAGAGGGCGCAGCCATAGTGTGCCTCAAGCTGTCGGATGTGCTGCGACACGGCAGGCTGGGTCACGTGCAGCTCCTCAGCTGCGCGCGTGAAGCTTCCGGTGCGGCAGACCGCTAGGAACGTGTGCGTTCGGTAGTCGAGCATGCTTGTCCTTATCGACAAACAAATGCTTATGAGTTCATAAGCAACTAATAGGAAGTAATTATAACCGCAGGACGTAGGCTTGTTTCAGATGGAGGTGCCAACGGGAGGACGTGCGCATGGAGCTTGTCAAGGAATTTGGAAAGACGTGGAGAGGTGTGCTGTTTGCGCTGGTTATCGCTGTACCGGCATGGCTTCTGGGCAAGCAGTTCGAGATTATTGGCGGTCCGGTCTTCGCCATCCTCATTGGCATGGTGCTCGCCCTGCTGGTGCCGGCCGAGAAGGGCGAGCCCCTGCAGGCGGGCGCCAAGTTCACGTCAAAGAAGGTGCTCCAGTATGCGGTGATCCTGCTGGGCTTTGGCCTCAACCTCGCTCAGATCGCGCAGGTGGGCATGACGTCGCTGCCCATCATCGTCTCGACCATCGCAACGTCGCTCGCGGTGTCCTACGTGCTCTGTCGAGCGCTCAACATCCCGGGCAAGATCTCCACGCTCGTAGGCGTTGGGTCTTCCATTTGCGGCGGGTCGGCCATTGCGGCCACAGCGCCCGTGATAGAGGCGGAAGACGAAGAGGTCGCCCAGGCCATCAGCGTGATCTTCCTCTTCAACGTGATTGCCGCGCTCGTGTTTCCTACGCTCGGTGGAATGCTCGGTCTCACCAACGAGGGCTTTGGCCTCTTCGCGGGCACCGCGGTGAACGATACGTCGTCCGTCACCGCCGCAGCCGCCGCCTGGGACGGCATGCATCCCGGTGCCAACACGCTCGACGCCGCCACCATCGTGAAGCTCACGCGCACGCTGGCGATCATCCCCATCACGCTGGGGCTTGCGTTCTGGCAGCTGCGCCAGGCCCGCCGCGCGGGCGGGGAGGCGAGAAGTACCTTCAGCCTGCGTCGCGCGTTCCCCACGTTCATCGTCTTCTTCGTGCTGGCGAGCGTGGTGACCACGGTTTTCTCGCTGCCCACCGCCGTGACCGCTCCCATCAAGGAGCTCTCCAAGTTCTTCATCGTCATGGCAATGGCGGCGATCGGCTTCAACACCAACATCGTCAAGCTGGTACGCACGGGCGGCAAGCCGATCCTCATGGGCCTCTGCTGCTGGGTTGGCATCGCGTGCGTGAGTCTGGGCATGCAGCACGTGCTGGGCATCTGGTAGGCGGGGCGCTTGTCGCCGGGGATTGTACGCAGACGTGACTTCCGTGCCCGTTGGGGACCGATTCAGGTGTCTGTGTACAGCCGGTCATTATATTCGCATAGCTGAGGATGCCCAGGTGCGCAGCTCGTCAGCTCCGGGATTGCCGTTGAGCAGGCGGCCCTCCGTGACCGTTGCGCCAGGTGCGAGCGCGGCCATGCGCCGCGGCGCCTCGCCCAGGCCGGAGCCGCCGCTCGTGGCAAATGGCACGATGGTCTTGCCGGAGAGGTCATGCACCTCGAGGAAGGTGTCGATGATGCGCGGCTCCACGTACCACCAGATGGGAAAGCCCACGAAGACGGTGTCGTAGCGGCTCATGTCGGGCGCGTCGCCCACGACGGCCGGACGGCACTTCTCGTCCGCCATCTCACGGGAGCTGCGGCTGCTCTTGTCATTCCAGTTGAGGTCAGCGGGGGTGTAGGGCTGCCCTGGTGCGATCTCAAAGAGGTCGGCTCCGATGGCCTCCGCCAGCCTGCGGGCGGCGTGCGCCGTGGTGCCGGTGGCGGAGAAGTACGCAACGAGAGTGCCCATGAGGGTTCCTTTCTATAGGCGACGTAACGTCACTTATAAGGATACCCACTGAGGTGGCGATGTAATCTTCTCGCGGCGCGATGGTGCGCTCTAATTCATGACAAGCAGGAGGGCGTTGCTCACGAGCGAGAGAATCGGGGCCACAAAGCAGAGCACGGTGCCAGTAATGGAGCACAGCATGCCGATGGCCGTGGTGAGGTCCTTGCGATAGTCCGCCTTCTTGGCCTTTCGCGCGAGAACGATGCCCGCAATGCCCACAAAGCCGCCGATCACCTGGAGCCAGATGAAGGGGGTGAAGGCGGTGGCAAGCGAGAGCACGCCGAGAACGATGGACAGGATGTCCATGGAGAACCTCCGATGGTCGTGTGTAGTTTTACCTTATCATACCGAAGTGAGAACGATTTCAGGATACAATCAGCGCGTCCAGCAAATGGTCAGGATACATGGACGAGAGGAGCCTCACCACATGGCCATTTTCGACAAGTTCACCAAGAAGGAAGAGTCCGTCGAGATTCCCGAGAGCCTTCAGATCGATGCCCAGCCCGGCATCGGCTATGCTCCGGTCTCTGGTCGCGTCATCCGCATGACCGACGTCCCCGACAAGGTCTTCAGCACCGAGGTCCTGGGCAAAGGCTGCGCCCTCTGGCCTGACGGCGACGTTGTCTACGCCCCCGCCAACGGCTGGGTTGGCACCGCCATGGGCCACGCCATCACCATCAAGTCCGACGGTGGCGTCGAGGTCCTCGTTCACGTTGGCGTGAACACCGTCAACCTCAAGGGCAAGGGCTTCACCAACCTCGTTTCCGACGGCGACCGCGTTGTTGCCGGCCAGCCCATCATCGTGATGGACCGCAAGGTCATCACCGAGGCGGGCTACCAGGACTGCGTTGTCTTCGCCATCTCCAACTCCGCCGACCTCGCCGATGTTGAGCTCACCGCCGAGTTCAGCGAGAAGGTGGACGCGGGCGCGCCGATCCTCAAGGTGACGTTCTAGTCTTTCTCGCACATCGCTTTGAGCGGGGCGGCGGCCGTGTGGCTGCCGCCCCTTTCTTGTGCGCCTATCCCTCGTAGCCGTGAAGCACGGCCTCGATGTTGTTGCCCTCGGGGTCCAGCACGAAGCAGGCATAGTAGCCGGGCTCGTAGTCGCGCGGGCCGGGCGCGCCGTTGTCCGTGCCGCCCTGGAGCGCGGCCTCGTAGAAGGCCTGCACGTCGTCCG
>CALULC010000087.1 GCA_944321385.1 uncultured Atopobiaceae bacterium
AACTATACGCACCCGGGCGGGCCCCGTGGGCGGGAATCGCGAGGTTCACAATTCCTACACATTCTGGGTGTCTCGCCTTCTCGCTTCTCGCCGGTACGCTTGGCTTTTCTCGCTATTCAACGGTTGGGATTGCCGGGTGCTTAAGGTTTGACCCCACTGGAGGGTCCGCGCCCCTCCGCGCTTTGGAATCGGCGCGATCGGAGGGCCCTTCTCCCCGGGCGGGCGCCAGGGGCCTCCGATCGCGCCGATTATTAAGCAGAAATCCCCGACGACGCTCCAACTAGGCAAATCTCTAAGCGCTTGCTCGCCATGACGCTCAAATGGTGGCAAGCGCTAAGCGCCCACGCCCCGTCGCCCCCCAATCGCGGCAAACCCTAAGCACGCCTGCGCGCGGCCTCCTAGAGCGCGTACCTTGCCACGAGCTCCACCTCGGCCGGCGTGTGCACCCAATAGCTCGCACTCTCCACATAGGATGCCGCGCCCCAGTCGGCAATCACGAACGAGACGCCCGCAGCGCGCGCCGCCACGGAGTCGTACTCGGTGTCGCCAACGTAGATCGTCTTCTCCGGCTTTGCGCCCGTGCGACGCAGGTACTCGAGCAGCGGCTCGGGATTAGGCTTGTGCAGCTCCGCATCCTCCGCGAGGACCATGCCCGAGAAGAAGCCGTCGATTCCGAGGGGAGTAATCACCGCCTCGTACTCGTCCGCGTGCGCCCTGGCGAGCTCGTCCCACCTGGCGAGCGCGTCTTCGCTGAGAATCCCGAGCCTCTCGAGGGCTTCCGCCCCGGGGATTCCCCTCGCAAACACGAGGTCCGCAAGGTCCTCCTCCTCGCCTGTCCTCTCAAAGAGAAGGTCCTGAAGCGCCTGCTGGGAGATGCCGTCCGTATCCGCAAGCGTTCCGTCAACGTCAAAGATTACGTGCTCAAACCCTGCCATGATCGCTCCTCTCGCTTGGCGTCGTTGCATACAAGTCTGGAGAGGAAGTCCTCGTGACACCATATTCATTCGTGCCGCTAGGTATCGGGTTCGCGCCACTTTGTGCGATAGGCAGACGGCGTGCATCCCATGATTCCCCTGAAGGTCTGGGCAAACTGGGCGGCCGAAGAGAACCCGCAGGCCAGCGCTATCGACTCAATCGTTCTTGACATGTGGGCGAGCAGCCGGCACGACTGCCTCACGCGATACTCGCGAAGGTACTGCGCGGGCCCCATGCCAACATAGTCCTTGAACGTGCGAAAGCAGTCGCGCACGCTCACGCAGCCTGCCGCCGCAACGTCCGCGGCCTCGACGGGCTCGGAGTAGTGGGCGTGCACGAAGTCGCGCATCTTCTCAAAGCGGAGGTCTCGGTGCGTGGGGTGCGAGGCGGGCCGCATTCCATGAGAAGAGTGATGTGATCGGAGCTCCTCATGGGAGCGTCGCTAAATTCCGCGCCGGACGAGTTCGCACGCCTCGGTCAGGAGGGCGTCCCTCTGGGCGGAGGTGGGCGCCTCCGCGTAGACCCTCACGAACGAGCTCGTGCGAGAAGGTCGGATGAGCACCCAGGAGTCATCTTCAAATTGCACGCGAAGGCCGTCGGCATGGGATATCTCGACGGGCTCACGCCCCACGAGGTCCCCGGGGTTGAGTCCCGGCAGCACGTTTCTGAACGCCTGGCTCTCCGCGGCCTCGAGGCGGATGTCCCTCCTCGCATAGCACATGGTCCCGATGACGGCCTCAAGCTCACCCGCCATCGTCGAGACCGTCTTGCCCGAGCGAGCGAGCATCTCCACGGCAAGGAGGCAGACGAGCAGGCCGTCGCGCTCGCGCAGGTGCGCCGGCACGCACACGCCGCCGTACTCCTCCACGCCCATGATGACATCCGGCTCGAGCGCCTCCCTGTATATGCGCGCAAAGCCGACGGGCACCGACGTGGTGTCGCAGCCCAGTCGGTTGGCCTCGCGCTCTATGCAGGCGGAGCACGTGAGCGTGGTGACGACCCTGCCGTGCGCCCCATGGGCCATCACGAGGTCGCCAAGAAGCATGGGGACGAGAGCGCGAGCAGGCAGCAGTCCGCCCTTCTCGTCCACGACGGATGCCCTGTCGCCGTCCCCGTCGAGGAGAAGGCCCATGTCCGCGCCATGCGCGATGACCGCCTGCTCGCAGGAATCCGCCCACGGGTCGCGCGGGTCGGGGTGGATGCCGTCGAAGTCGTCGCGATTCTCGACATGGATCTCCACGACGTCGCAGCCAAGGCTCCTGAGCAGGTCCGCAAGAAGGCCCGTGCCCGCGCCATACATGGCGTCGACAACGATTCTGGGGGCCCTGGACCTAATCGCGTCGCGATCGACCCACGTGACCAGGTCGCTCATATAGGCGGCAACGAGGTCCGCCTCCTCAAACGCGCCGCGCGCCGTGGTTGGGACGAGGGAGATGGCCTGCTCGATCTTCTCGAGCGTCTCGTGAGAGACCGGGCCGCCGTCCTCACCGCGAACGATGATGCCGCCGTACTCGCACGAGCGCTCGCTCGCAGTGAGGATCACGCATCCCACGGCGCTCTCGTCCCTCGCGCACGTCCAGGCAACGACCGGCGTGGGGCACGGCCCCTCCGAGACCTTGACGACGAGCCCGTAGGAGGCGAGCACACCGGCAACAAGCCGTGCGTGGTCCGCCGCGTCGTGACGCGTGTCGTAGCCAACGTAGACCGTCGCCCCCGGGCAGGCGTCCGCCCACACGAGCGCGAGCGCGTCCGCGACACGGGCAACGTTCTCCTCGGTGAACGAGTCGTCGAAACGAGCCTGCCAGCCGTCAACGCCAAAGCGGATTATGTCAGCCCTCTTCTCCAAGGCACCCACTATCCAAGCGCGGCACCAAAGTCGGAGCCAAAGGCCTCGAGGAACGCCTCGCGCTGAGACTCGTCCTCAAGAACCATGCGAGCGTTCGTCGCCGCCCACGCCGCCGGCGTGCCGGTGTCGCAGCCCTCGGCAGGGTCGACCACGAGCGCGTACATCTCCTCCTCGGCGAGGAGGCGCTCCATGGCGTCCGTCAGCTGAATCTCGTTGCCAGCGCCGGGGCCCTGGGTCGCCAGGAGCTCCATGATGCGCGGAGAGAGCAGGTAGCGGCCCACGATGAAGAGGTGCGAGGGCGCGTCCTCGGGCTTGGGCTTCTCGACGAGGCCGCTCACGCGCCAGACCGCCCCCTCCTGCTCGCCCGTGGCGTCCGAGCCGGGAAGGCAGCCCACGCACTCGCCGGCGATGATGCCGTAGCGGCTCACCTGATCGGCGGGGACGGGCGCCACGGCGATGACGGAGGCGCCGCCATGCTCGCGCGAGACCTCGGCCATGCGGACGCACATCTGACGACCGGGAACAAAGTAGTCGCCGAGAAGCACGAAGAAGGGCTCACCGTCGATCTTGTCGGCCGCCTGAAGGACGGCGTGGCCAAGGCCGCGGGCAACGTCCTGATAGACAAAGGAGACGGGAAGCGAGGAGGCGGCGTGGACGCGATCGGCCTCCGCGGACTTTCCGCGCTCGCGAAGCATGGCCTCGAAATCGTCGTCCACGGAGAAGTACTGCTCGATCTGGGGCTTTTCGTGGGAGTTGACGATGACGACGCCGTCGACCCCCTCGGGCTCCAGCGCCTCCTCGACAACGTATTGAATGACGGGCTTGTCTATGACGGGGAGCAGCTCCTTGGGGGAGCACTTGGTTGCGGGGAGAAAACGCGTGCCAAGACCAGCGGCGGGAATGACTGCCTTCATACTCGTCCCTTCGGGTCGCAGTGCCAGACGGTTCCGGCGCAAGGCCGGCGGCACTAAGAAAGATACCCCTTTGGAGACCGGTTGAACCTTACATACCTGTAAGCGGACAGATTAGTCCGCTCTTCGTTGTTCAGGAAGCCAAGACCCACCGCGGGTTGAGACGCTACTCCGGAACGACGATGCCCTGACGCTCAAGATAGGAGATGAGGCGCGCCATCGTGTTGGCGGAGAGGACATGTTCCATGAGGCAGGCCTCGGCGTCGGCGGTCTGGGGCTCAACGCCCAGGTCAGACTCGAGGAAGGTCTTGAGGGCGCGGTGGGCACGCCAGACGAGTGCCGCATAGCGACGCCCCTCTTCGGTGAGCATTACGCGCCCGTAGCGGCTCTGCTCGACCATGCCCGCCTCCTTGAGGGTGGAGAGCGCCTTGTTGACGCTCGCCTTGGAGACGCTCAGGTGCTCCGCGACGTCAACCGAGCGGACCGAGGCACCCTCCGAGCCGGACTCCATCGCAATGCGATAGATCGTCTCGAGGTAGTCCTCGCTCGCACGGCTGAGGGCGTGCTCGTCCCTGGTCTCGCAGTCACTCATTCGCGCCCCCCTCGCAGGTCGGCCTACAGGCCATCTTCCTCATCGGGCAGCTCGGTGCGCCTGATCCTGGCGCCGAGCGCGGAGAGCTTCTCGACGAAGCGCTCGTAGCCTCGATCGATGTGATGAATCGCGGACACCGTGGTGATGCCGTCCGCCACGAGGCCCGCCATGACGAGAGCGGCGCCGCCGCGAAGGTCGGGCGACTTGACCTGGGTGCCGGAGAACCCGTCGACGCCGTGCACGATTGCGTGATGCCCCTCGATGACGATGTCGGCGCCCATGCGGGTGAGCTCGCTCGCGAGCATGAAGCGATTCTCGAAGATGTTCTCGGTGATGACGCAGCTCCCCTTTGCAAGGGCGAGCAGGGTCATCGTCTGCGCCTGCATGTCCGTAGGGAAGCCCGGGAAGGGCAGCGTCTGGATGTCCGTGGGCAGCAACGGCCCCTCGCGCCAGGCCGTGCAGCAGTTGCTCCCGCGCTCGATGGAGATGCCCATCTGCTTGTACTTCTTGAGCACGAGGCCCAGGTGCAGGGGCGCAAACCCCTTGACCGTGATCGGCTCGCCCGTCAGGGCGCCGATGGCGAGGAAGGTGCCCGCCTCGATGCGGTCGCCCACAACACGATGGGTCACCGGGTGAAGCTCCGAGACGCCCTCAATCTCTATCACGGGCGATCCGGCGCCAGAGATCTTGGCACCCATCTCGTTGAGGAGGTTTGCGAGGTCCACGATCTCCGGCTCGCGCGCGGCGTTGTCAATGGTGGTGACGCCCTTGGCAAAGACGGAGGCCATCATGAGGTTCTCCGTGGCACCCACGCTGGCAAAGTCGAGGGTCACGGTGTTGCCCACGAGTCCGTGGGGGGCGCTCGCATGGATGTTTCCGTGCTTCACCTCAAACTCGACGCCCAGCGCCTCGAGGCCGAGGATGTGCATGTCGATGCTGCGCGCGCCGATGTTGCACCCGCCGGGCATGGCCACGATGGCGCGGCCAAAGCGGGAAAGAAGCGGGCCGAGAACGGCCGTGGAGGCGCGCATCTGCGCCACGAGGTGGTAGGGCGTCTCCCAGGAGTCGACGTCGGAGGTGTCGATTTTGAGCTCGTGCTCGTTCACCACCTCGATGCGGGCGCCGATGTTCTTGAGAACCTTGCCCATGACGTGCACGTCCGCGATGTTGGGGACGTTCGTGAGCGTGTTGACGCCGGGCGCCATGATGGTTGCTGCCATGAGCTTGAGCGCCGAGTTCTTGGCGCCCTCGACGCTCACCTCACCGCTGACGCGATGACCGCCCTCGATCTGAATGACTTCCATGCCGCCTCCGTGCCGGGGAGCTACTCGGTGCGCGCCCCCGCAGCGTGCTTCAGCAGGAGGTTGCACCATCTGATCTTCTTCTCATAGTATGCCGCACGATGGTCCCCCGCGGCAATCTCGTCGAGAGCCTCAATCGCCTCGTCACGCGTGCGGCGGACGACCTCGGGGTCGATGTCGTCCGTGCGGCGCGCGTGGTCGGCGAGGATGATGACCCCGTCGTTGTCTATCTCGGCATAGCCGCCGGAGACGACGACGTCATACTCCTCGCCGCCATCCTCCTGACGGGTGCGCATGCGCACGACGCCGTCTCCGAGGGCCACGATCTCCGGGGCGTGCCCCGGCCACACGCCAAGCTCGCCCGCGTAGGTCACGAGGACGAGATTGGCCACGGGGCCGTCAAAGAGAAGGCGGTCGGGCCTCACAAACTGGCAGTTGAGCTCGGCCATGAGCCTACTCCCCCGCCTTGCTCGTCCCGGCCATCTCCGCCGCGCGGCGACGGACGTCCTCAATCGTGCCGGCAAAGCGGAACGCCTGCTCGGGCAGGTCGTCGCACTTGCCGTCGACGATCTCGCCGAAGGAGCGGACGGTGTCCTCGACGGTCACGTAGGTGCCGGGGTTGCC
>CALULC010000088.1 GCA_944321385.1 uncultured Atopobiaceae bacterium
GCGCTCGTCTCATACGTACCTGAGGGCCCGCCCGTTCTTCTCCCCAGCTCATTGCGCTGCGCGCAAAAGTCGCTGGGTGAGAAGGACGGGCGGGCCGCGTCGTATGGGCCGAAGGTTGCCTACCGGAATGTTTGGGTTGCGAGCGCGCCGGAACGGGCCCTACTCCACGGTGCCGTAGACATTGCCCCAGCCACGGGCCACGAGGCAGGAGTTGAGCTGGTTGCAGAGGCGCTGGCGGGTGTAGGTGCGCGGCGGCAGCGCGGCCACGACCTCGAGAAGATCAGAGGCGAGGTCCAGAATCTCGGCACGCATCTCAACGTCGAGCCGACTCACCGTTGCCGCGGATGAGATGCCCGGCACAAAGAGAGAATCGACGAGTCTCTGCAGCTCACCATAGTCATCTGAGCGCATTTCCATGACGACCTCCCTGTAAGCGTTCCTTTTCGTCCAAAACATGGTAGCAGCATCGGGCGCATTTGCCTCTATACTCAGACGGGACCAACCAAGAGGAGGACTCATGCCCAACGCCTACCAGAACATGACCGACGCCGCCCTCGATGCCGCCATCGCAGAACTCGAGGCCCAGGCGGACGACCTGCGCGCCCTCGACCTCAAGCTCGACATGGCCCGCGGCAAGCCGAGCCCCGAGCAGACCGCGCTCTCCAAGCCCATGCTCGACCTGCTGACCGCCGACTCCGACCTCACTGACCAGGGCGTTGACGCAGACAACTACGGCGCGCCCGACGGCCTGCCCTCCGCCCGCGCCCTCGCCGCGGAGCTCCTCGGCGTGGACGCGGCCAACGTCTCCGTCATGGGCTCCTCGAGCCTGAACATCATGTACGACTGCGTGGAGCACGGCTACGTTCACGGCATCGGCGGCGAGAAGCCCTGGTGCCAGCAGGGCGAGGTCAAGTTCCTCTGCCCGGCGCCCGGCTACGACCGTCACTTCACCGTGACGGAGAGCTTTGGCATCAAGAACGTGCCCGTTCCCATGCGCGAGGACGGCCCGGAGATGAACGTGGTCCGCGAGTACGTTGAGAAGGACGCAACGGTCAAGGGCATCTGGTGCGTGCCCAAGTACGCCAACCCCACCGGCGTGACCTACTCCGACGACGTGGTGCGCGCCTTTGCCGCGCTCAAGCCCGCCGCCCCGGACTTCCGCATCTTCTGGGACAACGCCTACGCCGTCCACACCTTCGAGGGGGAGGGCGACGAGCTCCTCAACATCTTCGACGCCCTCGCCGAGCAGGGGGGCGACAAGAACCTCGTCTACGAGTTTGCCTCCACGGCCAAGGTGACCTTCCCCAGCTCCGGCATGGCGTGGGTCACCGCGAGCCCGGCCGACATGGCGGAGCTGCGCCGCGCCTTCGCCTCGATGCGCGTCTCCCCGGAGAAGATCTCCCAGCTCGCGCACGTGAAGTTCCTGAAGGACGCCGCGGGTGTTGCCGAGCACATGAAGAAGCACGCCGCGCTCGTGGCCCCGCGCTTTGCCCTCGTTGAGGAGAAGCTCAGCTCCGGCCTCGGCGAGCTGGGCTGCGCCACGTGGACCAAGCCCAAGGGCGGCTACTTCGTCTCCTTCGAGGGTCCCAAGGGCTCCGCGAAGGCTATCGTGAGCCTTGCCAAGGAGCTGGGTGTCACGCTCACGCCTGCCGGCGCCCCCTGGCCCTACGGCGAGGATCCCGAGGACACCAACATCCGCATCGCGCCCACGTATCCGAGCCTCGAGGAGCTCGGCCAGGCGCTTGACGTCTTCGTCGTGGCCGTCAAACTCGTATCCGTGCGTCTCGCGCGTGCCGAGAGGGCCTAGCGGACGCCACGCGTTGCCTCTGGGGAAGTTCTGTTATTATCGCCGCTTGACATGTGTGCGTCCCGTGGAGGGGCACAGTGGCGTATTCTAAAAACTCGTGGGCGTCTGCCAGACGCATGGAAACGGGGAGAGTCTAAAGATGGCACAGAAGAAGAACAGCAAGTCTTCGAAGAAGAAGTCGCAGGACACGGCAGCTGAGGACGCTAAGAAGAAGCGCAAGCCAGGCGAGCTCAGCACCTTCCAGAAGACGGTCATCATCATCTTTGTGGTCGTCTTTGCGCTCTCCACGCTCGCAGGCGCCCTGGCATCCGTCTTCCAGACGCAGAACTCGACGACCCAGACCCTCACCGCCGCCGACATCGACGCGAGCTACGAGGGCACGGTCTCCGACCTCGAGGCCAAGGTCAAGGCCAACCCCGAGGACACCGAGTCCCTTCTCGCCCTCGCTCAGAACTGCAGCAGCTGGGGCACTACGCTGAGCTGGTTCTCCTCCACCGACGAGGACGCCGCCACGCGCAGCACCGAGCTCATCGAGCGCGCCATCACCTACTACGACCAGTACCTCGCGCTCGAGGACTCCGCCGACGCGCGTCTTGGCAAGGCGCAGTGCGAGTCCTACCTCGGTGACACCGCCTCTGCGATGACCGAGCTCGGCGAGCTGACGAAGGCCTACCCCGACTACGCCAACGGCTGGGTTGCCCTGGGCAGCCTTTATGAGTCGCAGGGCATGACCGACGAGGCCGCTGCTGCCTATCAGAGCGCCATCGACGCCGATCCCGACGGCGAGCAGGGCGTGAAGGACACCGCCCAGCAGTACCTCGACGCCCTGCAGTCCGCTGACGAGGAGTCCACTGACGACGGCTCTGCCGACGCTGAGGACGAGTCCTCGGACGCCGGCACCGACGCCGAGAAGACCGATTCCCAGGAGACGAGCGAGTAGCGTCTCCGAGAAGGGAGAATGACATGAGCCTGACCATCACGACGTCTGTCGAGGGGTCGGAGCACCGCGTGAACGTTGCTGGAGAGGTTGACGTCTCCTGCGCCGACGAGCTCAGGCAGGCAATCGACGCCCAGCTTGCCGACGCCAAGGGCGGAGAGCTTGTTGTGGACCTCTCCGAGGTTCCCTATATCGACTCCACGGGCATCGGCGTTCTCGTTGGTGCCGCCCATCGCGCCGTCGAGGCGTCCTGCAAGCTCGTCGTTGCGCGCCCACAGCGCAACGTCTCACGCGTCCTGGGCCTTCTCGGCGTACAGGCCGACCTCAACATCCGCGAGGCCTAGCTCGCTCGCGCGGCAAGACAACGAAACGGGGGATTTGTTTCCGTGTTTGGCATCGGAGAGACAGAGCTCGTCCTCATCGTGCTCTTTGCGTTCATGATCTTTGGTCCGGACAAGCTTCCGGGCATGGGACGTACCATCGGGCGCGCCCTGAGGCAGTTCAAGAACGCTCAAGAGGGCTTTACCGAGGTCGTGCAGACCAACATCGTTGATCCGGCCGCCGAGGCCCTGAGCGACTCGCCCAAGAAGCCCAACCGCAAGCGTGAGGAGGAGCTCGCGGAAGACGCCGACCTCGACCTCCCGGAGGGCGAGGAGGCTCCGCGTCCCAAGCGCGCCGAGACCTTCGCCGAGCGCAAGAAGCGTCTCGCTGAGGAGAAGGCCGCCCGCGAAGCCGCCGAGGCCGAGGCTGCCGCCGCGGCCGACGAGGACGCCGACGCCGACAAGAGCGACGAGACGACAGACGCCTCCAAGACGAGCGGGAAGCCGGAGACCGCAACCGGCGAAGCCGCCGCTGACGCCCAGCCCAAACCCAAACCCTCAGCAGCCGACCTGTATGCGATGGGCACTTCCTCGAAGCCTCGCAGCGCCGGCTCCGTCGGGGAGAACCCCGTCGCGAGTCGCGAAGCGAGCGAGGAGCGCAGCGACGAGCGCCGAGCAGACGGGGTTCTCCCCGACGGAGCCGGCGCGGACGACGCCACCGACGAGACGAAGGAGGCCTAAGCCATGCCGATCGGTCCCGCACGTATGCCCATCATGGACCATCTGGGCGAGCTGCGCCGCCGCATTACGATCATCGTGGTGTCCGTCATCGTCTGCGCGCTCGTGGTCTACTTCGCCACGCCCACCCTCATCGAGCTCATGATCGGCCAGATCGAGGAGGCCATGCGCGGCGGCGAGCTCTACATCTTCACCGTGCTCGGCGGCTTTACCATCCGATTCAAGGTTGCCCTGTTCTTCTCGGTCATCATATGCTGCCCGATCATCATCTGGGAGATCCTCGCGTTCTTCCTTCCGGCTCTCAAGCCCAATGAGCGCAAGTGGGTCGTCCCCACGGTGGGGGCGATGGTCGCCCTGTTCTTCCTGGGCATGATCTTCTGCTTCTTTGTCATCCAGCCGGCGGCGTTTGGCTGGCTTCTTGACCAGACCTTCGAGTTTGCCCAGAACATGGCAAACGCCGAGGACTACCTCAACATCTACATGCTGCTTGAGGTGGGCTTTGGCATTGCCTTCCAGCTGCCGCTGCTCATCTTCTACCTCTCGATCTTCCACCTCGTGCCGTACAAGACGTTCCGCTCGCAGTGGCGAATCGTCTACGTTGGCTTCATGGTGCTCTCCGCCGTGGTCACGCCCGATGCCTCCCCGGTCACGATGGTCCTGATGTTTGCCATCCTCATCTTCCTCTACGAGGCTGCCCTCGCCGTGGCGCGCTTCATCATCGTGGCGCGAGACGGCAAGGAGGCCCTCAAGTGGTCGCGCGAGGACTACAGCAACCGTGACCTCGACAACGCGTAAGGCGGCCCTGCAGTGAGGCTTATCGTCACCGAGAAGAACGACGCGGCGCAGCAGATTGCTCGCCTGCTCTCCACCTCCGGCAAGCCCAAGGCCGACAAGGTCTACAACACGCCGGTCTACCGATTCACCTGGGACGGTGAGGACTGCGTGACCATCGGTCTGCGCGGTCACATCCTCAAGGTGGATTTTCCGGTCCAGCTGACCTTTGACGACAAGAACGGCTGGCAGGGTCTCACCGCCGACGGCGAGCTGCTGCCCGCAGACGTTCCCGACGGCCTGTCCCGGCCGCCCTACAAGTCCAAGCGCAAGCCCTTCATGGCAAACGGCGTTGACCTCAAGGGCTGGAAGATCGCCAGCCTGCCCTATCTGGTGTGGGCGCCCATCGAGAAGCTCCCCGCCGAGAAGGAGATCATCCGCGCCCTCAAGAACCTTGCCAAGAAGGCCGACTCCGTGATCATTGGCACGGACTTCGACCGCGAGGGCGAGCTCATCGGCTCCGACGCCCTGCGCCAGGTGCGCGAGGTGGCGCCCAGCGTGCCCGTCTCGCGCGCCCGCTACTCCGCGTTCACCCGCGCAGAGATCGACCACGCCTTCGCGAACCTCGTGGACCTGGACCAGGACCTCGCCGACGCCGGCGAGTCCCGACAGTACATCGACCTCATCTGGGGTGCCGTGCTCACGCGCTACCTCACCGCCGCCCGCTGGAGCGGCCTGGGCACCGTGCGCTCTGCCGGCCGCGTGCAGACGCCCACGCTGGCGCTCGTCGTTGAGCGCGAGCGCGAGCGCCTTGCCTTCAAGCCCGAGGACTACTGGGTCATCCAGGGCCAGGGCGAGAAGGACGGCGATGCGGCCGGCCCCTTCCGCATGACCCACGCCACGGCGCGCTTCTGGGACCATGACAGCGCCGAGACGGCGTTCGGCCACGTGGCGGATGCGACCGAGGGCCGCGTCACCGCCGTGGAGCGCAAGAGCCGCACGCAGCGTCCGCCCGCCCCGTTCAACACCACGAGCCTGCAGGCCGCGGCCGCCGCCGAGGGCATCAGCCCCGCGCGCACGATGCGCCTGGCCGAGAGCCTCTACATGGACGGCCTCATCTCGTACCCGCGCGTGGACAACACGGTCTACCCCAAGTCGCTCGACCTGCGCGAGTGCGTCCGCATGCTCTCCACGGTGCCGGCCTACGGCTCCGTGTGCCACGAGCTCCTGAAGCAGGACAAGCTCACCGCCGCCCGCGGCAAGCAGGAGACCACCGACCACCCGCCGATCTACCCCACGGCCCCGGCGTCCCCGGACAGCCTCCAGCCGGCGGAGTGGAAGCTCTACAACCTCATCGCTCGACGCTTCCTGGCCACGCTCATGGGCCCGGCCACGATCGAGGGCACCAAGGTCACGATCGACGTTGCCGGCGAGCCGTTCACGGTGAGCGGCTCCGTGCTCGCGTCCCCTGGCTTCCGCGCGGCCTACCCCTACGGCCTCAAGAAGGACGACCAGCTCCCCGCGCTCGCCGAGGGCGACGTTGTCTCCGTCAGCGACATGGAGCTTCTCGCCAAGCAGACCGAGCCGCCCGCGCGTTACAGCCAGGGCAAGCTCATCCAGGAGATGGAGAAGCGCGGGCTGGGCACCAAGTCCACGCGCGCGAGCATCATCGA
>CALULC010000089.1 GCA_944321385.1 uncultured Atopobiaceae bacterium
GTGCGACACCCGCGGCGCCGACATCCTGCGCCTGTGGGTCACCTCTGTCGACACCTCCAACGACATCCCCTGCGACGCAACGATCCTCGACCACGTGGGCGAGGCCTACCGCCGCTTCCGCAACACCCTGCGCTTCCTTCTGGGCGAGATCGAGGACCAGTTTGACCCGGCGACCGACGCCGTGCCCTACGACGAGCTCCTCCCGTACGACAAGCTCACGCTTGCGCGTCTCTGCCAGGTCCACGATCAGGTGAGCGCCGCCTACGAGTCCTATCGCTTCAACGTGGTCTACCGCACGCTCTACGACTACGTGATCGGCGACCTCTCCAACGGCTACCTCAACGCCACCAAGGACCGCGTCTACTGTGGCGAGAAGAACGGCTTCGAGCGTCGCTCCGCGCTTACCGTCTGGGCGCAGATCCTCTCCATGCTCGTCCACGACCTCCAGCCCATCCTCGTCTACACCACCGACGAGGTCATGAGCTATCTCCCTGAGTCTCTGCGCGACGGCCAGCAGTACGCCGCCCTTCTCGACTGGTACCAGGCGCCCTGGACCGCCGAGGAGTACGAGCCCTACCTCGCCGCCTACGACGCCGTCGTGGAGGCCCGCGCCGCCTTCACCAAGGCCTACGAGTCCGCGATCGCCGACGGCACCCTCACCGAGAAGACCACGCAGGCCGCTCGCGCCGCGCTGACGGCACCCGCGGAGCTGCACGAGCTCCTCGCTGGCGAGCTTGGATGTGATCTTGCCGAGCCGTTCGTGTGCTCCGAGGTCGAGCTTTCGGCCGGCGACGAGCTCATCTGCTCCGTGGAACCCGCGCACGGCGTGAAGTGCCCGCGCTGCTGGAACTTCCGCGAACTCGGCGAGGACGGCCTCTGCGAGCGCTGCTCGCATGCGGTGGCCGCGCTCGAGGAGTAGGGTTGCTGCCGGCCGAGTCCACGACTTCCGTACGCGTGCGGCGGCTGGTGCTTTTTGCA
Source organism: uncultured Atopobiaceae bacterium (assembly GCA_944321385.1). GTDB lineage: Bacteria > Actinomycetota > Coriobacteriia > Coriobacteriales > Atopobiaceae > Thermophilibacter. The sequence continues at coordinate 979 of CALULC010000089.1, forward strand.
CTGGTCGCCGCGGCGGTCGTGGCTCTTGACCAGGTGAGCAAGGCTGCGGTTCGCGCTGCGCTCTCCCCGGGAGAGTCCATCACGCTGATTCCAGGCGTGATGGACCTCTCCCTCATCTACAACACGGGCGCCGCGTTCTCGTTGGGCGAGGGCGCGGGGATGCTTTTCGTGGCTATTGCAGCTGCGATGTGTGTGGGAGGCGTCTACGTTGCCTGGAGCCGCGCTGACGTTCCGCTGTCGCTTCTGCTCACGGTGGCGACGATCGTTGGCGGCGGCATCGGCAACGCAATCGACCGCGTGACCCTTGGGGCCGTGACGGACTTCTTCAAGACCACGTTTATTAACTTTGCAATCTTTAATGTGGCTGATATATTTGTGACCTGCGGCGTTCCGATTGCGCTCATTCTCTGGTGGCGTTGGGACGCTGCTCGCGAGCGAGCTGCGAAGGTAGGGGAGTAGCTCTCACGCTCTCTCATTCTCACATCGTCTGTGTTTTTTCGAGGGTAACGCGAATACAGACGATGTGTCGCATGATATCTTCGCAGGTAGATGACTTGCTCGCATCGTCTGTATTTCTGAAGTACCCAATAAAATACAGACGATGCAAATAGCTGACGACACGACGGGGGTATTTTGGCTCAGCGCATCGTTAATCTGCTCGTGGGGCCCGAGTCTGACGGCATGCGCCTTGACGCGTTCCTGGCCATCGCGCCGGACATGCCCTCCCGTTCGGCGTGTGCGCGCCTCGTCGAGGGCGGAGCCGTCACGATCAACGAGACCGCAGCCACATCCAAATCCGAGAAGGTTCTGCTCGGCGACCGGGTCCGCGCTCTCGTGGATGAGCCGGATGCCGTTTCTGGGCCCCTTGCCCCCAACCCCTACATCCCGCTCGACATACGCTTTGAGGACGAGCACCTCATCGTGCTCTCCAAGCAGGCGGGGCTCGTTTGCCATCCCAGTCCCGGTCATGTGGACGATACGCTGGCCAACGCGCTTGTCGCTCACTGCGGCTATGCCCATCTTGGCATGCTTCAGGGCGAGGAGCGCCCTGGCATCGTTCACCGCCTAGACATGGACACGACGGGGCTTATGGTGGCCGCCAAGGACGACGCCACCCAAAAGGCGCTTCAGGACCTCATCCGCCTACGCGTGCTCGACCGTCGCTACGTTGCGCTCGTGCACGGCCCCATCGCTCACGACGAGGGGACCATCGAAACCGGCATCGCTCGCTCGACGCGAGACCGCGTTCGCATGGCCGTCTCTGATGCCCCCGGAGCCCGCGAGGCAATCACGACCTTTCGTGTGCTGGAGCGCTACGAGGCAGGACGGCGCGACGAAGGCTACACGCTCGTCGAATGTCATCTCTACACCGGTCGCACGCACCAGATTCGGGTTCACATGCGCCATGTTGGCCACGCGCTCGTTGGAGACCCACTCTACGGCCGTGGAGACGACCGCGTTAACTTTGGCCTCTCCCGCCAGTTTCTTCACTCGTGGCGCATCAGCTTTGAGCACCCCGTAACAGGAGAGACGGTGAAGCTCACGGACACCCTACCGTCCGATCTTCTTGATGTACTAGAATCACTCGACGAAAGGTCCATGGGCCGCACGCAGGCAGGGGAGGGAATCTGCCCGCGCCTCAGGCCCTGAGACGCAAAAACGCAGCGCGAGGGGCAGTCGATGGAGTTCAACCGCTTCAGTCTCACTCCCATTGTCATATTCAACCTGGTCATTGGGGCACTCTTTACTCTTGCCTACCTCTATCAGGCGTTCTACATGATCAGGGTGCTCATTCAGGGTACCGTGAAGCTTCCCGAGGCCAAGAAGAACCACCGCTACGCCTTCGTCATCGCTGCGCACAACGAGGAGATGGTCATCGGCAACCTCGTGCGCTCCATCTTTGCCCAGCGCTATCCCCGCGAGCTCATGGACGTCTTCGTCGTCTGCGATGCCTGCACGGACAACACTCATCGTGTGGCCGAGGAGGCCGGCGCCGTGGTGTGGGACAGAAACGACCTCGCCCGCCGTGGCAAGAGCTGGGCGCTCGATTACGCCTTCGACCGCATCCTCAACGAGTACGGCGACACCTACGAGGCGTTTGTCATCTTCGATGCGGACAACCTCGTCTCGCCTGAATTCATCTCAATCATGAACCAGGCCTTCGACGCGGGCTACCTCGCCTGCACGGGATATCGTAACTCCAAGAACTTCGACTCGAGCTGGATCAGCGCCGCCTACGCACTCTGGTTCATGCGCGAAGCGAAGTTCCTCAACAACGCCCGCATGATGTCCGGTACGAGCTGCGCGATCTCCGGCTCGGGCTGGCTCGTCTCCCAGAAGATCATCCGAGGCATGCATGGCTGGGGCTTCCACTCGCTTACCGAGGACATCCAGTTCTCTACCTTTTGCAGCGCAAACAACGTGCAGATCGGGTATGCGCCTGCCGAGTTCTTCGACGAGCAGCCCGTCACGTTCAAGGCCTCCTGGGTACAGCGCCTGCGCTGGAGCAAGGGTATGTACGAGGTGTTCTTCTCGTATGCGCGAGACCTTGTGAAGGGCATCTCGCACGGGCACTTTTCTAGCTATGACCTGCTCATCACCGTGGCGCCCGGCAACATCCTCACGCTGCTCTCCGTCTCGGTCAACCTGAGCTATCTCGCCATCGGCTCGCTCAGCCACGGCTTCATCGCCACGCAGGCCGAGCTCAACATGTGCGTGGGGTCTCTCGTGATGACCATCGTATCGATGTACATGTCCTTCTTCGTGATGGGCGTGATCGCCACGATCACGGAGCGGAAGCACATCCACGCAAAGAAGAAGTGGCGCGTCTTCACAAACCTCTTCACCTTCCCGATCTTCGAGCTCTCCTACATCCCCATCAACGTCGTCGCGCTCTTCAAGAAGGTCGAGTGGGTTCCCACCCGTCACGACATCGCCGTGAACGTGAGCGACATCGTGGGGGACAACTCGTAGCCCCCCACGCGGGACGCATGAGCGCGTGCGAGAAGTTCGTGCATCTAGCTTTGCTTTCTCGGTGGGCGGCGTGCATTTTCCCCTGAGCGGATGCTACAATGCCTAAAACGCGGCCCAGATGGGCCTACGAAAAAGGGCAGATGAGAGGAGCCACCGCATGGCAACGTTCTTCGAGGGGGAGTCCCACACCTTTTCCGAGTACCTTCTCGTTCCCGGATACTCCTCGGCGGAGAACATTCCCGCCAACGTGTCCCTCAAGACGCCGCTCGTGAAGTTCCGTCGCGGCGAGGAGCCTGCTCTCAGCCTCAACATCCCCATGGTCTCGGCTATCATGCAGTCCGTCTCCGGTGTTGATATGGGCGTCGCGCTCGCCATCGAGGGCGGCCTGGCCTTCATCTACGGCAACCAGACGCCCGAGCAGGAGGCGGCCATGGTGAAGGCCGTCAAGGACCACAAGGCCGGCTTCGTGGAGTCCGACTCCACCCTCACGCCCGACATGACGATGGAGCAGGTCATGGAGCTTAAACAGCGCACCGGCCACTCCACCATGCCCGTCACCGACGACGGCTCGTCCCGCGGCAGGCTCCTCGGCATCGTGACCAGCCGCGACTACCGCCCCAGCCGCGACGACCACCAGAAGAAGGTCGCCGAGTTCATGACCCCGCGCGAGAAGCTCATCGTGGGCGACAAGGACATCTCGCTCAAGCGCGCCAACGACGTCATCTGGGAGAACAAGCTCAACGCCCTGCCCGTCGTGGACGAGAACGACCACCTCGTGGGCATCGTCTTCCGCAAGGACTACGACCAGCACAAGTCCAACCCCAACGAGCTGCTCGACGCCAACAAGCGCTACATGGTTGGCGCGGGCATCAACACGCGCGACTACGCCGAGCGCGTGCCGCTGCTCGTGGACGCTGGCGCCGACGTGCTGTGCATCGACTCCTCCGAGGGCTTCTCCGAGTGGCAGAAGCGCACGATCGAGTGGGTCCGCGCCAACTACGGCGACTCCGTCAAGATCGGCGCGGGCAACGTCGTCGACGGCGACGGCTTCCGTTTCCTCGCCGAGTGCGGTGCCGATTTCATCAAGGTGGGCATCGGCGGCGGCTCGATCTGCATCACGCGCGAGACCAAGGGCATCGGCCGTGGCCAGGCCTCCGCGGTCATCGACGTCTGCCGCGCCCGCGACGAGTACTTCGAGGAGACCGGCGTCTACGTGCCCGTCTGCTCCGACGGCGGCATCGTTTACGACTATCACATGACGCTCGCCCTAGCCATGGGCGCCGACTTCATGATGCTCGGCCGCTACTTCGCCCGCTTTGACGAGAGCCCAACCGAGCGCGTGAACGTGAACGGCCAGTACATGAAGGAGTACTGGGGCGAGGGCTCCGCGCGCGCCCGCAACTGGCAGCGCTATGACCAGGGTGGTGCCTCCAAGCTGGGCTTTGTTGAGGGCGTCGACTCCTACGTGCCCTACGCCGGCTCCCTCAAGGAGGGCGTGGGCCAGACGATCTACAAGATCAAGTCCACGATGTGCAACTGCGGCGCAAAGACCATCAAGGAGCTGCAGGAGAAAGCGCGCCTGACGCTCGTGAGCTCCACCTCGATCGTGGAGGGCGGCGCACACGACGTCGTGGTCAAGGACTCCCAGCACTCGGTGAGTTACCGCTAGCCTGGCGAGAAGAACCCGGACCTGTCGGCCCCCGGAGCCCTAGGCTTCGGGGGCCCTTTTGTCATCTGCTTAGCGTTCTTCTCGCCAGTGCCGACGGTTATGCGCGGTGCCGCCGGTTATGCGCACAGTTGAGGCTTTTATATGCACAGGTAGCCGGGCTGACCGAAAATTACCTTCTCCCGTAGACTGCGCATAACCGACGCAGGTGCGCATAACCGTCGCTTGCGCTTGCCCGCCGCCCGGGCATAACCTACGCCGCCGCGTCCGTTCTTCTCGCTAAGTGTGCCTAAGCTGCTACAATGTGACGGTTGACCATCGCACACGAAGGAGTCACGCAGATGAGCGACGCCGAGAAGAACTTCGAGGTCCCGGCCTACGACGCCGAGGAGATCGAGACCCGCTGGCAGGCGGAGTGGGACGCCGAGGAGCTCTACAAGACCGAGGAGAGCCCCGAGAAGCCCAAGAAGTACGTGCTGGAGATGTTCCCGTATCCCTCGGGCGACCTGCACATGGGCCACGCGCGCAACTACACGATCGGCGACGCCATGGCGCGCCAGGCCCGCATGCG
>CALULC010000090.1 GCA_944321385.1 uncultured Atopobiaceae bacterium
GCCTTGCGGCCGTCGAGGTGGCGCGAGTAGTTCTCGATGCCGTTGCAGTAGCCCATCGTCTCGAGCATCTCGAGGTCGTAGCTCGTGCGCTGCGCGAGACGCTGCGCCTCGAGCAGCATGTCGTTGGCCTTGAGCTCGGCCACGCGCGCCTCCAGCTCCTCGCTTATCGTCTCGAGGGCGTGCGTCACCTTCGGGCGCTCGGTCACGTAGTGCGACGCCGGCCAGATGGGGATGGCGTCAAACTCGCGCACGATCTCCCCGGTGACGTTGTCCACCTCGGCGATGAGCTCCACCTCGTCGCCGAAGAAGGAGATGCGCAGCGGGTTCTCCGCGTAGGGCGGGTAGACGTCCACGGTGTCCCCGCGCACGCGGAAGGTGCCGCGGGAGAGGTCGTAGTCGTTGCGGTCGTACTGGATGTCGATGAGGGCGCGAATGAGGTCGTCTCGCTCCAGCGGCTCGTCCTTGCTCACGTTGGGCGCAAGCCCGGCGTAGTCCTGCGGGCTGCCGATGCCGTAGATGCAGCTCACGGACGCCACCACGATGACGTCGCGCCGAGAGAGCAGGCTTGAGGTGGCCTGGTGGCGGAGCTTCTCGACCTCCTCGTTGATCGAGGCGTCCTTCTCGATGTAGGTGTCCGTCTGCGGGACGTAGGCCTCGGGCTGGTAGTAGTCGTAGTAGCTCACGAAGTAGACCACCGCGTTGTTGGGGAAGAGCTCGCGCATCTCGCTTGCCACCTGGGCGGCGAGCGTCTTGTTGGGCTCCATGATGAGCGTGGGGCGGTTGAGGCGCTCGATGGTCTTGGCCATGGTGTAGGTCTTGCCCGAGCCCGTGACGCCCATGAGCGTCTGGTAGCGCAGGCCGCGCTCCACGCCCTCGCTTAGCTTGTCGATGGCCTGAGGCTGGTCTCCCGCCGGCTCGTAGGGAGAGACCACGGTGAGCGGCTCGCCCGCTCCCTCGCGGCCAAAGCGCACCAGCTCACCACCTACGCGCTCGGGCGTGCGCCCGTCATTCTCCCCCATCGCAGACCCCTCTCGCTCGATGCCTCCAGTGTACCTCAGCCCACCGGACACAAACAAGTGTTCGTGCGAAGATCTCAGGGACTAGGACTCCCCGATTCCGTCTGGGTACGCTCCCTGGTAACCCTCGTAGGCGTTTCGCACGCGATCGAGGTAGACGCGCGTCTCAGCAAACTCCACGTCGTCCGGGATCGTCCCGCCCTCGGCGATCCAGCCTTGCACGGCGCCGATGCCGGCGTTATAGGCCGCGATCACCTCGTCGAGGCTGGAGAGATGGCTCTGCAGATAGCCGAGGTAGGCACAGCCATATTCGATGTTGACTTCGGGGTTCGTCAGGGCGTCCGGGTCCCACGTGTCCGCGTCAACGTAGCCCAGAGCGGCCATGGTCTCGGCGGTGAGGGGCATGACCTGCATGAGGCCGATTGCACCCGCAGCGGAGTGCGCGTTCTCGTCCCAGTCAGACTCGCACTTGATGACGGCGCACACGAGCAGGGGGTCGACCCCGTGGCGCTCGCTCGCGGCAACAATCGTATCCTCGTGGTCGACGGGATAGACGAGGAGGCGCCCAAGGCTCGTGGGGCTGGACGCCACAACGGCCACCACGGCGAGCGTGAGCGCAAGGAGCGCCACCGGTACCACTCGATACCAGCGAAGAAGCCGCTCCCCGCGACGAGGGGCGGCATGGCGCATGTGCGCCTGCGCAGGGCTACGACCAGCCATGGGCACCCCACCATTCGTGGACCGCCGAGAGGAGGTCCTTCTCGTCGCCGTCGTTTTCCATGACCGTGTTGGCATGGGAGCGCAGGTAGTCGTCAGAGGGCTGGCCCGCCACGCGACGGTCAAAGTCCGCGGCGTCCATGCCCCTGCCCACGGCTCGCACGCGACGCACCTCAAGCGGGCAGGTCACCACGACGACCTCGTCGGCGAGGTCGAGCATCGACTCCATGCGATCGAGCAGCGGAATCTCCACCACGCAGACAGGGGGCTCCGTCTGGCCGCAGATCCCCGACGTGAGCATGCGGACGAGCATGTTTCGAATGTGGGGCAGCTCGACCTTCTCGAGCAGGGCCGTTGACGCCTCGTCCGAGAACGCCCGACTGGCGAGAAGCGCGCGGTCGAGCTCGCCGGTCTCCGGATTCACGAGGTCGTCGCCAAAAGCGGCGCACACCTCGTTGAGGCACGGCTCCCCGGGGGCGAGCACCGCGCGCGAGACCTCGTCGAGGTCGATGCGCCACGCACCGAGCCGCTCGAGCTCTCGCGCGACCGTCGACTTTCCCGATGCCGTTCCCCCTGCGAGAAACACCGTATACAAGAGGCACCCTCCTTCGAATCTCATATGACATCTTCGCACATGCGACGGCGGCGTGCCGACACTCACTCCCCGCTCAGACAGTTTGCTTCCCAAAACTCGCAGACGAGGGTGTGTTGGCGCGCCTAATAACTTGGGCTTCTCGGCAATGAGGGCAGTTCGGCGTCTCGGAATATTCACTTCTCGGCAGGATGGCCGGTCGTAAGCCCCGTATTCAGCACCCCGGGACGAGAAGAGCGACGCACTCGTCAGCGCCAACTGGGAAAACGTCACCCCCACGGCGTGCTAGACGACTGATGTTGACGCCGGAATACCGAGAAGAGCGTTGTTTCGGACAAGGAAACAGGCGTTTTGCCAAGAAGAGCGGATTTCCGGACGCAAGGCGCACCCGGAGGACTAGCAGGCGCAAACGCGACCGCCCTCGACGCGCCAGAGGATTGGGTCGTTGAAGAAGCGAAGGTCGCGCTCGTCGTGAGTGGTCCAGAGGACGGTTCTCTCGGCAACGAGCGGCGCCACGAAGGCCATGACGGCCTCCACGGTCTTCTCGTCCATGCCCTTGAGTGGCTCGTCAAAGAGAAGCGTGTTTGCCTCGGCCAGCACGCAACGAAGTATCGCCACGCGGCGGCGCTGCCCGCCCGAGAGATCGCGCACGGGGCGCGCGTCGACGGACAGGTCACAGGCTGCCATCGCCTCCCTCTCGTAGGCAAGGAAGCGCTCGAGGGCCTCACCGGAGAGGCGCGGCCGTGGAAGGCGGATGTTCGCCGTTGCCGTGAGGTTCTCGCAGAGGCGGTCCTCCTGGAACGTCATGCCCATCCGCACGTCAGAGCCGCGCACCACCTCGCCCGCGTCGGGCCGCTCGAGCCCCGCGAGCAGCCGCAGGAGCGTGGTCTTGCCCGATCCGGACGGCCCCATGAGCACGTGCGTGCGCAGCGGCTCAAAGCGCGCGGTCACGCCCTCGAGGACGCGCAGCCCGCCAAAGCTCTTGCAAACGTCTTGAAGGGCGAGCGTGAGGTCGACGCACCCCTGATGAGACCCTGCGCTCACGGCCTTGCCTCCCATCTGCCCATGGCCCAGCCCATGACGCGCGTGATGAGGGCCTCCAGTGCCACGGAAACCACGATGACGGCGAGCGTCCAGGCAAAGAGGTCCGGCGTGTCTAGGTAGACCTTGGCGTCGTAGAGGTGCTCGCCTATCGTGAAGTCCGGCAGGCCAATCACCTCGGCTGCGATGCCCGCCTTCCAGGAGAGCCCGAGCGCGAGCGTCACGGCAGCGCGAAAGTACGGGAGCACCTCGGAGGCATAGACCAGGCGCACGCGATCCCAGCCGCGCACGTCAAAGAGGTCGCACATCTCGAGGAGACCGGCATCGGTCTGACGGATTCCCTCGAGCACGTTGGTGTAGACGATCGGCAGCGCCATAATCAGGGCAATCACGATTGAGAGGTGACGCGAGGAAACCCACAGCAGCACGAGGATCACAAACGACGCGACCGGCGTGGCCTTGAGGGCACCCATGAGCGGCGCCAGAAGCTCGCGCACCAACGAGAAGCGCGAGGCGAACGCGGCAAGAGCCACTCCGAGGACGACGGCGGAAACGTAGCCGACAGCAACCCTCCCGAGGGAGATGGCGATCGAAGCCCAGAACTCGCCCGTCACGGCGAGGTTGCCGAGCCGGGCAAGCACCTCGAGCGGTCCCACGAGTATGATGCGCGCGTGGATGGCCCGCGCGGCAAGCCCCCACACGGCGAGCCAGAACAGCACGCAGACGAGACGGACGGCCCACGTCCGGAGCCGCCCGCCCTTCTCGGCATTCTTGTTGCTAGGGCCGGCCAAGCCTACGCGCCGTAGTAGAAGTCGTCCCCGGGCACGGCGCCGCCCACGGCCTGGGGGTTCTGGTCGGCGAGAACCGCCAGGTAGCCGGAGAGGCGCTCCTTCATGTCCGCACCGGTCACGCAGACGATGTTGCACTCGGGGATGGCCTTCTGCGCAACCTTGGCGGGAACGATGTCGTAGTCACCCACGAGCTGCGCGGCGGCCTCCACGTCATCGTTCACGTAGTCAACGGACTCGGCGTAGTGGCCGAGGAAGGCGTCGACGGCGGCGGGGTTCTCGTCGGCGAACTCGGAGCGCACGATGGCGACGCCCGTGATCATGGAGCTCTTCTCGTCCCCGGTCTGGACCTTGTCCCACTCCTCCGTGAGGTCGAGCGCCACGCGGATCTTGTCGTTTTGGGTCTGGGCAGTGGTCACGAAGGGTTGCGGCAGCATGGCCACGGCATCGCCCTTGGACGTCGCGAGCGCCTGGACGCATTCGGCATGCTCGCTCTTCCACTCGATCTGCACGTCATCGCCTACGGTGAGGCCGTTCTTCTCAAGAACGTACTGGAGGCCGTACTCGGGCGTGGAGCCCTTCCCGGAGGCGTAGATGGTCTTGCCCTTGAGGTCGGCCACGCTCTTGATGGAATCGCCGAGCTCGCAGATGTAGAGCACGCCGAGCGTGTTGATGGCGATGACGCGCACGCCCTTCTCGGTCTTGTTGTAGAGGACCGAGGCGAGGTTTGCCGGAACGGCGGCAATGTCCACCTCGCCCTTGGCGATGAGCGGCGTCACCTCGTCTGGCGAGGCAACGATCTGGAACTCGTAGTCGTTGTCCGTGAGGCTGCCGGAGTCGGCGTCGCTCATGAACTTCACGAGGCCCATGGCCGTGGGACCCTTGAGGGCGGTCGTGCGCACGACCACCGGGTCGGCGGCAGGCTGCTCCTGCGCCGAGTCTTGGTCGGCCGCAGGCTTCTCGGCGGGTGAGCCGGAGCAGCCAGCGAGCGCGAGCGCAGACGCGCCGATGCCGGCAATCCTAAGAAAAGACCTTCTGCTGATCATGATGAGAACCCTCCCTGCACGTTACTCAGACGAGTCAACGATAGCACGGCGAGGTTCTTATCGAATAACTAGTTTGCGAGCGGCGCTAGGACCTGACCTCAAACTTGGTGCGGCACTTGGGGCAGGTCACGCGGAGCTTCCCCTTGCCGCGGGGAACGCGGACCTTCTGCTTGCAGGAGGTGCAGCGCACGTGCTTGTAGGCGCGAAGCTCGCTCCAGGCGGCGCTGGGGTTCTGGACCCAGGATCGCGCCGGGCCGAGCAGCTTGAGGAACTTCTCGTTCTCGCGGGCGCGGGCGCCGAGGTTCTTTGACTGGATGCGGAACATCGCGTACGCCACGAGGAGAAGCGCCACGATTCCGAGCCAGCTCATGTGGAGGAAGAGGTTGACGAGTACGATCACGATGGCGAGGTTCACCGAGAAGACCGCAAGGTCATCCGGACCCTGGCGCCCTTGGAGCCAGTCGGCGAGCTTCCTCTGCCAGTCACCCTTTGCCATGGGGATGCCTTTCTCTAAGGTTTGACGTCACACTCTTACCCTATTGAGCCGACGAGCGGAGCGCATTTCTCGATGCTCCTTAAAATCCGCCGGAATCGACATGGCGCGAGACCCTGCAGAAGGGAGGCGCGTAACGGCGTTACGTAAAAAGCGGGGCCGCCTTGGGCGACCCCGCTCGCAGTTCGCGTTGCGAGAAGCGTTACTCCTCGACGGTCTCCGCGACCTCGGCCTCGGGCTCAGCCTCGGCCTCGACGGCGGCCTGCTCGCTCTCGGGGAGCGGCTTGACCTCGACCTCGGTACCGAGGGTCTCGGCGGCGGCCTTCATGGAGAGGGAGATGCGACGACGGTCGAGGTCGATCTCCATGACCTTCACCTG
>CALULC010000091.1 GCA_944321385.1 uncultured Atopobiaceae bacterium
CCAACGCCCTGCGCGTCTACGTGGGCATGGTCTTCCAGCACCCCAACCCGTTCCCCATGAGCATCCGCGAGAACATCCTCTACGGCCCCAAGCGCATGAGACGCCTCTCCAAGGCCGAGGGAGACGATATCTGCGAGCGCTGCCTCACGCGCGCCGCGCTCTGGGACGAGGTCAAAGACAGCCTGGACAAGAGCGGCCTCGGTCTCTCCGGTGGCCAGCAGCAGCGTCTCTGCATCGCGCGAGCCCTCGCCACCGACCCGGAGATCCTGCTCATGGACGAGCCCACCTCGGCGCTCGATCCCATCTCCACGAGCATGGTGGAGGAGCTCATGTGCGAGCTCTCCGAGGACCACACCGTTGTCGTCGTGACCCACAACATGCAGCAGGCCGCCCGCGTTGCCGACAAGACCGTCTTCTTCTACCTCGGCGAGCTCGTCGAGGAGGCGCCCACCCGCGAGTTCTTTGCCAACCCGCGCGAGAAGCGCACGCAGGAATACCTATCAGGGAGGTTCAGCTAATGTCCGCAGCAACCCGCTCCAAGTTCACCAAGCAGCTCGACGACATCGAGGAGTACCTGAGGCGCCTCACCGAGAAGTGCGCGTCCGACGTTCGTGCCGCGGGTCTTGCCGCCACGGGCGACAAGGGCGCTGCCGAGGGCGTCATGGCCGGTCGCAAGAACGAGGACCGACTCCGCAGCGCCATCGAGGAGAACTGCCTCGACGTGATGCTGCTCCAGCAGCCGCTCATCGGCGAGGACCTGCGCTTCGTCTCGGGCGCGTTCCGCATCGTCTCTGACCTCACGCACATCGACGGCATGACGCGCGACATCGCCTTCCTCGTGGAGGAGATCCCCGCCAAGGCGGCCAAGAAGCTCGCCGACGAGTTCATCGAGATGTCCGAGTGCACCGCCGCCATGGTGGAGCAGGCCGGTGCCGCCTTTGCCGCCTCGGACGTCGAGGGTGCCCAGAGGGTCGTCGAGGAGGACAATCGCGTCAACGCGCTCTATGATGATGTGGAGAAGAAGCTTGTGGGGCTCATTCGCGACGGGAAGTCCTCGGCGCGCTACCTTCCCGAGCTTCTCATGGTGGCAAAGTACTTTGAGCGCATCGGCGACCTCGCCAAGCGCGTTGCCGCCTGGGCGATCTTCCGCGTCACCGGCGAGCACGTTGTGGCCGAGAAGGCGAGCCAGCAGCGCGCGAACGAGGCCTAGCGGGAAGGCAACGGTTGGATTTCGGCGAGTGGGACGGGGAGAGAAGCGTTGGTCTACTACGTTGAGGACGACAAGAACATCCGCGAGCTCACAGTCTACGCACTGGGGCAGGGTGGCATAGAGGCGCGCGGCTGCGCCGACGACGCCGAGTTCCGCCGCGCCTGCGCAGAGCGCACGCCCGACGCCGTCCTTCTCGACATCATGTTGCCCGACGCCGACGGGCTCGAGATCCTCGCTCGCATTCGCAGGACCCCGGGCCTCAAGAGCGTGCCGGTGATGATGCTCACCGCCAAGGACACCGAGCTCGACACCGTGCGCGCCCTCGACGGCGGTGCCGACGACTACCTCTCCAAGCCCTTTGGGATGATGGAGGTCGTGAGCCGGACGCGGGCGCTGCTGCGCCGTGCCGGCCGCGAGGCCTCGGCTCCCGAGAAGCCCGTCGTCCTGACGTGCGGCGCCGTCACCCTCTGGCCCGATCGTCGCGAGGTCCAGGTTGACGGCCGCGAGGTGCAGCTCACGATGCGCGAGTTTGACCTGCTCGAGTTTCTCATGCGCTCGCCGGGCGTGGTGTTCTCTCGCGAGACGCTGCTCCAGCGCGTCTGGGGCTGGGACTTTGACGGGGGCTCGCGTACCGTTGACGTTCACGTGCAGCAGGTCCGTGCCAAGCTCGGTGACTTCTCCGACCTTATCGAGACCGTTCGAGGCGTGGGGTATCGCGTCCGAGGCTAGAAGGGGGAGCGCGTGGTCAGACAGCCCGGGTCAAAGGGGTCGCTCTCGCATCGCATGTTCGTCGCACTGGTGGTTGCGTGCACGAGTGTCGCGGTCGTCGTGACCATCGCGGCCTCTCTCATATACCAGAGCGCCTTTCTCGCCGACGAGCACGAGCAGCTCGCCGGCGAGTGCCGTACCTTGGCGTCCCTTCTCAACCTCGCGGACGACGACCCGGAGGTTCTCTCCGGCCTAGACCTCGGCGACATCCGTGCGACCTTGATCGACCCGGACGGCACCGTCACCTACGACAGCCTGGCGCCGGCGGACGAGCTGCCCAACCACGGCGACCGCCCCGAGGTGGTGGCCGCGTTCTCTGAGGGCTCCGGCTCCTCCGAGCGTGCGAGTGACACGGCCGGCTACATGAGCCTCTACGAGGCAGAGCGCCTGGATTCGGGACAGGTCGTGCGCCTTTCCGTCGATCGCGCCGGTGTTGTGGCGTTCCTCTTTCAGGACCTCGTGCTCCTCGCCCTGCTTGCGGTGCTGCTGGTGGGGGCGAGCTGGGTTGTCTCAAAGCGCCTCTCCAGGCGTTTTGTTCAGCCGATTCTTGAGATAGACCCCTCCTCCGGCGACGGCGTGGCGCCCTACGAGGAGCTCGACCCGCTGGTGACGCGCCTCAACGAGCAGCACGACCAGCTCATGAACCGCATGACCCAGATCCAGGACGCGGCCGACCTGCGCCGTGAGTTTACGGCAAACGTGACGCACGAGCTCAAGACGCCCATCGCCTCGATCTCCGGCGCGGCCGAGCTCATCCGTGATGGCATCGCAAAGCCCAAGGACGTTCAGGGCTTTGCGGGGCGCATCTACGACGACGCGCGGCGGCTCTCGAGTCTGGTGAGCGACATCCTCACGCTCTCCAAGCTCGATGACGCGGAGCGCGGGGGCGAGGGCTCGCAGGAGCTTTTTGGGCCCTCGGAGAGCGTGAACCTGCTCGCCACGGCGCGTGACGTCGTGGGGCGGCTTGCGCCAAAGGCGCGCGCGGCCGAGGTGGACATCTCCGTCGAGGGGATCTCGCTGCAGGTACGCGGCAACGCGCGCCTGCTCGACGAGCTGGTGAGCAACCTCTGCGACAACGCGATCCGCTACAACCGACCGGGCGGCAAGGTCTTCGTGTGGGTGCTCCCCTCCGACGACGGCGGGGTGCGGCTGCGCGTCTCGGACACGGGAATCGGCATCCCCGAGGCGTCGCAGGACAAGGTCTTCGAGCGCTTCTACCGCGTTGACAAGGGACGTAGCCGCGACATGGGCGGAACGGGCCTGGGCCTTGCCATCGTCAAGCACGCGGCCGCCTACCATGGGGCGAGGATCGCGCTCGAGAGCAAGGTGGACAAGGGCACCACGATCACGGTGACCTTCCCGCGGGCGTAGGGCTTTCCGTGACACTCGGCTACGACCCCTTTGTCACGTGTGACAGTCGGCTACGACCCCATTGTCACGGGGTTAGAGGCGCAGTTCCCAGAGGTTGGTCCAACCGGGCATGGGAAGCGTGGGATAGGGGAGCCAGATCGGCGTGTGCCTGGTGAAGCCGCAGCGCGTGTACATGGCGTTTGCCTCAACGCCCTGGACGGACGTGTTGAGCCTGACCACGTGAGCCCCCTCGCCGCGTGCCTCGCGGGCAACGGCATCGAGAAGGGCAACGGATACGTGACGCCCTCGAGCGGCGGGGTCAACGGCGAGCAAGTGGAGGCCGCGAATCTCGCTCGCGGGAAGCTCCTCCCAGGCGGGACCGCCCGTGCCGGAGCCGTGTCCGGGTGCCGTGCCGTCGCCCATGTCCGCGTCTAGGTCCATGGCCACGGCGCCGAGAAGAACGGCGTTCTTGCGCGGCCTGCCGTTGCGTACGGCGCCGGCGTTGAAGGCGCCCCAGTAGGAACCCGCGGCGAGCAGTTCTCGCGCCATGCCGGCCGGCGGCCAGACCTCCGGAACCCAGCCACAGGTTCCGCCAGCAGCGCTCACGCGGGCATACAGCGCGTCAAGCTTCTCGGCCCAGTGCCCGGAGACAGGCAGGCGCACGACGGCGACGTCGGCTGGGACGCTCGCGCGACCCTCGTGGCGGACGTCGTTTCGAGCGATCGTGGCGAGGAGCTCGCGTGCCACGGCGCCGGGCGCCATCTTGGGGATGTTGTGGTCTACGCCGGGCTCCACGACCTTGACCGCGCCGGGGATGGCGGCGACGATGCGGTCCGTCTCCTCGGGGAGGATCTCATCGAACTCTCCGACCATGACGGTCACGGGGCAGGTGATGCCCCCGAGAGAGCCCGCGTCTATCTGTGGCTGCTCGACCATGAGCTGCAGGAGCTCTGCGATTCTCGCCGACTCGGCGGGTGAGGGGACGGGAGTGCCGTCCTCCAGCGTGACGCCCTCCTTTCCCTCCTCTGCCCAGCGGCGGTTCTCTGCTGCGGCGTACGCCATCCAGTCGGTGTCCTCCTTGGGCAAGCCGTTTGGCGTGAGGTTTGCCCCGAGCGCGGTCACGGAGAGTACGTGCTCGCCCCAGTCGCGGGCGAGGAGCAGTCCCAGGATTCCGCCGTCGGAGAAGCCGAGCACGTGGATCTGCGGCACGCCGAGACGCGAGCAGACCTCGCGGGCGTCGGCGGCCATGAGCTCGTAGGAGAGCGGTGCGGTTCCGCGTGTGCTCGCGCCCTGCGAGCGGGAGTCAACGGCGATGACGGCGCGCCCGCTTGCACAGACGGCGTCGATGACCGGGCCAAAGATGCCGTGCTCCTCCCCGTTGCCGTGCAGCATGAGAACAGGCGGGACGGCGAGGCCGAGGCCAAAGGGCGTCCCCGGCTCGTCGACCACGCCGTCGGGTGCGTACGTCCATGCCACTATCGTCGCACCGTCCTCCGTCGGCACCTCCACACGCGCCGCAAGAGCGGTCTGCGGAAGCGCGTACGGACGCGGAACGTGTACGGGCGGCGGCGTGACGGTCATGTGATGTCCTTTCGACGGGCGTCAAACCCATCATACCTAGGAGGCCGAGGGCTCAAGGCAGTATTATCGCTGTCGAGTGTCACTTTGGGCCTCGTTTGGGTGCCTTTTATTGCGCCAGAGAGGGTTTACGCGAAAATGCGAAATTCCTACCTGCGGTCTTATTCGGCAAAATCATCTCCAGGAGAGGCGATTCACACAAACGAGGCAAAATATGACAGTGAGTGGCCGATTTACTGCCTCGGCAAAGCTCGTCGCTCGTAACGGCTGGATGCGCCCGCTGAACTCGCGGCGGACCTTCTCGCCAGGCCTGCGACAACGATATCGCAGGCCTAGGGCAGGGAGGTCCGCCGCGAGTTCTTGCCGAGCGTTCTTCTCGGCAAGCTGTCTGAGCGCCGGAGCCTCCCCGCCCTAGGCCGGTCGGAAACGTTACTTGCCCTTCACCTGCGACGGGTGCTTCTCAAAGAAGTCGTAGCGCGGGGGCAGGGGAACGATCTTGTGCTCCACGGGTGTCTCGCCGCAGGCGGCAGCAAGCTCGACGGCGCCGTCGAAGGCGTGGTCCCAGGAGAAGAACAGCTCGGGCGAGAAGCCCATGTGCTCGCAGATCTTCTCGCAGCCAAAGGGGACGGCCGGGTGCATGAGCAGGGCCGTCGTGCGCAGCGCGACGAAGGCGTCGGCAAGTGCGGCCTCGTAGGCGGCGTCGTCGCCCTTGGCGGCCTTGGAGGCGTCGTCCCAGCGCTTGTTGGCCGCACGGGCAAGCTCCTCAGCCACGCCGAGCGCGCCGTGGGCGTCAAACTCGTAGGCGCGACGCTCAAACTCCAGCGTGGCCTCGCGCGCGGCGGCAACGGCCTCCTCGCTCGCCGCCACGGCCGGAAGGTGCGCGTCGCACACATTTGCCGCGCCGTAGAAGCAGCTGCGGGCCAGGCGGTTGAAGATGTTGGTGAGGAAGGCGCTCTCCTTGAGGGCGGGGTCCACCACGCGCGGGTCGTCGCGCACGAGCACGTCCTCGCCGGTCTTCTTGTCCTTGTGGGAGAC
>CALULC010000092.1 GCA_944321385.1 uncultured Atopobiaceae bacterium
AAGCAGTTCTGGGAGGACTGCGCCTGGGGCGAGCTGGACTACCTGCTCGTTGACATGCCCCCGGGAACGAGCGACGTGGCGCTCACCGTGTTCCAGTCCCTGCCGGTGGACGGTGTGGTGATCGTGAGCTCCCCGCAGGACCTGGTCCAGATGGTCGTCGGCAAGGCCGTGAACATGGCCAACATGATGAACGTGCCGGTGCTCGGCCTCGTGGAGAACATGGCCTACGTCGAGTGCCCGCACTGCGGCGAGAAGATCTATCCCTACGGACCGAGCCGTCTTGAGGAGACCGCCAAGGCCTTCGACGTTGAGGCGCTCGGCCAGCTGCCGATGGACGCCGCGCTCGCGGCCGCCTGCGACGAGGGCACCTTCGAGGGCAAGCTCCCCGAGGGCCTTCTGCCGGACGCCGTCGAGGCCGTCGTGCGCACGGCTGAGTTCATGGACGCGCTGCGCGGTCAGGGCGAGTAGCTTGGCGCGCAAGGCAAGAAGAACCTCCAGGTCGCAGACACGCGAGGCAGCCCTTGCCGCCGCGGCGGCCGTGCGCGTGCCCGAGCGCTGCGACGTGTGCGTGATCGGCGGCGGGGCGGCCGGCCTCGTGGCCGCGATCGCGGCCGCCGAAGACGGGGCGTCCGTGGTGGTGCTCGAGCGCTCGGCCGAGTGCGGGCGAACGATCCTTGCCACCGGCAACGGGCGCTGCAACTTCTCGAACGCGCGGCTCGCGTGGGAGCGCTACAACAACCCGGGCTTCGTCGAGGCGGTCTGCGGATCGGGCTTTGGCCAGGACGTGCTTGCCTTCTTCGAGGAATGCGGCCTCGCCTGGGCAGAGGAGGAGGGAGGGCGCCTCTACCCCCTCTCCCGTCAGGCGGCATCGGTTCGCGAGGTGGTGCTGTCCCGCGCAGGCAGGTCCGGCGCGGTGCTGGCCCCCGCCCGCGAGGTCACGAGCATCGAGCGCGGCGAGAAGATCTGGCGCGTCACCTACGACGGCGCGGGCTCGGGAAGCGTGATCGCGCGGTCCGTGGTGCTCGCCGTGGGCGGCGGCGAGGAGCTTGCTCGCACGTTAGGTCTGGCCTGCGCCCCCTTCGAGCCCGTGCTCTGCTCGCTCGCCTGCGAGGCGCCGGAGGGCGTCTCCCTCGACGCGCTCGACGGTCGTCGCGCGCATGCGACGGCCCGTCTCCTGCGTGACGACACCGAGGTCGCCCGCGAGACGGGCGAGGTTCTCTTCCGCCCCTACGGGCTCTCGGGCATCGCGGTCTTTGACCTCTCGCGATTTTCTCGCCCCGGCGACGTCATCGCGCTTGACCTCACCTGCGGGATCGACGAGGCGCGCGCCACACGCCTCGTCAAGCAAGCCGGCAGCTGTGCTGGCCTGCTTGACCCCGTGATCGCCAGGGAGCTCGGGGATTCGCTCGGAGCAGCCCGTGACCTGCGCTTTGTTGTCTCGGGACCCGCCGAGCCCCAGCGTGCCCAGGTGACCCGCGGAGGCCTGGCCACGGGGCAGTTCGATCCCGCCACACTTGAGGCGCGCGACCTGCCCGGGCTCTTTGCCTGCGGCGAGGCGCTCAACATTGACGGCGCCTGCGGCGGGTTCAACCTCGCCTGGGCCTGGAAGAGCGGCCTTGTGGCGGGGCGGGCGGCCGCGCAATAAGTACGGATTGCGCATAGACGGCGCTTGCCCCTCATTTCAAGGTGCAAAATGACTTCTGTGCACATTCGAGGAAGATAGGAATCCCATGATCGAGGTCTCCGGCATTCGCGTCCCCCTCAAGGCCCTCGACGGCAGCGACAAACGCGAGCTGGCGGAGTGCCGTCGAGCGCTTGCGCGCAAGCTGCACGTGAGCGAGAGGGGCCTTCTGCGCGTGGAGCGCCGCCGTCGCTCGATTGACGCCCGGAAACAGGGGAACGTCCAGCTCACGTTCACGCTTCGCGCCGAGCTCGCCCCGGGCGCCCACGTGCGCGCCGTCAAGGGCGTCAAGCTCGTGGACGAGTGGCCCTTCACCTTCCCCGCTCCCGTCGCGCGTGTTGGGGGCAGGCCCGTCATCGTGGGCGCGGGCTGCGCCGGGCTCTTCTGTGCGCTCTCGCTCGCCCGCGCCGGGCTGGAGCCCCTGCTCGTCGAGCGCGGTGAGGACGCCGCACGGCGTGCCCAGACCGTGCGCCACCACAACGAGACCGGCGAGCTCGACGTAGAGAGCAACATCCAGTTTGGCGTTGGCGGGGCGGGCACCTTCTCTGACGGCAAGCTCCAGACCGGCACCAAGAGCCCCGCGCACCGCCTCATCCTGGAGACCTTCGTCGCAGCGGGAGCTCAGCCCCAGATCCTCTGGGACGCCAAGCCCCACATCGGCAGCGACGTGCTCCCCCGCGTTGTGACCCAGATCGTGCGCGAGATCGAGGAGGCAGGAGGAGAGGTTCGTACGCGCTGCCGCATGAGCGACCTCGACATAACGGGCGGCGCCATCCGAGGCGTCACGCTCGCCACCATGGGCGAAGACGGACTCGTGCGCGAGGAGCTCATCCCCACGAACTGCGTGATCCTCGCCTGCGGCCACTCCGCGCGCGACGTCTTTGCGCTGCTGCGCGAGCACGGGGTGACCATGGAGCGCAAGACCTTTGCGATGGGCGTGCGCATCGAGCACCTCCAGACGGACATCGACCGCGCGCTCTACGGATCCGCCGCGGGCCACCCCGCGCTCGGCGCTGCTCCCTACAGCCTCTCCTGCCATCTCCCGTCGGGTCGCAGCGCCTTCTCGTTCTGCATGTGCCCCGGCGGCTACGTGGTCTCTGCCGCGAGCGAGGCTGGCGGCGTCTGCACCAACGGCATGAGCCTCTCGGACCGAGCGGGGACGAACGCCAACTCAGGGCTTCTCGCCAACGTCTTCCCCGAGGACCTGCCCGGGGACGACGTGCTCGCCGGCGTGGAGCTGCAGCGCAAGTGCGAGCGAGCGGCCTTTGCGGCAGGAGGCGGCGCCTATGTGGCGCCCACCCAGCTCGTCGCAGACTTTCTCCAGGGTGCGCCCAGCAGCTCCGGAGGCCGCGTGATCCCCACCTACCCACGTGGGGTGAGCTGGGGAGACGTGACGCCTTGTCTGCCGCCCTACGTTGCCGAGACGCTGCGCGAGGCGATTCCTCTGCTCGGTCGCAGGCTCCGCGGCTTTGACGTTGCGGACGCGGTGCTCACCGGCGTGGAGACCCGCTCGAGCTCCCCGGTCCGCGTGACGCGCGGGGACGACGGGCAGAGCCTCTCCGTCCGCGGCCTGTGGCCCGTGGGCGAGGGCGCCGGCTACGCGGGCGGCATCATGAGCGCCGCGACCGACGGCATCCTCGCCGCCGAGAAGGTCGTGGCAGCGTACGCGCAGCGATAGCTGCGAGAAGGACACGGTCAGGGAGCGTCAGGGCACGCGGAGCGGCATCCTTTGCCGCCTCAAACCTCCGGGCTCTTCTCTTCCGTCTCCAAGCCGATCTTTCCCGGCAACAGCTCGGCGAGGTCCGGAATCTGCGGGAGCTCGAACTCGGGCATCTTGGGGAGGCTCATATCGGGTACGACGGTCCTGACCAGCAGGCCGAGGGCTCGCGTGATCTGCGACCGCTGCGCTGGCTCCAATGCGGCCAGGGCCCTGAGCATGGCGGGCGCCGTCTCCTGCCACCCCTCCCTGAGTTCGCCGAAGGTATCTCTTCCGCCAGCGTCGATCACCGAGAAGAGCGCATCCACAAACCCCTCGCGCTCCTCGCGCGTCATGCTCTGGAGCCATTCGTTGAGGGTTCTGTCAACGAAGTCCGCGCCGCGTCCTATCGCCTCCTCGTAGGCAAAGTCCCTCCCCTCGACCACCCACGAGAACGGATCGTGCTGCATGAGACCGCTTGCCGATGACGCAACGACATCGTAGTCCTCCTGCTGCTCAAAGATCATGCCTATGACTGACGAGCGCGGCACGGTCTTGGACACGAGCCCCGAACGCTGCCTCCACAGCTCGTCTGCCAGCGCCTCCTCGGTGAACCCGGGGCCGTCATGCGAGAAGCACCTGATGATCCGCGCGGCAACGGCCTGGGAGCAGCGCACGGTGGCGCAGACGGCAAGGTTGCCTCCCTTCGAGTGCCCGCCCAGGTAGATCGGCCCCTCGATCAGGGGCGCCACGCGCTCGAGATAGGAGACGGCGGCAAACTGTGAGGGCACGCCCGTCTCGAACGCCATGTTGAAGTCTTCCTTCCATCCCACGACCGTGTTGTCGGTCCCTCGGAAGGAGACGTAGGCACCCCCGCAGGGAAGCAGCAGCGTACAAGCGGAGAACTGCTTCTCCGCCGCCTCGTCAAAGTCGTCGACGTATGCGCAGACGCGCACGTCGCGAAAACGCGGACTTGCCGAGATGGACGCGAGCAGGTGCACGAGTCCCTCGGAATCCCAGAGCCCCTGGGTCATGTCGTCGAAGCACTCCGCGCGAAAGAGCTCGCGCACCGGAAGCCCCTCGGGCCCGCGAACCTCCCTGCCCGGCCAGCGGAAATACGAGAGGCAGGACAGGACAAGGCTGTCCACCTCGCAAAGCGGCCGGGTGTCAAAGGTCTCGAACTCGCGTGCGAGGTACCCGAAGAGGTTCTTCTCGTCCCGGTCGTTGGTGAGTCCCATGGCCCCTACTTCCTCCGTGGACGGTAGCGGCGACGCGTGGCGTGGGCACTCCCCTTGCGGGCGCCCGCCTTGAGCCGCTCGATCACCTCGTCGGCACTGCCGCCCTCGATCCTCGTGCGGATCTCAACGATCTGGTCACGCAGGCGCGCCGCCGTCTCGAAGTCCATGGCCTCGGAGGCCGCGGCCATCTCCTCCTCGAGTGCGTCGAGCACGTCAGCAAGCTCCTCCTTGGAGAGCGTCGCAAGCTCATCCGCGACCGAGCGCGCCGTTTTCTCGCTCTCCTCGCGCGCCGAGAGCGTCTCGAACGCGCCGTGGCTGCCCGTGCCGTGGCGGTCGCGCGTCTTGCCCTCGAGCGTGGCCTCAGCCTCGGAGATGAACGACGAGACGTCGGTGATGGACTTCTTCACCGTGCGCGGCACGATGCCGTGCTCCTCGTTGAAGGACTCCTGCAGGGAGCGACGACGGTTGGTCTCCCCTATCGCCTCGCGCATGGAGTCGGTGATCACGTCCGCGTACATGATGACCTCGCCCTTGGCGTTTCTCGCTGCGCGGCCCATGGTCTGGATGAGCGAGCGCCGGTTGCGAAGGAACCCCTCCTTGTCTGCGTCCAGGATCGCCACGAGCGAGACCTCGGGGATGTCCAGGCCCTCACGCAAGAGGTTGATGCCCACGAGCACGTCGATCTTTCCCACGCGAAGGTCTCGGATGATGTCCACGCGGTCGAGCGTGGCCGTGTCCGAGTGCATGTAGTTCACGCGGACGCCCTCGTCGAGGAGGTGGTCGGTGAGGTCCTCGGCCATGCGCTTGGTGAGCGTGGTCACGAGCACGCGCTCCTTCTTGGCAACGCGCTCCTTGATCTCGCCGATGAGGTCGTCGATCTGCCCGTTCACCGGGCGGACGTCCACCTTGGGGTCGAGAAGCCCGGTGGGGCGGATGATCTGCTCCACCTGCTGCTGGGTGACCGACTCCTCGTAGTCCCCGGGCGTGGCGGAGACGTAGATGAACTGCGGCACGCGCGCCTCGAACTCGTCGAAGCGCAGCGGGCGGTTGTCGAGCGCGGAGGGCAGGCGGAAGCCGTGGTCCACGAGCGTCACCTTGCGCGAGCGGTCGCCCTCGTACATGCCGCGAATCTGCGGCACCGTGACGTGGGACTCGTCGATGATGCAGACCATGTCGCTCGGGAAGTAGTCGATGAGGGTGTAGGGCGGCTCGCCCGCCTTGCGGCCGTCGAGGTGGCGCGAGTAGTTCTCGATGCCGTTGCAGTAGCCCATCGTCTCGAGCATCTCGAGGTC
>CALULC010000093.1 GCA_944321385.1 uncultured Atopobiaceae bacterium
CGCGTGAAGTGCGTCAAGGTCCTCGGTGGCTCCAAGCGTCGCTACGCCGGCCTGGCCGACGTCATCATCGGCGCCGTTCAGGAGGCTACCCCGGGCGGTTCGGTGAAGAAGGGCGACATCGTCCGTTGCGTCATCGTGCGCACCACCAAGGAGACCCGTCGTAAGGACGGCAGCTACATCAAGTTCGACCAGAACGCCTGCGTTCTCGTCGACAAGGAGGGCGAGCCCAAGGGCACCCGTATCTTCGGGCCCGTCGCTCGCGAGCTCCGCGACCACAAGTACATGAAGATCGTCTCGCTCGCGCCTGAGACGCTCTAGGGAGTGAGTGAATATGGCGAAGATGCATGTGAAGAAGGGCGACAAGGTCGTCGTCCTCTCCGGTAAGGACAAGGGCAAGGAGGGCCAGATCCTCCGCGCCATGCCCTCTGAGGGCAAGGTCATGGTCGAGGGCGTTGCCATCGTCAAGAAGGCCGTCCGCCCCAACGCCCAGAACCAGCAGGGCGGCTTCCTCGAGCACGAGGCCGCCATCGACGCCTCCAACGTCATGCTGGTCTGCCCCAAGTGCGGCAAGCCCACCCGCGTTGGCCACGACGTGGACGACAAGGGCAACAAGGTCCGCGTGTGCAAGAAGTGCGGAGCCAAGTTCTAAGAGCCTGAGCCTAACCACCTGACCGGGAGCCCCCGGATTTCCTTCGAGAAGTGCGCTTCGCGAAACTTCTCCCCGGAAATCCGGGGGCTCCCTTCATAGGTCGCGCTCAGGCTCGTTCTTGTCGCCGCACTGGTCTGTGGCTTGACGAAAACGGGCTCGTCTCAGGTTGGTGCGGCATCCGCTTGACGAAAACGGGCTCGTCTCAGGGTGGCGGGCCTTCTCGCTTGACGAAAAGGACCTCGTCTCAGCCCACGCGGCGTTTTGGACTGAGACGAGCTCCTTTTCGTCAAGCCAAACGCCCTGCCGCGCTGAGACGAGGCCCGAGCCGTCAAGCGGGTGGCGCTCCGCACTGAGACGAGCTGAGTTTCGTGCGGCGGCCAAAGCTTTCCATCGAGCTTCTCGGCTATCTTTCTATGATGGATAGTTGAGTAGAAAGCTAGTGCGTCGGGTCCGAGGGGAGGAAGCCATGGGGCGCGGGAGGCCGCATCGGGGGAACAGAAGGCGCGGGCGCTCGGGCGGGCCGCGTACCAGGGCGCGCACGCTCACGGGAACGCTTGTTGTCACACGTCCCGGAGCGGCGCACGTGGAGACGTCCGAAGGCAGCTTTGAGCTGGCCCGTCACGGGCAGCGCGAGGCGATGAACGGCGACGAGGTCGAGGTCGCGCTCGTGGAGCAGCGCGGGCGGCAGCCTCGCGCTGTCGTGCGCTCGGTGATCACGCGCGCGGTGGAGACCTTCCTCGGGCGCTTCTCGCCTGCCGGGCCGCTCGGGGCGGTTGTGCCGATGGACGCGCGCATAGGCCACGACTTCTTTGTGGTGCCGGAGGACCCCACCCCGGAGCGCCTTGGCGTGGCTGACGGAGACATCGTCGTGGCGAGAATAACGGAGTACCCCACGCGCACGAGCGCCCCGGTGGTCACGCTCGAGCGGCGCGTGGGCTCGGCCGACGAGTTGGACCTCAACGTTGAGGCGGTCGTTGCGACCTACGGCCTTCCGGGCGACTTCTCCGCGCCTGTGACGCAACAGGCCGAGGCGATCGTGGCGGACGTGGTGGGCGAGCTCTCCCGCGACCCGCGGCGCCGCGACCTGCGAGACGAGCTCTGTGTGACCGTTGACCCCACGGACGCGCGCGACTTTGACGACGCGGTGGGCGCCCGGCGCCTTTCGGGAGGCGGCTACGAAGTGAGCGTCCACATCGCGGACGTCACCCGCTACGTGGCCCCGGACACGCCAATAGACAACGAGGCCAAGCGGCGGACCTGCTCGGCATACCTCGTGGACCGTGTGATTCCAATGCTGCCGGAGCGGCTTTGCAACGACATCTGCTCCCTGCGTCCGGGCGAGGACCGACTCGCCATGAGCGTGACCATGCGCCTGGACGCGCGCGGAAACGTGAAGGACGCCCGCATGGCGACAAGCGCTATCCGCTCCGCGGCGCGGCTCGACTACGACACGGTCGACGCGCTGCTCGAGGGGCGCATCGCGCCGGACGACCTGCCGTGCGCGCCCGAGAGGGCCGAGGAGATCGCCGGTCTTCTCGCCACGCTTGACGAGGTCAGGGCCCTGCGCGAGCGCATCCGCCGCGAACGCGGCGCCATTGACTTCGAGACCGTGGAGGCAAAGGTGCTGCTTGACGAGGGCGGCGCGCCCACGGGCGTCTCCGTGCGCCGCCGCACCCGCGCAACGGGCCTCATCGAGGAGGCCATGCTGCTCGCCAACGAGTGCGTGGCAAAGCGCCTGGCAGACGTTGAGGCCCCGGCGGCCTACCGCGTACATGAGCGCCCCGTCCCCGAGGACCTGCGCGCCACGCTCCAGCCCCTGCGTGAGCTGGGCATAGTGGAGGCGGAGAGCGCCTCGGGGCTTCTCGCCGGTGACCCGTTTGCCATTCAGGCGATTCTGGACGCCGCGCATGGGACGGGCGGGGAGTACCTGGCAAACGCGCTGCTCCTGCGTGCCCAGCGACGCGCAGTCTACCTGCCGGTCAATGAGGGCCACTACGCCCTTGGCGCCCCGGCGTACTGTCACTTCACCTCGCCGATTCGCCGCTACCCAGACGTGCTCGTCCACCGCGCGCTCAAGGCGATCATGGCCGGGCGCGTGCAGGGCCCGGAGATGCGCGCCCAGGCAACGGCATTGCCCCAGCTCTGTCGCACCTGTTCGGAGCGCGAGCGGGCGGCGGACGCCGCGGGGCGCGCGTCGCAGAAGATCAAGATGGCCGAGCTCTACGAGGGGCGCATCGGTGAGCGCGCGAGCGGCACGGTCACGGGCTGCGAGCGCTTTGGGCTCTTCGTGATGCTCGACGAGACGTGCGCGGAGGGTCTGGTCCCCGTGCGCGCCCTGGGTCCCGAATGGTTCTCCTACGACGAGGCGCGCATGACGCTCACGGGCGAGGAGTCCGGCGAGGCGTG
Source organism: uncultured Atopobiaceae bacterium (assembly GCA_944321385.1). Classification (GTDB taxonomy): domain Bacteria; phylum Actinomycetota; class Coriobacteriia; order Coriobacteriales; family Atopobiaceae; genus Thermophilibacter. The sequence goes on from CALULC010000093.1 coordinate 3,056, forward strand.
GCGTCCCGGCAGCAGGGTCTTCGTGGAGGTGACGGGCGCAAACCCGGCGCGTGGCCAGATTGACCTCGCGCTCGTGAGGTAACGCACTTTCCGCCCGGGCGGTGACACGCCTGGGCGATAATGGGAAGACTAAGGGTTACGAGAAGAACGCGGCGCCCGTGGCGGCGCAGGCGAGGAGAGACATGGAACGCACGGAACTGACAGACGAGCTCGAGCGCGCGGAGGGCCTGCTCGTGCAGGGGGAGAGCGGCATGGCCGCCGAGCTTCTCGCCCACCTGGCGGACGACGCCGAGGCATACGTGGATGCCAACTGCCCCACCACGGACGAGCTGCAGTGGTTCAGCTTCCCCACGCTCTTTGACCGTCTGGCGTACCGACGCGTGGAGAAGGACCCGCGCGAGCTGTGCGACGTTGGTGAGCCGCTCGACCGTCTCTACAACGACCTCGCGATCGCGCGTGTCCACGAGGAGGACTATGACGGCGCGGCGGCCGCGCTCAAGGCGGCCGTGCGCTGGAACCCCATGGACTGCGCCGCCCGCCTCAACCTCGCGGACCTCTGCCGGATGTCCGGGGACGTGAGCGAGTACCTGGCGCTCACGTACAGCGTCTTTGAGCGTGCGAGCGAGGCTGCGCACCTCGCCCGCGCCTTTGCCAACTTTGCCGGATGGTTCCAGGCGCAGGAGAAGCCCCGCGCCGCCGCGGCCTCCCTGCGCGCGGCGCGCAACCTCGACGTGCGCGACGGATCCATCGTGGCCGTGATCGGCGAGGCAGCGGGCACCGACCACGATCCCGACCTCGTGACGGACGCCGAGGCCACCGAGCTTCTCGCCACCGAGGGCCTGCCCGACGGGGCCAACGCCGACGTTGCCGTGTGCCTGCTCATGTGTGCCATGGACGCGGCGGCCGCGGGCGAGAAGGACGTGGCGGCCAACCTCACCCTCCGCGCGCGCGACCTGGTGGGCGAGCCCGCTGCCAAGGCCCTGCTCGAACTCATCCGCGAGGCGGACGAGGGGGTGGCAGATGGCGAAGAGTAAGGTCGTGCGCCAGGCGGCTGCCGCCGCCAAGGCCAAGCAGGCCAGGTCCGGCAAGAAGACCATCGCAAAGAACCGCTCGGCTCACCACGAGTACTTCATCGACGAGACCTTTGAGGCGGGCATCGAGCTCACGGGCACCGAGGTCAAGAGCCTGCGCGAGCGCGCGTGCCAGATCACGGACGCCTTCTGCCTCATTCGCGGTCGCGAGGTGTGGCTGCACGGCGTCCACATCCACCCGTACTCCAACGGCGGCGTGTGGAACGTGGACCCCGACCGCAAGCGGCGCCTCTTGCTGCACCGCCGCCAGATCGACTACCTGGACGCAAGGCTGCGCCAGAAGGGCCTGGCCCTTGTGCCGCTTGAGATCTACTTCGACGAGAACAACCGCGTGAAGCTGGCCATCGGCCTCGCGCGCGGCAAGAAGCTCTACGACAAGCGCGACGACATGGCGCGCCGCGACACGGACCGCGAGATCGCCCGCGCCCTCAAGGAGCGCAGCCGATAACGTAATGTGGAAAAGGGACAGTCCCTTTTCCACGTTGGAAGGAGACGGGCATGGACGCAAGCGCACTGTTCAAGTTCTCTTCGGGGCTCTACGTGGTCTCGGCGGACCCCGGCGCGGGCGAGCGCGCGGCCGCCTGCCTCGTCAACACCGGCCTGCAGGTGACGTCCGCCCCGCTCCAGGTCTCCGTCACCGTGAACAAGGAGAACTTCACCTGCGGCGCCATCGAGCGCGCCGGGCACTTCTCGCTTGCCGTGGTGGACGAGTCCGCGGACATGCTCTTTGTGGGGCGCTTTGGCTTCCGCACCTCGGCGGACTTTGACAAGTACGACGGCATCGCGAGCGCCGTCGCCTCCACCGGCGACCCGTATCCCGCCGAGCACGTCTGCTCCTACGTTGCCTGCAACGTCGTGCAGACCGTCGACGTGGGCACGCACCTCACCTTTGTGGGCGAGGTCGTGGACGCGGGCAACCTCTCGGGCGTGCCTCCCATGACGTACGCGTACTATCACACAACCCTCAAGGGAAAGACGCCGCCGAAGGCTTCTTCCTACGTTGCGGGTATAAGTTAGGTCAGGGCGAGAGACGCCCGGGTTGGGGCGGCTACGCCCCTCAAATGCAGAGAGGAGACACGCATGGCCGAGGAGAAGAAGTACACGTTCCGCTGCACCGTCTGTGGCTGGGAGGTCACCGTTGACACCCCCGAGCTGCCCGAGGACTTTGTCTGTGAGGTCTGCGGCGTGGGCCCGGACATGTTCGAGCTCGTCGAGGAGTAGCGCGGACAGGTTTCGTGGCGCGTTGCGGGGCGGCCCTTCTCGGAGGGCCGCTTTTGCGTTGCGGGGTGGCGATCTTCTCGACGCCCGGCGCACTTCTCGGCAAATAACACGCAGAATCAAGCACAACTATCTATATCCGCAGGACATTTTTTCGCGCAATGTCGATTCTGCGTGTTATTCGCGCCCAGGGCGCGGCGAGAAGGACCGTCTCCTCGCGAATCCCGTCGAGAAAAACGGGTAGAATACCCCCACGGCCGCGCGAGCGGCCCGTACGTTGACAGCCGCATGGTGGCGGTCCTTCTCGCCATGCCCTGTAACCGGGGGTGACTGGTTTCGACAGGGTGGGCCTGAGATGGGCAGCAGG
>CALULC010000094.1 GCA_944321385.1 uncultured Atopobiaceae bacterium
AGCGGCTGATCGATGTAGCCGGCGGGGTGGGAGATGATCGTGGAGACGAGGTCGGTGTCCATGTCGAGGACGCCGCCAGCCTCGCGCTCCTTGGCGAAGAGGCCCATGACCTCGTCCCAGAGCTTGCTGGTGTTCTCGGTGGGACCGGCGAGGAAGGACTCGTCGCCGTCGTAGGGGGTGTAGTTCTTCTGGATGAAGTCACGGACGTCGATCTCGTGCTCCCAGTTGCCGCCGACAAAGCCGGCCCATGCCTCCTGCTGACTCACTGCTCACGCTCCTTTTTTCGAGGAAGGTCTTTGCGCGTCGCTCCTTGCGACGGCTCCAACCTACCAGAGATGACTCCCCGCGGGTTCGACAAAAGTTAACTTGGGTTGCCGCCATGCAAGCAACACAACATATTGTGTCTCGTCCCAGTAACCTCGGCTAGCCGTGGGGTCTCAAAGTATAGTACGGATTGCGCCTAAAACGGGGCTGAACCTTGAAATGACCGGTAGGTGGGAACGCCGCCCGGGGAGCTCCAACAGGCGCGGCGCATCTGCTCGCAACGCGTGACGTCCCCAAGGACGGAAAACTTACTGCGCCTCCTCGCGGCGCTCGCGGATGGCGGGGATGATGCGCTTGACCACCCAGAAGACCACGGCGGCCACCACGATGGCGATGATGACGTACTTCACGATGTCAGAGACCCACTCGGCCTGCGCGGTCACCGTCTCCCATGCGCTGCCGGCGGCGGCGCCAAGCGAGCAGAGCACCGTGTTCCAGACCGCCGAGCCCACGAGCGTGTAGAGCGAGAAGCGCACGACGTTCATCTTGGCGGTGCCGGCGGGGATGGAGATGAGGCTGCGCACGACGGGGATGCAGCGGCAGATGAGGACCGTCACCTGGCCCTTACGGTCGAACCAGTCAACGGCGCTGGAGATGTCCTCGGGCTTGAAGCCCAGAAGGCGCATCGGGCGCGTGCCAAAGAAGGCCATGAGGCGCTCGCGGGAGAGGAGCCGGCCCACGCCGTAGAGGATGTAGGCGCCGGTGATCGAGCCGATGGTCGCGGCGATGATGACGCCGGGCAGCGTCAGGCTGGTCGTAGTTGTGAAGAAGCCCGAGAGCGGCAGGATCAGCTCGCTCGGGATGGGCGGGAAGACGTTCTCAAAGAAGATGAGAAACCATACGCCGATGTAGCCAAACTGGCTGATGAGGTCGGTGAAGACGCCCTCCATGGGACTCCTTTCGCAAGCGGCAGCGCGCTCCATTATCGCTGCTCGCGCCGCGCGCGGGAAAATAATCAAGGATTGCACAGAAGTCACGGGGCGTCGTCCTTCTCGGCACGCGCGGATCACGGGCTTGCAAGACGCTGGCAGGCAGCTTACGCGGTCCTGACGCGCGCGGGCTACGGTGAGCCTGTCGCTTTCCCCCTCGAGGAGGTTCACATGCTTGCCGAGAAGACCGTTGGGCCGGGGGCGTCGTATCTGAGGAGGCTGGGCGCGCTGAGCGGGCTGCTCTGCGGCATCGTCGCGCTTCTTGGCCTTGTGCTCGTGGTGCGTCAGCCGTGCGTCGAGAACCTCGTGGCTCTTCTTGTGTGCGCGGGGGTCTCTGGCGCGGGCTTCGTCCTTGCTCGCGGCAACTAGTCTGATTGCGCCAAATCTGAAAAAGCCGGCAGCGTCGTGCGCGTCCCGTGACGGCGCGCCCCAGGGTCTTGACGCTGCGCCCGCTGGGTAGCATCTCACCAACAACGGTCCCAACCAAGGGAGATGCGCCATGTGCACAGCGGTTCGCTTCACGGACGACCAGGGGAACATGTTCTTTGGCCGCAACCTCGACTGGTCCTTCGACTACGGGCAGGCGGTCCTGCGCACGCCCGGTGACGCGGCGGTCCCCGCGGCCTTCGAGCGCCCCGATGACCCCGCTCGTGGCCACGACGTGATTGGCGTGGGCATCACGGCGCTCGGCGTGCCGCTCTACTTTGACTGCGCCAACGACGCGGGCCTCGCCGTGGCCGGCCTCAACTTCCCGCAGAGCGCGCACTACGCGGCGGGTCCCGTGGACGGGGCCGTCAACGTGGCGGCATACGAGTTTCCGTACTGGGTGGCGCGCAACTTTGGCTCCGTCGCCGAGGTCCGCACGGCCCTTACCGGCGTGACCGTGGTGGCCAAGGCCGTGAGCGACAAGCTGCCCGTTGCCAACCTCCACTGGATCGTCGCCGACGCCACGGGCGCGATCGTGGTGGAGTGCATGGAGGACGGCCTGCGCGTCTGGGAGGACGACGTCGACGTCCTCACCAACGAGCCCAACTTTGGCTGGCACCGCCAGAACCTGCGCAACTACCTCACGCTCACAGACGCCGACCCGGCTCCGGCATCCTGGGGCGGCGCCGAGCTCAGGGCGTTTGGCTCGGGCGAGGGCCTGCGCGGCGTCCCCGGCGACTACTCCGGTCCTTCTCGCTTTGTGAAGGTGGCCTTTGTGAACGCGCACTATCCCGTCCAGGCGGGCGAGAAGGGCAACGTTACGCGCCTCTTCCGGACGCTGGGCTCGGTTGCCGTGCCAGAGGGCTGTGCGCGCATGGCGGACGGCTCCTACGAGAAGACCCTCTACACCAGCGGCTTCTCCGCGGCGACGCGCTCGTACTACTACGCGACCTACGACGACCCCCAGATCCGGGAGTTTCCGTTCGAGGGCTAGGGGAGGGCGTTCTTCTCGGCCGCTGCCTGGGTGTTTCCCCACTGCGCGCGCGTGATGCACAGGACGTGTTCGATGCGTCCGTCTGCGTTGCGCGTGCGCGTCTCTGTGAGCCCGAGCTTCTCCATCACGCGGCGGCTCTGTAGGTTGCCCTCGTAGTGGCCGGCCCACACGACCTTGAGGCGAAGGTCGAGAAACGCGTGGGCGAGGAGCGCCCGCCCGGCCTCCGGCATGTAGCCGCGCCCCCAGAACGGGCGCGCGAGCCAGTAGCCGAGCTCCGCCTCTCTTGTGCCGCGCGCGAGTTCGGAGGCGGCGCCAAACTTGAGGCCGATGGCGCCGATTGGCTCGTCCTCGGGTTCGCGTCCGCGGACCACGATGGCGTAACTCTTGGGCACCGCGAGCACCTCGCGGATGATCTTTGCGCTCTCCTCGACGCTGGCATGCGGCTCCCATCCGGCGCGTGGCCCAACCTCGGGGTCGCTCGCCCAGCGGTAGAGCGCGGGTGCGTCGGCCTCGGCCCAGGGGCGAAGCGTAAGGCGGGTTGTCTCCAGCTCGTGCATGGAATCCTCCGAGACGTGTTGCAGCGCGACTGCGCATTACCGTGAGAAGTGTACATACCCGGCGGGCGCGCCGTCCTTCTCGCTCGTGTTTGATCAATACCCCTAGAGGGTATAAGCTCAGCATGACAAACCCCATAGGGGTATCTGAGCGAAGGGAGAGCAATGACCGAGAAGGACACGTGCCCGCACTGCGGCGCCCTCAAGCACACGCCCCGATCTCCCGAGCTCAAGGCTGACGTGACGCGCCGGATCAACCGTGCCGTTGGCCAGCTTAACGGCATCCGCGCGATGGTGGAGGAGGACCGCTACTGCGGCGACGTCCTCACGCAGCTCGCGGCCGTGGAGTCCGCGGTGAAGGCCATCTCGCGCGAGGTCATGCGCGATCACCTGGAGACCTGCGTGGTGGAACGCATCCAGGCGGGAGACACCGAGGTGACCGACGAGGTCATGGACCTCTTCCGCAAGTTCATGTGAGTCGGATGATACGAAGGGACTGTCCCTTCGTATCCTTCGTATCATTTTGGAGGGAGTCTCTATGAGAGAGACCTTTGACATAACGGGAATGACCTGCGCGGCGTGCTCGTCGCGCGTGCAGAAGGCGGCGGGCGAGGTGCCCGGCGTGGCCTGCGCCAACGTGAACCTGCTCAAGAACTCGATGGAGCTCGACTACGACGGCTCGCCCGAGACGGCGGCAGCCGTGGTGGAGGCCATCGAGAAGTCCGGCTACGGGGCCGCCCGTCGCGTGCCGGCCGGCGAGAAGGGCCGCGGCTCGACGCCCGCCGAGCGCCCCGGCGCCGCCGCCGAGAAGGCCATCCGCGAGAAGCGCAACCAGCTGATCGTCTCCGCGGTCTTCTCGGTACCGCTCTTCTACGTGGCCATGGGCCCGATGTTTAGCTGGCCGCAGCCGCCCGCGCTCGCGGGGGAGGCCAACCTCATGGCGCTCGGCCTCACGCAGCTTTTGCTCTGCGCGCCGATCCTCTTCGTCAACCGCCACTACTTCATCACCGGCTTTAAGACGCTGGCGCATCGCGCGCCCAACATGGACTCGCTCATCGCGCTGGGCTCGGCGGCGTCTGCGCTGTGGTCCGTCGCGCAGCTCTACCGCATGGCATGGGCCGCGGGCGCGGGTGACATGGCCACGCTGCACGCTGCCGCGCACAGCCTCTACTTTGATTCTGCCGGCATGATTCTCACCCTCATCACGCTGGGCAAGTTCTTCGAGGCCCGCGCCAAGGGTCGCACCACGGACGCCATCACCGCTCTCATGGACCTCGCGCCCAAGACGGCCACCGTCGTGCGCGACGGCGAGGAGGTCGAGGTCCCCACCGAGGACGTGCGCGTGGGGGAGCGCGTGGTCGTGCGCGCCGGCGAGTCCGTCCCGGTTGACGGTGTGGTGGTGGAGGGCGCGGCCGCCGTGGACGAATCCGCCATCACGGGCGAGGCGGTCCCGGTGGAGAAGGGTATCGGCGACCGCGTGACCGGTGCCACCGTCTCCACGCGGGGCTGGTTTGCGATGGAGGCCCGCGCCGTCGGCGACGACACCACGCTCGCCGGCATCATACGTCTCGTCGACGAGGCCACGAGCTCCAAGGCGCCCATCGAGCGCATGGCGGACAAGATCGCCGGCGTCTTCGTTCCCGTGGTCATCGCCATCGCCGCGGTGACGTTCGTCGCGTGGCTCGCGCTTGCGGGTGACGTTGCCACGGCGCTCACGCACGCCATCTCGATCCTGGTGATATCGTGCCCGTGCGCGCTGGGGCTCGCCACGCCCACGGCCGTGATGGTGGGCACCGGTCGCGGCGCCGCCAACGGCATCCTCATCAAGTCCGCCGAGGCGCTCGAGACCGCCTGCAACGTGGACGCCGTCGTGCTGGACAAGACCGGTACCGTGACGGCGGGCGAGCCGCACGTGACTGACGTCCTTCTCGCCCCCGGCGTGACCGAGGAGGAGCTGTTGCGCGTGGCAGCGGCGCTCGAGCGCAAGAGCGAGCACCCGCTGGCCGGCGCCATCTGCGCCTATGCGGATGAGAAGGGCCTGGATGCCGAGAAGGGCATGCGCGTCGAGAAGTTCGAGCAGGTCGCGGGCGGCGGCCTTTCCGCGACGGTGGACGGCGCACCGGCGCTCGCCGGAAACGCGCGTCTCATGGCCGCACGCGGCGTGGGACTCGGCGCGCTCTCGGACGCGGCCGCGGCGCTCGCGGACGACGGCAAGACCCCGCTGTTCTTCTCGCTTGTCGGCCGTGCGCTTGGCATGATTGCCGTGGCCGACCCCGTCAAGCCGACGAGCGTCTCCGCCATCGCGCGCCTCCGCGCGATGGGTGCCCGCACGGTGCTGCTCACCGGCGACCAGGAGCGCACCGCCGCCGCCGTGGCGCGCCGGGTGGGCGTGGACGAGGTCATCGCCGGCGTGCTGCCCGCGCAGAAGGAGGCCAAGGTCCGCGAG
>CALULC010000095.1 GCA_944321385.1 uncultured Atopobiaceae bacterium
CCCAAGATCGACGTGGTGAACCCCGTGGGCTCCGGCGACACGATGGTGGGCGCCTTTGCCGTGGCCATCGCCCGCGGCATGAGCGTTGAGGAGCAGCTCGCCTACGCGATGAGCTGCGCGAGCGCCAACTGCCTCTCCGCGAGCACCGGCCACTTCGACATGGCCGTGGCCGACGAGCTGCGCGCCAGCACGAGCGTGGAGCGCGTGGCGTAGGCTCTCCCGCACCCTTCCGCCTTTCGCGGCCCGATCCGGACGTCCGGGTCGGGCCCTTTTCTTTCGAGGGCGCTCTCATCGACCACGCAAGCCCGGCGAAGTGCGGGTCACTCGGGACCACGTCCGCACAGATCGCGCGGCTGGCCTTCGACCTCCCCCGGCGCCCCTCTCAGCTGGAGCCGAGCCGAGAAGTACGCCCCCTCCACACGCACGGTCAGCTCGCCGCCCATCGCCTCGGCGAGCGAGCGTGCGACGGCGAGCCCGAGGCCCGTCCCTCGCCCGCCGCGCGACGGATCCCCCTGGTAGAAGCGCTCGGTGAGGCGCGCCTGATCGAGACGGGCCGCGACGGCGGGGTCCACGGGGTTCTCCACCGTGAGGGACGTGCCCGCCACGCGCACGCCCGGCGCCCCGGCCCCATGGGCGAGGGCGTTCTCCAACAGGTTGCCTATCACCCGGGCGAGCGCACCGGGCGAGGCGAGCACCAGGCCGCCCGCAAGGCTCACCCGGGGCTCCCAGCCACGCGTCGCAAACTCCTCGTAGCGCACGGCGAGGGCGTCCGTCACCGCGGCGGCAAGGTCGCACGGCAGAAGCTCCGGCTCCCACGACGGGTCCGAGGCCCGTGCGTACGTGAAGAGGTCGTCCACGAGCACGCGCATCGCAGCCAGGCGCTCAGTCGCCCCCGCCAGGTAGCGCGCGGCGTCTGCCGGGTCAGGCGCCCGCTCCGCAAGCTGCAGGTAGCCCTGGGCGCCGGCGAGCGGCGTGCGGATGTCGTGGCTGAGCGCGGCGAGCTGCTCGCGAAAGCGCTCGTCTGCCGAGCGGCGCTCCCTCTCGCGCGCCAGGTCCGCGTCGAGATGGCGGTCGATCGCGCGGGCCAGCCCGGCCACCGCCGGGTCGGCGGACTCGAGACGCGCACGCGCCGCCGGCTGCGCGGCGGCGCGGTCCAGCAGCTCCGCGAGCCGTGCAAGGTCGCGGTCACGTGCCGAGAGAGGACGGGCCCTCCCCGCCATCAGAGGCTCCTGCGCGCCGTGCGAACGTAGAGGAGCGCGCTCGCCACAACGAGATAGAGGAGCGGAAGCAGCGCGAGGCGCGGGGTCAGAACCTCGGGAATGACGCTGGTGATGTCGTTCATGGACATCAGGGCGATGAAGTTGCTGACGACCTCGGGAAGCGCGGCCCGAAGCACCACTGTCCAAAAGATCGAGCAGACCGTCTCAACGGCATAGCGAATGACGCCTCCGGTCACAAAGAGGGCGGCGAAGAAGTTTGCGCCCATGCTGTGCGCCTGACCAATAAGGGATATACAAATGAGCGCATATGCCCAGCCCACGAGGAAGCTCGTGAGAACGAGCAGCGCCAGCACGCCCGGGGACGTTCCCACCACGATCGTCCCGGGAAGCGCGAGCGCGAGGAGGCTGCACGCCACGGACCAGAGCGCGAGCGAAGCGGCAAGCACGCCCGAGAGCGCGACGCGAGAGACAACATACCCCGCGCGGCCACACTCGGTGGCAACGCTCGCGCGCATGCCGTGAGACTCCCGGTCATGAGAGACCAACCCGAGCATCGCAAACGACGTCCCAAAGACGGTGCCGACGCTCAGGCAGCCCGTGAGCGACGTATCAAACGCCACCCATGCGTAGCCACCCGAGAGCAGAACCATAAGCGCCAGCATGACCATTGCAAGAATCGGCAGCACAAAGGCACCCTTGACATAGGCGTCGCGCGAGGCGAGGTAGGCCGCGGCACGAAGCTGGTTGGAGAGGTTGGTCATGGCAATCACCGGCCCTTCTCGGCCGTACGCCCCGCCGGGGCGTTCGTCCGGCCGTCTATCATGCGCAGGAGCTCCGCCTCCACGTCCGGCTCGGAGACCGTGAGCTCCGTCACCGCGATGCCTGCCCCCAAGAGCACCTGCGCGAGCACCATGCGGTCGGGCTCTCCCCCGCCGGGCGCCGTCACGCGCAGGGCGTCGTCCGGGAGCACCCGCACCGTGAGGCCGGGAAGCTCCTCGGCGAGGACGGCCACGGCGCGCTCGGGGGCATCCACGCGCAGCGTGAGGCTGACAGCGCAGGCATCGGCAAGCCCCTCTGCCACGAGGGTGCGCACGAGGGCGCCGTCGCGCATGATGCCGTAGTGCGTGCAGACACGCTCGAGCTGCGAGAGCACGTGCGAGCTCACGACGACGGCGACGCCGCGCTCGCGGGCGAGGCGACCGAGCAGCGCGAGAAGATCGGATGCGTCCGTGGGGTCGATGCCGTTGAGCGGCTCGTCGAGAAGCAGCACCTCGGGGCTGCCGATAAGCGCCAGGGCAACGCCGAGCCGCTGGCGCTGCCCGGAGGAGAGGTCGTCCACGTAGGATCCGCGCGGCCAGAGCACGCGACGGCGGCCGTCTCCGGCGATGCGCGCGTCCAGACCCACGAGCTCAAGTACTTCTCGGCATGCCTTCTTTGGGTCGGGCAGGCCGAGGACGAGCGCGCGGTTCATGAGATTCTCGAAGGCGTCGAGCCTGCCGTAGAACGCGGGAGCCTCCACGAGCACGCCCACGCGCGGGTGGGACGCGCCCGGCGCGAGCTGCCGCCTGAGCACGCTCACCGTGCCCGCGTCCTGCCTCATGAGGCCCGCCACCAGCTTGAGCAGCGTGGACTTGCCGGCCCCGTTCTTGCCTACGAGCCCGAACACGGCGCCGGCCGGCACGACGAGGCTCACGTCGCGCACCGCGTGCACAGTGCCATGCGAGAAGGACCTGGAGAGGCCGCGCGTCTCGATTGCGTTTGTGGCCATGACGCCCTCCCTTCCCTTGGTTATCCAAAGACTACCCGGGAGGCGTGGGAAAACCCTCTAGAGACCTACAAGACTTTGACAAGATGCGCACGCGGCAACGGGGAAGCGTGCCACCCCCCTACAGGCTCTTAGGGAGGTTCCCGTAGACCCCCTGACGATGCCCGACGCGCACGACCTCGATGAGCAGCCTGTCCTCATGGATACTGGCAAGTATGCGATATGACCCCACACGATAACGCCACCCCGACTCCGTCCCCTGGATCTGCTTTGACCCGGGGACGGCTTTGGGGTTGTCGCAGCCCACGAGGTTTGTCTCAACCCACCTGACGATCATCGAGCGCTGTTTCTTCTCGATGGAGAGCAGCTCCTTGGCGGCTCGCCTCGTCCACTCGACCTCGTAGCTCACTCAGCATCGGCAGCCATCCTCATGACTTCCTCCATGCTGTAGCGGATACCGTCATCTGAACGAATCGCCTCGTCATAGGCAAGCTTGTCCGCAGCTTCCTCGACCTTCTCGAGGGCTGCCTCCCGCACCACGTCGGAAAACGTGCTCCCCACGAAGTCGGCATACGCCTGGATCCACGACTTCTCCTCGGGCGCAAAACGAATCGCCGTCGCCCCCATCGCCATGGTCTGCCCCTTTCGTACTACGATGTAATACGAATAGTATACCCACCAAATCGTCGAAATGTCACGCCTGGAGCTTGAAGCCGATGCCCCAGACGGTCTGAATGTACGAGTCCGTGCCGGAGGCGCGGAGCTTGACGCGCAGGTTGCTCACGTGCGTGGCGATGGTGCGCTCCTCGGTGAGCGCCTCCTCGTTGCGGACGAGCTCGAAGAGCGCCTGCTTGGTGTAGACGCGGTTTGGGTCGCGCATCAGGGCGGCGAGGATGTCGAACTCCGTTCGCGTGAGCCGGAGCGGCTCGCCTCCCGCGGCAAAGGTTCGCGCGGCGGGATCGAGCTCCCAGCTGCCAAAGCGCAGCACGCCTGAGGAGGGATCCGGACGGGCGCCGTCTCGCAGCTGCACCTCAACGCGCGCGAGCAGCTCGTCGAGATCGAAGGGTTTGACCAGGTAGTCGCTCGCGCCCAGGCGGAGAAGCCCCACCCGGTCCGTCACCGCCGACTTGGCCGAGGTCACGATCACGGGCGCGGCAACGCCCGCGGCGCGCAGGCGGCCCATGAGCTCCTCGCCGGGGAGGCCGGGGAGCATGAGGTCGAGGATGACGAGGTCGAAGGGCCGGTTCTTCTCGGTCTTCTCGCCCTTCTTGCCCGTGCGCTCCGCGAGGAGAAGCGCCTCCGTGCCCGAGAAGGCGGGCACGCAGTCGTAGCCCTCCCCAGAGAGGAAGGCGCAGACCACGTCGGAGAGCGCGGCGTCGTCCTCCACGACGAGGACGCGCGGAAGCCCGTTCCAACCATCCAGACCCATCGGCCCCTCCCTCCGCCTACCTGGTGAACGGCCACCCCCCTGCCACGAGCGCCTCGATGGCCTCGGCCACGGCGTCGTCCTCGCAGGCGCCGATGTGCCAGCGTGCCGCGGCCACGGCCTCGGGCAGGGCGCCCGCAACCGCGACGGAGTGCTCCGCCTGCTCGAAGAGGGCCACATCGTTGCCGGCGTCACCAAAGACGACCGCCTCGTCGCGCGAGACCCCGAGGTAGTCCAGCAGCCAGGCGAAGGCGGCGCCCTTGTTCCAGCCGCCCGGCATCACGTTGCAGAACATCTCCTGGGGAACGTCAAAGTCGAGGCAGTCGACCTCACGGTTGAGGCGTGCCACCAGGGCGCGGGTGTCGTCCAGCGACCCCTTCACGAAGATGTTTGCCTTGGGCACAGGGGCGTCGGGCAGGCCCTCCGCGTCCAGGCATTCGCGCGCATAGCGTGGGAACGCAACCGACAGGTCCTCGCGGTCGCCCTGCACGAGGTGGGGCGAGCCGTCCCTGAAGACGATGAGGCCCGTTCCGGGAACCTCGCGCAGCACGGCGGCCGCGCGCCGCAGCGCATCGGGGTCGATCGTGCGCTCCAGCACCATCTTTCCCGCATGGTAGACCTGCATGCCGTTGGCGGCGATCGCCGTGGCGCAGCAGGCATCGTCCCCGCCAAAGAACGCAGGGATCCACGAGTGGAAGCGTCCCGACGCCGGCCCCGCCACGATGCCGGCGTCGAGCGCCGCGTGTATCGCCGCCACGGTACGCTCCGAGACCCGCATATGCCCGTACGGCAGGATGGTTCCGTCGATGTCCGTGAGAATGAGCTTCACCGCCACGGTCTTCTCGCCCCCTGGGATCGCCTTGCTTGCAGCTTGAGTATACGTTTGCGCGGCGCAGGGGCAAAAGCGCCGTGCCCCGCCCTTCCGCCGCCCCAGCGTTACCGCCCGCGGCAGGCGTCGCAAGCACCAAATCCGCGACGCTTCTACAATGGGTGCGTCTGTTGGTTTTTTCGGAAGGGAGCTTTAGATGCTCGTCACCACCAAGGAGATGCTTCTCGACGCACAGGCCAACCACTACGCGGTTGGCGCCTTCAACATCGAGAGCCTCGAGTTCGTCATGGCCGT
>CALULC010000096.1 GCA_944321385.1 uncultured Atopobiaceae bacterium
CCGAAGCGCTGGCCGCCGAACTGGGCCTTGCCGCCGAGCGGCTGCTGGGTGACGAGGCTGTAGGGGCCGGTCGAACGGGCGTGGATCTTGTCGTCGACCATGTGGCCGAGCTTCAGGATGTAGCTCGTGCCCACGGTGATGGGGCTCTTGAAGGCCTCGCCGGTGCGGCCGTCGTAGAGCGTGGCCTTGCCGAGGTTGTTGAGCTGCGGGACAAAGTCCTCGCGCATGTGCTCGCCGTACTCGAGCTTGGCCTTGTTCATCATGTTGATGTTGGTGCGGCGCAGGACCTCGGCGACCTCCTCGTCCGTGGCACCGTCAAAGACGGGCGTGGCCACGGGCATGGGGCCGGGCACGTAGCGCTCGGAGTTCTCGGACTCGTCGTCCCAGCCGTGGGAGGCACCCCAGCCGAGGTGGCACTCCAGGAGCTGGCCGACGTTCATACGAGAGGGGACGCCCAGCGGGTCGAGAAGGACGTCGACGGGCGTGCCGTCGGCCATGTAGGGCATGTCCTCGACGGGAAGGACGTTGCAGACGACGCCCTTGTTGCCGTGACGACCGGCGATCTTGTCGCCCTGCTGGATCTTGCGGCGCTGCGCGACGAAGACGCGGACGAGCTCGTTGACTCCCGGCGGGAGGTCGTCGCCGGCCTCGCGGCTGAAGCGCACGACGTTGACCACGCGGCCGTAGGCGCCGTGCGGCATCTTGAGGGAGGTGTCGCGGACGTCGTGGGCCTTGGCGCCGAAGATGGCGCGCAGCAGGCGCTCCTCGGCGGTGAGGGCCGTCTCGCCCTTGGGCGTGACCTTGCCGACGAGGATGTCGCCGGGGCCGACCTCGGCGCCGATGCGGATGATGCCGTCATCGTCGAGGTTGGCGAGCATGTCCTCGGAGAGGTTGGGGATCTCGCGGGTGATCTCCTCGGGGCCGAGCTTGGTGTCGCGGGCGTCGATCTCGTGGCGGGAGATGCTGATGGAGGTCAGCAGGTCCTCCTGGACCACGCGCTCGGAGACGATGATGCCGTCCTCGTAGTTGAAGCCCTCCCACGGCATGTAGGCCACGGTGAGGTTGGTGCCGAGGGCGAGCTCGGTGTGGTCGATCGAGGTGCCGTCGGCGAGCGGCTGGCCGGCCTCGACGGTGTCGCCGGCGCGCACGATCGGACGGTGGTTGATGCAGGTGGACTGGTTGGAGCGCTGGTACTTGGGGAGGTCGTAGCGCTCGGAGCCGTAGGCGTCGGAGTAGACGACCACGTGGGCGGCGTCGACCTCGGTGACGGTGCCGGCGTGGGCGGCGCAGATCAGCTCGCCGGAGTCGAGCGCGGCGCGCTCCTCCATGCCGGTGCCCACGTACGGGGCGCTCGTGCGGATGAGGGGCACGGCCTGGCGCTGCATGTTGGCGCCCATGAGGGTACGCTTGGCGTCGTCGTGCTCGAGGAACGGGATGAGGTTGGCAGCCACGGAGAGCAGCTGGCGCGGAGAGACGTCCATGTAGTCAACGTCCTCGACGGCCACCTGGGCGGGGGCGCCGAAGGAACCGTCGAAGTCGCGGGTACGGGCGATGATGCGCTCGGGCGCGGTGATGTTGCCCTTGGAGTCGACCTCCACGAACTCGCCGGTCTTGGGGTCAAACGGCGTGTTGGCGGGGGCGATGTTGTGGGACTCCTCCTCGTCGGCCGTCATCCAGTCGATCTGATCGGTCACCTTGCCGTCAACCACGCGACGGTACGGAGCCTCGATGAAGCCGTACTCGTTCACGCGGGCGTAGAGGGCGAGCGAGCCGATCAGGCCGATGTTGGGGCCTTCGGGGGTCTCGATCGGGCACATGCGGGAGTAGTGCGAGTTGTGGACGTCGCGGACGGCCGTGGGCACGTTGGTGCGGCGGCTGGAGCCGGACTTGTGGCCGGCAAGGCCGCCCGGGCCGAGGGCCGAGAGACGACGCTTGTGCGTGAGGCCGGAGAGCGGGTTGGCCTGGTCCATGAACTGCGAGAGCTGCGAGGAGCCAAAGAACTCCTTGATAGCCGCCACGATCGGGCGGATGTTAATCAGGCTCTGCGGCGTGATGTCATCGGCGTCCTGAGAGGCCATGCGCTCGCGCACGACGCGCTCCATGCGGCTCATGCCGATGCGGAACTGGTTCTGGACGAGCTCGCCAACGGTGCGCACGCGACGGTTGCCAAAGTGGTCGATGTCGTCGGTGTGCTTGGACTCGTCGCCCTCGTGGAGAGCGAGGAGGTAACGGATGGCCTCGATGATGTCCTCGTGGGTGAGCACGCGGCTCGCGTCCTCGGAGGAGAGGCCGAGCTTCTTGTTGACCTTGTAGCGACCAACGCGCGCAAGGTCATAGCGCTGGGCGTTGAAGTAGAGGCCGTCGAGCAGCAGGCGGCCGGCGTCCGGGGTTGCGGGCTCGCCGGGGCGCTGGCGCTGGTAGATCTCGCGCAGCGCGGCCTCGCGGGTGGTGGAGGCGTCGCGCTCGAGGGTGTTGCGCACGACGTCGGAGTCGCCGAGAAGGGCGTAGATCTCGTCGTCGGTCTCGGCGATGCCGAGGGCGCGCAGGAAGACCATCGCGGACTGGCGGCGCTTGCGGTCGATGGAGACCACGAGGTGGCCGCGCTTGTCGACCTCAAACTCGAGCCAAGCGCCGCGCGCGGGGATGAACTGGGCCTTGTGGACCAGCACGCCGCTGTCGGTCTCCTCGGAGAAGTAGACGCCCGGGGAGCGGACGAGCTGGGAGACGACGATGCGCTCGGAGCCGTTGATGATGAACGTGCCGCAGTCGGTCATGAGCGGGAAGTCGCCCATGAAGACGAGCTGCTCCTTCATCTCGCCCGTCTCCTTGTTGACAAAGCGCACGTCAACGAAGAGAGGCGCCTGGTAGGAGATGTCCTTGGCGCGGCACTCGGCGATGGAGTGCGCCGGGTCGCCAAACTGGTGGTCGCCGAAGACGACCTCCATGGTGTGGGAGGAGTTCTCGATGGGAGAGAACTCCGCGAAGGACTCGGCAAGGCCCTCGCCCATGAAGCGCTCGAAGGACTCCTTCTGAACGTCGATCAGGTTGGGGAGCTCCATCGCGGGAGCAATCTTGCTAAAGGTCTTGCGTCCGGTCGTACCCTGTGGTTTGGTAAGAGCAGTCTTTGCGGTAGACACCAGGCTTTTCCTCCTTCTAAAAGGGTGGAAGGCGGCAATTGTCGCAACGTAATAATCTACCGAAATGCTCCCAGGCGGTCAACGTAAAGTCTTGACTTGTGCGACGGTTTTTAGTAGCTGGTTCTTCTCGCTTAATCTACCTGCGCAAACGTACTTCCTGGTGTGAAATGTTGTGGAGGTTCGGTGACGCCGCTCGGAGGAGCCGAGCCGGCCCGGCGTAGGAACCGGTGACTTTTGCACGAGCGCCCCGGGCCTCGGATTGGTTGCCTTTCGCATATGTGCAGGTCAGCAACTCGCCCCGTCTTTCTCGCCAAGCGAGAAGGACCATCCGCTCGTGCATAAGTCGGGGTTCGCGGGGCGGGGGACGGCGAGAAGCGCGGCGCGCCTCAGGACACGAGCGGGCGCCCGTATTCGTCAAGCTCGACACGGAACCGGTGACTTTTGCACGAGCGTCTCGGGCCTCGGGTTGGTTGCCTTTCGCATATGTGCAGGTCAGCGACTCGACCCGTCCTTCTCGCCCAGCGAGAAGGACCGACTGCTCGTGCAAAAGTCGGAGTTCGCGGGACGAGGCGACGAGGTAGCGGGGCTAGGGCGGCGAGATGGCGGGGCAGGGACGGCAAGGCGGCGGTTCGGGGCACGGCGGGGCGGAGACGAGAAGGGCGGCCGCAACGCAAAAAGGGGCCGGACCCGAAGGTCCGACCCTTGTCTGCGCGTCGCGCGTAAGGCGAAGTAAGAAAACTTACTTGAGGGTGACGGTGGCGCCGGCCTCCTCGAGCTGCTTCTTGGCGGCCTCGGCGTCCTCCTTCTTGGCACCCTCGAGGACGGCCTTGGGGGCACCCTCGACGACCTCCTTGGCCTCCTTGAGGCCGAGGCTGGTGAGAGCGCGGACGACCTTGATGACGGCGATCTTGTTGTCGCCGAAGCCCTCGAGCACGACGTCGAAGTTGGTCTTCTCCTCCTCCTCGGCGGCAGCGGCAGCCGGAGCGGCGGCCACGGCGGCGACGGGGGCGGCGGCGGAGACGCCGAAGGTGTCCTCGATGGCGTGGACGAGCTCGGAAGCCTCGAGCAGGGTCATCTCCTTGAGGGCGTCAATGATCTCCTCGGTGGTAAGCTTAGCCATTTTTCTGTTCCTTTCGGTCCCGTGCGCGTGCACGGATGCTTGGTAGGTGTGTGAGACGCTGGGCGCCTCGGGTGCGGCCGAAGCCGCGGGGTCGTGCTAGGCAGCCTGCTTCTGCTCGGAAACAGCGCTGATGGTGCGGGCGAGGCCAGAGGGAACCTCGTTGACGCAGACGGCGATGCCGCGGGCGAAGCCGCTGATGAGGCCAGCAAGCTGACCCATGAGCTGATCGCGGTTGGGCAGGTCGGCGTAGGCCTTGGCCTCCTCGGCGTTGAGGGCCTTGCCGTCGGCGATGGCGCCCACGAAGTTCATCTTCTTGAGCTTCTCGGACTGCTCCTTGATGACCTTGGCGGCATCGACGGAGTCCTTCTCGTAGAAGACGTAGGCGCAGGTGCCCTCGAGCACCTCATCGATGCTGGGGAGACCGGCGTTCTCAAGAGCGATCTTGACGATGTTGTTCTTGTACACCTTCATCTCGGCACCAACCTCGCGAAGCGCGCGGCGGACCTGCTGGGTCTCCTTGACGGAGAGACCACGGTAGTCGACGACAAAGACACCCTGGGAAGCCTCGAGGGAAGCGGAGACCTTCTCGAGCATCTCGACATTGGACTTGGATGGCATGTTGTTACACCTCCTTCGTTGCGGTCGGGCATGCCGCCGACGCGGGCGGGCCTTCCGCAAAAGAAGACCCCGTCTGGCGCAGGCCAAAGCGGGGTCCTCGAGGATGCGAAGCTCTCAAGACCACCTCGGCAGGCGGGTTTCCCCATTAAGCCTTGCGGCACCGGCTGTCTTTGGCAGCGGACATGCAGTGAAAGAACGTTGCGAGACGCGTCTCGCACGGGACATTGTGTCACGTGGCGAGAAGCGCGTCAAGCTGGCGGGAAATCCGCGCTACTCCTCCATGAGGTTGCGCGTCTTGGTGGTGTCGACCTTGATGCCAGGACCCATGGTGGTGGTGAACGTCACGGACTTGACGTAGCGACCCTTGGCGCTCGAGGGCTTCACGCGGAGAAGCTCGTTGATGAGCGCACCGTAGTTCTCGACGAGCTTCTGGGTCTCGAAGGACACCTTGCCCATCGGGACGTGGCAGATGCCGTAGCGGTCGGCGCGGTACTCAACACGGCCGGCCTTGAGCTCGCCGACCATCTTGGCGACGTCCATGGTGACGGTGCCGAGCTTGGGGTTGGGCATGAGGCCGCGGGGGCCGAGGATCTTACC
>CALULC010000097.1 GCA_944321385.1 uncultured Atopobiaceae bacterium
CTGGGGCGTCATCGACCCCGAGCGCTGGGCCGCCTTCTACCAGTGGCTCAACGACAACGACCTCGTTGCCAACAAGCTCGACGTCAACGCCGGCTACGACCTCTCCTTCCTGGAGTAGGCATGGCAGAGGCTGGCGAGAAGAACGTGCGGCGCGCGGGGGAGGGGCGACGGGAAGATCCGGCGCTCGGACAGTCCTCGCCGCGCACAGAGCGCGCGGCTGCGGAACTCGCGGCGGACCTTCCCGTCGCCCCTGCGCTCGAGGCACGTGACCTTACTCTGTCTTGGGATGGCGCACATGTCGTGGTCGCCGATGTTGACGTGACCGTGGCGCCCGGCGAGGTCTGCTGCCTCGTCGGCCGCTCCGGCTGCGGCAAGACCACGATCCTGCATGCCCTCGCCGGCCTGACCACCCCCATGGCCGGTCGCGTCCTCCTGCATGGCGAGGACGTGACCGGCCGGCCGGGCCGTGTGAGCTACATGCTCCAGAAGGACCTGCTGCTCCCGAGCCGCCGCATCATAGACAACGTGTGCCTGCCGCTCGTGCTTGCGGGCATGAAGAAGGCCGACGCCCGTGCCAAGGCCGAGCCGTTCTTCGAGCGCTTCGGCCTCGCGGGCTGCGAGCGCAAGTGGCCGAGCGAGCTCTCCGGCGGCATGCGCCAGCGCGCGGCGTTTCTGCGCACCTACCTCATGGGCGCGGACGTGACGCTGCTGGACGAGCCCTTCTCGGCGCTCGACGCCCTCACGCGCACGGACGTGCGTCGCTGGTTCGTGGACGTGGCCGCCGAGCTGGGGCTCTCCGCGCTCGTGATCACGCACGACGTGGACGAGGCCGTTTCCATGGCGAGCCGCATCTACGTGCTCGCGGGCGCGCCGGCAGCCGGCGAGCCCAGCCACGTGGTCGGCATCGTGACCGTGGACCGCGTCACCAGCGAGAGCTTTGAGCTCACGGACGAGTACCTCGCCGCCAAGCGCGAGGTGATGGCGCTGCTGGGGTAGGGCCGCGGGCCGCGGGGCGCCGTGCTCGGGGTGACGGGCGCTCCGTCTCGCCTCAAGCGTTCTCCGCGATATTTCGTCACTTTGAGGGCTTTGGAACCGTTTCCAAGTGACGATATTTCGCGGAGAACTGCATCGCGCGCCTTGCGGAGAGTCGCCCGCGCGGCCCGCGGACAACCACGGCTGGACGTCGCGACCACCGTCCCCTAGACCGCGTCAGGTGCCCGTAAGGCGTCCGTAAGGCTCACGAAAGGTCCGCCCCCGCAGGTGGGGAGAGGACCGCCCTCAGACGTATCGTTGAGTCACGGATACGTTGGAGGGGAGGTCCGGTGGGCTCGAGAGCCAAGACGCTGGTGGCGGGCGTTGCCCTCATTCTGGTTGCGGTCGTGGTGGCGGGCGCCATTGCGCTCGGTCCGGGGCTGCTCGGCGCGGGGGCCTCCGCAGATGACGCCCCCGCCACCCAGCAGGAGCTCACCGTGGTCCACGGAGTCATCGGCTCGGAGAAGGAGTCACTCTTCGCCGATCCCGAGGCCAAGGAGATCTTCGCCCGTCATGGCCTCGACGTTCAGGTCACTACGTCGGGCTCCTGGGCCATGGCGGAGCGCGCGGACCTCACGCAGGCAGACTTCGCCTCGCCCTCCTCGGAGGTGGCCGCCGCGCACCTCACGGACGTCCACGGAGACGCCGTCCTCTCCACCTCGACGCCCTTCTACTCGCCGCTCGCAATCGCCACCGGTAGCACCGTGCTCGACGTGCTCGCGGCAAACGGCCTCGCCGAGCAGCGCGACGGCGTGTGGTACCTCGACATGGCCGCCTACCTCGATGCCGTGGCAAGCGGCCGGCGCTGGACGGACCTTGCGGGCTCCGAGGCCTATCCCTCCAGCAGAAACGTCATGATCACCACCACCGACGTGCGCTCCTCCAACTCCGCGCTCATGTACCTCTGCCTCGCGAGCTACGTCCTCAACGGCAACGCCGTGGTCACGAGCGAGGAGGCGGCGCGCCAGCAGGCCACGGACTCCCTGGCCCGCCTCTTCCTCGACCAGGGCTACTCGCAGTCCTCCTCCGCGGGGCCGTGGGAGTCCTTCCTCTCCAAGGGGCCCATGAACCAGCCGCTCACGCTCATCTATGAGAGCCAGTACCTCGAGGCTCAGATGAACGAGCCCACGCGCGTGACTGACGAGATGCGCATCTGCTACCCCGCGCCCACCATCTTCTCGGACCACGTGGTCGTGGCCTTCTCCGAGGCGGGGCAGCGGGTCCAGGACGTGCTGGACAACGACCCTGACATGGCGCGCGTCATCGCCCGGCACGGGTTTCGCCTCAACGGCTCCAACTCGGGCGTCTTCTCCGAGCAGGTGGGGGAGGCCGGGCTCACCGGATACGCCGCGGACGGCACGTTCATCGACGCCGCCCAGGCTCCCAGCTACGAGGTGGCGGACGCCATGCTCCAGACCATCGAGGCGCTCTACTAGGCGCCGGGGAGGAGAAGAACCGTGATGAACGCACTTGTTACTCGCCGTCGATGGCTCGCCGTTCTTCTCGCCCTGGGCTGCGCGCTCGGCGGGGCGGTCGCCCTGTCCGCATGCGGGGACGGAGGGCCAGCGGCGAGCGAGTCTGAGGGAGAGGTCGCCGGAGAGGGCTCCGACCCCGACCCCGCGGCCGACGTCTCGGGCACGACACTGCGCGTGCTCGCGGGCTCGGAGGTCCAGGACATGCTGCCCATCCTGGAGGACGCCGAGGAGGAGCTGGGGATCTCGGTGGAGCTTGAGTACATGGGAACGCTCGACGGCACGGAGGCGGTCATGGCGGGCGAGGGGGATTACGACGCCACGTGGTTTCCGTCCAACGCCTACATGAGCCTCTTCGACCAGAAGGCGGCGCTCGTGAGCCAGGAGACCTCGATCATGCGGACGCCCGTGGTGCTGGGCGTGCGGGCCGAGCGCGCGGCCGAGCTCGGCTGGGACGACAAGAGCCCCACGTGGGCCGAGGTCGTGGACGCCGCCGCCTCGGGCGCGTTCTCCTACGGCATGTCCAGCCCGGTCTCCTCCAACAGCGGCTTCTCCGCGCTGGTGGAGCTCGCGACGGCGCTCTCCGGGACGGGCGCTGCCATCACGGCCGACGACGTCACCGCCGTGGCAGCCGACCTCTCGCGTTTTGCGCAGGGCCAGAAGCTGACGAGTGGGTCCTCGGGCTGGCTCATGGAGGCCTATGACAAGGACTCGTCCGCCGTCGACGGGGTCTTCAACTACGAGTCGCTCGTCCTGCAGGACCCGGGCCTCGTGGAGGTGATTCCCCAGGACGGCGTCATCACCGCTGACTACCCGCTCACGCTGTTCGCCGGTCGCGGGGAGAAAGTCGAGGCGGCCTACCGGGCGCTCGTGGACTACCTGCGCCGCGACGACGTGCAGCGGCGCATCGCGGACGAGACGTTCCGCCGCACGGACGCCACCACGGCAGACGACGCCGTGGCCGCCTTCGAGATTCCCTTCCCCAACCGCCTCGAGACGGTGCGCGCCCTGCTCTCCAGCTGGGTCTCCGACGTGCGCAAGCCCGCCAACATGGTCTTTCAGATCGACACCTCGGGCTCCATGGAGGGCGAGCGCCTCGACGCGCTCAAGGCCGCGCTCGTCTCCCTCACGGACACCGGGGCGGACGGCACGACCTCGCTCCTCACGTTCCAGCCGCGAGAGATGGTGCACTTCGTCGAGTTTGGCTCGGAGATCAAGAGCGAGAAGGACCTCGAGGTGGCGGCGGACGGAGACCTCTCCGACGTGCGCGCCTACGTGGAGGGGCTTCGCACGGCGGGCAACACGGCAATCTACGGCACCCTGCAGCACTCCCTCGAGCTGGCGGCGCAGAGCCGCTCGGACGACAACGTGACGTCGGTCGTGCTCTTCTCGGACGGGGAGAACACCGACTACCCAAGCCTCGCCGAGTTCTCCTTCTGGTACGAGGCCACGCCCGAGGTCCAGGGCATCCCCGTCTACGCGATTCTCTTCGGCGAGGCCAGCAGGGCGGAGATGGAGCAGCTCACCCAGCTGACGGGTGGGCGCGCCTTCGACGCCACGGGCGGCGACCTCACCGCCGCTTTCAAAGAGATACGCGGCTATCTGTAAATCGGGGACGGGTTTGTTCTCTCAGAGAAAACGGGACAGGTTGGGGGTGCCCGCCACGTCGCCACGGATGGGAGGTTCGATGCCAGGGGAACGGGGCCTCGTGCTCGGGATGTCGGCGACGGTCTTCGTCGTGTTCTGCGTCTCCGCCCTTCTTGCCTCGGGGCTCGCCGCCCAGGTGGCGCTCGTGGTCGTCGGCGCCCTCATGTCGGCGGGCTCGTGGCTGCTGCTCACCTCGCTCAACATGCCTCGTCACGTGGCGGCGATAGACCTGGACGCGCTCGTCGGGGCCGACCCCACGCTCAAGGAGTCCGCCGAGGCCGTGAGCGGCATGGCGGGCCGCATCGACGAGGCGTGCGCCGCGGACAGCCCCCGCGGCATCGCGGCGGAGTCCGAGCGGCTGCGGGCCCTCGTGTCCTCCATGGCGGAGCTCGTGGATCTGCCCGAGTTTGCCACGGCCGGGGCGGAGGAGGACCGCCACCTCGTCCTCTCGCTTGCCACCACATGGCTGCCGGGCGCCTGGGACCAGCTTGTGACCAACGTCCGCTACCTGGGGTTTGGCGGTCGGGCGAGCTCGCGCGCCAGGCGGAACGTGACCGCGCTCGACGAGCAGTGCGCGCACGTCGCCGGCGCGCTCGACCGCATACGGACCAACATCGTCGACGGGGCCTCCGCGAAGATCGAGACGGGCTCCGACTACCTGCGCCAGCGTCTCGGCCATCGGTCACCCGAGCTCTCCTTGGGGGAGCCTCCCGATGACCTCTCGTAGCCGACGGAACGATCTGACACTTGGAGAGGAGCCATCATGGCACACGACCTTCTCGACGCGCCCGACGACAGCTTCGATCTGGAGGTGACGCCGGCGCCGGAGCCCGTCAAGACCGAGGGCGCCCTCGCGCAGGTGCCCGCGCCAAGCCCCGAGGAGCTCCTGCGCCTGAGCGGCAACGCCAGCTCCTGGGTTGCCAAGGTGGCCGCCCTGCCGCCCCAGAGCCTGGAGTTCAAGCAGGAGGTCGACGCGATCTTCGAGGTGGGGTCCGACGCCTTCCGGGAGACGGCCAGCACCTCGAGCCGCTTTCTTGAGCAGTCCCTGGCGACGTCGAAGAGCGGAGGCGCCCAGGAGCAGGTCTCCAGGGGCCTCGTGGACCTGCGCAACGAGGTCGACGAGCTCGCGCCGGGGGAGGACACCTTCGCCGAGCGCCTGCTGGGGGCCCTGCCCTTCGCCAATCGCGTGAAGCGCTACTTCAAGCGCTACGAGTCCAACCAGCAGCAGCTCAAC
>CALULC010000098.1 GCA_944321385.1 uncultured Atopobiaceae bacterium
GACGCGCGCTCGATCGTGATGGACGAGCCCACGAGCGCGCTCGACTTTGGCAACACGGCGCGCGTGATGGCGGTCGTGCGGCGGCTCGCGAGCGAGGGGCTCTCGGTGATCGCTTCAACGCACGCGCCCGACCTCGCCTACCTCTACGCGGACACGGTGCTGGCGCTCGACGGCGGGCGCGTCCGTGCGTGCGGTCCGCCGGAGGATGTCATCACCGGGCCGCTCTTGAGCGAGCTCTACGGCCTGCCCGTTGAGGTGAGCTCGCTCCATAACGACCGGGCGCGCGCCTGCGTGCCCACGGAAATGATACGAAGGGACAGTCCCTTCGTATCATCGAGAAGGGAGAAGAAGTGAGAAGAAGGACGTTCTTGTCGACAGTTGCAGCTCTTGCGGTGGCGGTGTCGCTCGGGGCATGCGGGGGTGCGCCAGCCGCGCAGCAGACCGGCGGCCAGCAGTCCGAAGCCGAGCAGGCCACCACGCGCGTGGTCACGGACTCGATTGGGCGCGAGGTGGAGATCCCGGCGGAGATTGAGCGCATCGCGGCGTCCGGGCCTGTGGCTCAGCAGGTGCTGCTGAGCGTGGCGCCCGAGAAGATGGTCGGACTCGCCACCGAGCTGACCGAAGACCAGCTGGCATACCTCGGCGAGGACCTTGGCGGGCTTCCCGTCTTTGGGCAGATCTACGGCGGCAAGGGCGACTTCAACCGCGAGGCCGTGGCCGCGGCGGCGCCGCAGCTGATCATCGACGTTGGCGAGCCCAAGGACTCGCTCGCCGAGGAGCTGGACACGCTGCAGGAGCAGATCGGGATTCCGTGCGTGCACCTCGACTCCACGACGCTCGACACCTACGCGCCGCTCTACGATCAGCTTGCGGACATCCTTGGCTCGGAGCGCGCGGCCGAGCTTGCCGACTACTGCCGAGACGTTGTGTCTGAGGTCGAGGCCGTTCTGGCAGAGATTCCTGAGGACGAGCGCCCCACGGTCGCGTACCTGCTCGGAGAGACGGGGACGAACGCGATGCCGAACGGGGGCTTCCAGGCGGGCGTCATCGACCTGTGCTCGCAGAACGTCGCGGTGATGGAGAACCCGTCCTCCAGCGGCAAGGGCAGCGAGGTCAGCCTCGAGCAGATCGCGCTCTGGGATCCCGAGATGATCGTCTTCTCTGCAGACTCGATCTACGACACGGTGGGGGACGACCCCGCCTGGGCAGAGCTCACGGCCATCAAGTCCGGCAACTACTACCGTGTGCCGAGCGTGCCGTACAACTGGGTCTCTTCGCCGGTTGGCGTGAACCAGGTTCTTGGCGTGCAGTGGTATATGCGCCTGTGCTACCCGGACCGCTTTGAGGATGACATGCGCGACGTGGTGGGGGAGTACTACCAGCTCTTCTACGACCATGACCTCACTGACGAGGAGTACGACGCGCTGATGGACGGTGCCGTGCGGGAGTAGCGAATAAGGCTCTGGGTAGAGCGGCTGCCTAAAGTGAGAACTCAATGCAGCCGCTCTACCTGCACTTCTTTGCGTAAAGGTTTGAGTCTGCGCTTGGGGTGACGGGGAAACTGAGGACTCAATGGAGATGAGTCACCGTGCGGACTGTCAGATTCGCATCGTCTGTGTTTTTGGAAGGAATTCCCGAATACAGACGATATGCTCAAAATCAAAGTCGCAGGTAGAAAGGTTGGGCGCATCGTCTGTATTTCAGATATCGGCCAAAAAATACAGACGATGCGAGGAGGACCGTCTCTAGGCGCGAGAAAAGGCGGAACGCAGCAGGCGTGTGGCTGTCTCGCCGGGAAGAAACGACTCGACTGAGGCCCAATTCTCGGCGAGACGGTCGTTCAGTTCATTGGCGAGACTTGATCGCGCCACCACGAGGGCGTGCGGCCAGGCGGGGGCGGGACCGGCGTCCAGCAGCGCGAGCGCCGCGGTGAGCCCGGCACCACGGCGCAGCTCAAGAGGGCCTATCTCGTCGATAACGAGGAGGCCGGGACGCGCGTTGTCTGCGCCCTCACGCAGCTTCACGAAATGCGCGTTCACATGGGCAAGCGCCTCCGCGTCAAAGCTCCAGCCCTGTCCGGCTTTGCATCCGTTTGTGGATGGCGTGGCAAGCAGAACGCGCTTGCGCGAGGGCAGAAGTACGTTCTCAATTCCAACCTTCTCGCCGTCACGCCACACGCCCGGCGCGAGCACGCCTCGCACGGAGACACCCGCCGCCGCGAGCTCTTGCACGCGAGCCTCGAGCCACGTGGTCTTGCCCGTTCGGATGTCTCCCGTGAGAATGAACAGCATGTTGTCCCCGATCAGCGCTTAAATTGAAGTGACGGCAGACGCGTACAAGCTTATGATGCCAGCTCGTGGGCCTAGAGCTCACGCCGCTCGTAGAGCTTGAGGGAGACGGCGGCGGAGATCGCCAGCGCCACGGCCGACAGGACCACGAGGACCACGCAGCCCACGGCCATGCCGGCAGGTGTGTCGAGCGCCTTTAGCGCAGCAGAGACGAGCTCCATCCCCGGGATGCCGCCGTCGAGCATGCCGCTGTTGCCGAGGATGACCACCGGCACCACGAAGAGCAGCACGATCACCGTGGGCAGGATCTGCGTGGCGCGCGTCTGGCCCAGGCGGAAGTAGAGCGGCGTCACGATGCTCGCCACCACGGAGCCGATGAGCAGGGTGAAGCAGGTGACGACGGCCATGACGGAGAGCATGCTCGGATCAAAGGCGAAGGCCTCGCCGACCTCGCCGGGCACGCCGACCGCCGAGACGACGAGCGTCGCCACGAGCGCGGCTACGATCCCAACGACCATCCCGGTGAGGCCAAACGTCACGATGGCGGCGTAGCGGCCGAGCACGACGTCGCGCCGGGAGAGCGGCAGCGTGAGGCGGAAGAGCTCCCAGTGGTTGAGCTGGTCGTAGGCGGCCAGGCCCATCGCGCTCATCATGAAGAACATGCAGGTGAGCGTGGCCGGCATCGCGAGCGGCGTCTGCATGCCGAGCCCGATGCACAGGCTCACGAGAAGCCCCAGGCCCACGAGCTGCCGTGCGTAGTCGCGGAAGATCGTCATCTCAAGAAGGAACGCGCGCTTCATTATCGGACACCGCCCTTCAGGGTGAGGGTCATGTAGTCGTCTATGGTCATGCGGTCGACCGGGACCTCCGGGAAGCTCTCCGCAAAGGCAAAGCGGTCGGGGACGAGCACGTCGATGCCGTAGTCGTGGCGCAGGTAGCGCAGCTCGGCGTCCGGGACGACGCCCGAGTCCGCGATCTTCTCGAGGTCCGCCACGCGGCAGCGCGCGACGCCCATCTCGTCGGTGATGACGTCCTTGGGCAGGTCAAAGACGATGCGCCCGGCGTCGATGCACACGATGCGGTCCGCGATGCGCTCGAGGTCGCTCGTGATGTGGCTGCTCATGAGGATGGCGCGGCCGGGCTCGGCCACGAAGTCGCGCAGCAGGTCGAGCACCTCGTCGCGCGCCATCGGGTCAAGGCCCGCCGTGGCCTCGTCGAGGATGAGCAGCCGCGCGTCGTGCGCGAGCGCGCAGGCCAGGGAGAGCTTCATGCCCATGCCGCGCGAGAGCTCCTTCACGGTCTTCTTGGCATCCAGGCCAAACTCGGCGGTCAGGCGCTCGAAGCGGTGCGCGTCCCATGTGGCGTAGGTGCGCTCGTAGATGCGTCCCACGTCGGCGACCTTCAGGTGCTCCGGCAGCGAGATTGCGTCAAACACGACGCCGACCTGCTCCTTCACAGCCGCGCCGGACGCGCGGGAGAGCTCGTCGCTGGGCACGCCGAGCACGCTTGAGGTGCCGCCGTCGGTGGGGAAGAGGCCGAGAAGCGCCTTGATGGTGGTGGACTTGCCGGCGCCGTTCTGGCCGATGAAGCCCACGACCTCGCCCTCGTTCACGGTGAGGTCCACGCCCTCCAGCGAGAACCCGTCGTAGTGCTTGGTGAGCCCGCGGGCCTCGATGAGACTGCCGCTCATGCGATGTCCTTTCTGTAAAAGGGGACGTGTTCTTTCTTTCTGAGAGAAATAACCCGTCCCCTTTTCCGTCACTCCAGTACCAGGGCGAACATCTCGGACAGCTCATCGTCGGTGAGGCCGACCGCCCGGCCGCGCTCCACGGCCTTGGCGAGAAGCCCCTCGACCTCCCTCATCTGCTCCTCGCGGATGAGCTCGGCGTTTCCGCCGGCGACGTAGGTGCCCTTGCCCTGCACCGTCTCGATCAGGCCCGCCGCCTCCAGGTCCGCGTAGGCGCGCTTGGTGGTGATCGCGCTCACGCGCAGGCTGTTGGCCAGGGCGCGGATCGAGGGGAGCTGCTCGCCCTCCGCGAGCTGGCCCGTCACGATGGCCGACTTGATCTGGTCGGTTATCTGCTCGTAGATGGGCCTGCCGCACGAGGTAGAGATGATGATGTCCAAGTTGCTGTCCTTCCGTGCTGGCCCGCCAGGACGTCTCCCGCGAGCCCACCGTGTATACCCGGTAAGTACAGTATATACACACCTATACACACTGCAAGCGAGAAGGACAAAGTTTTTCTCGGTATACCGTTTGCCCCGCTATGACCACCTTTTGTCTGAGCGAGCGCAAGCCCTGGGGGAGCGCTATACTTGCCGCGGGCGGACTTCGCTCCGCCGGAACAATCGCATAGTGCGGGGAGCTTGCAGGACGGCAGGCTGAGAGGGGGCGCGCCCGCCCCGACCCGAGGAACCTGACATGGGTAATGCCAACGGAGGGAGTCTTGCGCATGAGCACAGCTGTAGAGAAATTGGGCGGACAGGCACCGCGCGGCGAGAAGAGCCTCGTCACGCAGCTCGACTATGCCCGCGCCGGGCAGATCACGCCCGAGATGCGCGCCGTGGCGGAGGTGGAGCGCCGAGACCCGGAGTTCGTCCGCGCGGGCGTGGCGGCGGGTCGTATCGCCATCCCGGCCAACGTCCGCCATCTCGAGCGCGGCCTCGTGCCGCGCGGCGTGGGCGCGGGCCTCTCTACCAAGGTCAACGTCAACCTCGGCATCTCCGGGGACGTGGCGGACGCCAGCATGGAGTGGGAGAAGGTCCGCACAGCCGAGAAGTACGGCGCGGACGCCATCATGGACCTCTCCAACTCCGGCAAGACCCGCTTCTTCCGCCAGCAGCTCGTGGAGCGCACGCCGCTCATGGTGGGGACTGTCCCCATGTATGACGCCATCGGCTACATGGAGAAGCCGCTCGTTGAGCTCACCGCCGAGGACCTTCTCGCCACGGTGCGCGCCCACGCGGAGGACGGCGTGGACTTCCTCACCATCCACTGCGGCATCAACCGCCGCGTGATCGAGACCTTCAAGGAGACCGGGCGCCTCATGAACATCGTCAGCCGCGGCGGGTCGCTGCTGTTTGGCTG
>CALULC010000099.1 GCA_944321385.1 uncultured Atopobiaceae bacterium
CGTCTCCGGCCTCGAGATGAGCCAGAACGCCGAGCACCTCTCCTGGACGTTCGAGGAGGTCGACGGCAAGCTCGAGAACCTCATGCGCGGCATGTTCCACAATGTGGACGACACTGCTCGTGAGTACGGCAACGAGGGCAACTTCGTGATGGGCGCCAACATCGCCGGCTTCCTCAAGGTTGCCGAGGCCATGATGGCCCAGGGCGTCTGCTAGTCGCCTAAGTAGATTCGAGCCGGGGGCGGCCTTCCGGCCTGTGCGCAGAGGTACGTTCACGGAGCCTCTGCTCAGCAGGTCGGGAGGCCGCCCCTCTGATGTGCTGCTCCTGCTGCCGTGTTCTTCTCGGTGTCTCCCGCTACTTGCATCCATCGCGTCTGAACGACCAGAATCGATTAGGATCTGGCGGCAAAGTGTCCGTTTGAGCGCGATGGATGGTGGCGAGAAGATACTGCTGCCGAGAGGATACTGCTGCCGAGAAGAACTATGATGGGCGCACGGTCAACAGGAGAGAGGGGCGCCATGTCAACCACCACGCGCGTTGCCATCATGGGGATCATCGTCGAGGACCCGAGGTCCGTCGAGGCCCTGAACGAGCTGCTGCACGAGTACAGGGACCACATCTTTGGCCGCATGGGCGTGCCGTACCGCGAGCGAGGGGTGAGCGTGATCTCCGTGGCGCTCGACGCGCCCCAGGACGTTACCTCGGCGCTTGCCGGCAAGGTTGGGGCACTCCCGGGTGTGAGCGTGAAGACGCTCTACTCCAACGTGGTCTCCGAAGAGCGCGGCGCTGATGCCTGACGCGGGCGAGTCGCGCGGCCGGGAGCTCGTTGACCTTCTCGCCCGCGAGCACTCCCTCACACCCGAACAATACGAGGAGCTCGTGAGGTCCTTCTCTCCTGCGCTCGCCGCCTACGCCGCGGAGCTCGCTACGGCGGCCCGCCGAGAGGTATACGGGGACGACGTTTTCATTCGCGGCCTCATCGAGGTCAGCAGCTATTGCAGGAATGACTGCCTCTACTGTGGGCTGCGCCGCTCCAATCGCTCTGCCAAGCGCTACCGCCTTTCGCCCGAGGCTATCCTTGCCTGCTGCGAGCGAGGCTACGAACTGGGCTTCAGGACCTTCGTGCTGCAGGGCGGGGAAGACCCGGCTCTCACGGACGCCGCTGTGTGCGACGTTGTTTCTGCCATCAAGTCCGCTCGTCCCGACTGCGCGGTGACCCTCTCTCTTGGGGAGCGCAGTCACGAGAGCTATCAGGCCCTCTTTGACGCGGGGGCAGACCGTTACCTGCTGCGTCACGAGACCGCCGACCCCGCCCACTACGCGCGCCTCCACCCGGCGGAGCTCACGCTCGAGCGGCGCCTTTCGTGTCTGCGCGACCTGCGCGAGATTGGCTACCAGGTTGGGTGCGGCTTTATGGTTGGGTCGCCCGGCCAGACGCCCGCCTCGCTCGCGAGGGACCTCAGGCTCGTCGAGGAGCTGCGCCCGGAGATGTGCGGCATCGGGCCCTTTGTGCCGCATCATGCCACGCCGTTCGCCGAGGAGGCGGCTGGGTCGGTCGCGCTCACGTGCTATCTGCTGTCACTCCTGAGGCTGCTGGACCCGCGCCTGCTCCTGCCTGCGACGACGGCGCTCGCCACGCTCGACCCGCGCGGCTGCGAGCGCGGCATGCTCGCTGGCGCAAACGTGGTCATGCCCAACCTTTCGCCGATGGCCGCGCGCGAGAAGTACGAGCTCTACGATAATAAGGCGCACGCCGGGAGCGAGGCGGCCGAGGGGTTGGCCGAGCTGAGGCGACGCATGGAGTTGGTCGGCTGCCGTGTGGTGGTCGACCGGGGCGACGCGAGGCGTCGCTAGCGCGGGAGTAGATTCCGCGCGTCAGGGTGCGCGGGCTTCTCGCCGAGCCTGTCGCGCAGAACGCTGAGGGGGAAGGCCCGGGGCATTCCGGGTCCTGACCGCGAAGGGGGAGGAACAGATGGCGAAGTATGACCCGAGGTCCCGCTCTGCCGAGGACTTCATCAACGACGAGGAGATTCGCGAGACCCTCGACTACGCCGCGGCGCACGCCTGCGACGTCGCGCTCATTGAGAGCCTGCTCGAGAAGGCAAGGCCCGTTCGGCGGGGCAACGGCTACCACTGTGCGGGCCTCACGCATCGCGAGGCGAGCGTCCTTCTTGCCTGCGAGGTCCCAGAGCTCAACGAGAAGATCTTTGACCTGGCACGTCAGATCAAGCTCGCCTACTACGGCAACCGCATCGTGCTCTTTGCCCCGCTCTATCTCTCCAACTACTGCGTGAACGGCTGCACGTACTGCCCGTACCACGCCAAGAACAAGCACATAGCGCGCAAGAAGCTCACGCAGGACGAGGTGCGTCGCGAGGTGATCGCCCTGCAGGACATGGGGCACAAGCGCCTGGCGATAGAGGCGGGCGAGGACCCGCGGATGAACCCCATCGAGTACATCCTCGAATGCATCCACACCATCTACTCGATCAAGCACAAGAACGGCGCCATCCGCCGCGTGAACGTGAACATCGCCGCCACCACGGTGGAGGAGTATCGGATGCTCAAGGACGCCGGCATCGGCACCTACATCCTCTTCCAGGAGACCTACGACAAGAAGAGCTATCTCGAGCTGCATCCCACGGGTCCCAAGCACGACTATGACTACCACACGGAGGCCATGGACCGCGCCATGGACGGGGGCATCGACGACGTGGGCCTAGGCGTGCTCTTTGGCCTCGAGAAGTACCGCTATGAGTTCGCTGGCCTGCTCATGCATGCCGAGCATCTCGAGGCCGTTCACGGCGTGGGGCCGCACACCATCTCGGTCCCCCGTCTCAAGCGCGCTGACGACATTGACCCGGACCAGTTTGACAACGGCATCGACGACGACACCTTTGCCAAGATCATCGCGTGCATCCGTATCGCCGTGCCCTACACGGGCATGATCATCTCCACGCGCGAGAACGAGGCGGTCCGCGGGCGCGCGCTCGAGCTCGGCATCTCGCAGATCTCCGGAGGATCGCGCACGAGCGTGGGCGGCTACGACGAGGAGGTGCGCCCGCACGACTCCGAGCAATTTGACGTCTCTGACCAGCGCTCGCTCGACGAGGTGGTTCGCTGGCTCATGCAGCTCGACCACATCCCGAGCTTCTGTACCGCATGCTACCGCGAGGGGCGCACGGGGGATCGTTTCATGAGCCTGTGCAAGAGCGGCCAGATCCTCAACTGCTGCCACCCCAATGCGCTCATGACGCTCTCGGAGTACCTCGTGGACTACGCCTCGCCGGCCACGGCCGAGGTGGGCTGGCCGCTCATCGAGCGCGAGCTCGGGCACATTCCCAACGAGCGTACGCGCGGCATCGCCACCGAGCACATCGCGGACATCAGGAACTCCAACCGCCGCGACTTCCGCTTCTAGCGCCGGCGGGGCGGGCGGCTCGGCGACTCGGGCCGCCCGCATCGAGAATCGAGGGGAGGGACATGGGCCTCAACGAGACGCCGTCGGGCGAGCGGGTTCACATCGGATTCTTTGGCGTGCGCAACGCGGGCAAGTCGAGCGTGGTGAACGCCGTCACGGGCCAGGAGCTCTCCGTGGTCTCCGACGTACGGGGCACCACCACGGATCCGGTCAGGAAGGCCATGGAGCTCCTGCCGCTGGGTCCCGTGGTTATCGTTGACACGCCGGGCATAGATGACGAGGGTTCGCTCGGCGCCAAGCGCGTGGAGCGCACGCTGCGAATGCTCGGGAGCTGCGATGCGGCGGTGCTCGTGGTGGACGGCGAGCGGGGGCTCGTCACGGCGGACCGCGAGCTCATCCGGCAGTTCGAGACGCGCCAGATGGGCTACGTCATCGCTTGGAACAAGCACGACCTCGCTTCCTCGCAAGAGGGCCTCGCCGAGCTCCGCGAGAAGGACCCCGAGCTCGGCGGTCGCGCGGTCGCGGTGAGCGCCCTGACGGGGGAGGGGGTGGACGGCCTCAAGGAGCGCCTCGCGCGTCTTGCCCGCTCTGAGGGGCGGGTGCGTCACATCGTCGCGGACCTCGTGGAGCCGGGGAGCGTCGTGGTTCTCATCTGCCCGATCGACGCCTCGGCGCCCAAGGGACGCCTCATTCTGCCGCAGCAGATGGCAATCCGAGACCTCCTCGATGCGGGATGCGTGCCGGTGGTCTGTCGCGAGAAGGAGCTCGAGGGCGCGCTCGCGTCCCTTGCCGCGCCCCCTGCCCTGGTGGTGACGGACTCGCAGGTGTTCGGTCCCGTTTCGCGCGTTGTGCCAGACACGGTGCCGCTCACGTCCTTCTCGATACTCATGCTGCGCTACAAGGCTGATCTTGCGCTTGCCGTTGCCGGTGCGGCCGCCCTCGATCGCCTGCGCGACGGCGACTGCGTCCTCATAAGCGAGGGATGTACGCACCATCGGCAATGCGAGGACATCGGGACCGTCAAGATGCCCGCGTGGCTCGCCGCGCATACCGGAGCAAAGCTCGAGTTTTCGTTCACGAGTGGCACGGACTTCCCCAAAGATCTCTCGCCCTACACTGCCGTCATCCACTGCGGTGGCTGCACGCTTACCGCTCGCGAGATGCGGCGCCGTCAGGAGGAGGCGGCCGCTCAGGGCATCCCGCTGACCAACTACGGCGTTGCCATTGCGTACATGCACGGCATCCTGCGCCGCAGCCTCGCGCCCTTTCCGGAGGCGCTCTGCGCGCTGGAAGGCTGAGACGCCGTTCCCGCCCTGCTCTCCGTGACTGCGTTTTTTGCGAATGCGTTATGTCGCAACACGGTGAACGAGTTTCCGGCTATACTGTCCCGTGACCTTTAAGACGGTACGAGAGACCGAAAAGGCGTCCACAACCTAATCGCAGCTGCCTTATTCGGAGTCTCCGCCGAGCGGCGGTAGCTCCGTTTTTTGTAGCTGGGAGTTTGCCCCTGGGCGCACGACGAAAGGGCGGTGTTGCTGTGAACCTATTGGTTGACGACGGCAGGCATCCTAAGGCGCTTCTCGCGCTCGAGAACGGGATGTACTTCTTTGGGCGCTCTGCCGGCGCCGAGGGAGAGACCTTCGGCGAGATCGTGTTCAATACCTCGATGGTCGGCTACCAGGAGATCGTGAGCGACCCGTCCTACGCGGGCCAGATCGTCACGCTCACGTACCCCCAGATCGGCAACTACGGCATCAACGAGAAGGACATGCAGGGCGACCCGCTCCACCTGGCCGGCCTCGTGGTCCACGA
>CALULC010000100.1 GCA_944321385.1 uncultured Atopobiaceae bacterium
GCGCAGCAGCAGCTCCGCGGAGCGCAGCGCGCCGTTGTAGTTGTAGCCCATGGAGTGCCCGTGGGCGCCCGTGTCGTGAATGAACAGCAGGTCGCCTACGTGGCACTCGGGCATGTGGCGGTCGCGGGCGAACTGGTCGTTGTTCTCGCAGAGCCGGCCGACCACGTTGTAGCGATGCGTGCACGGCGCGTCCTCGGCGCCCATGACGCTCACGTGGTGGTAGGCGTCGTAGATGGCGGGGCGCATGAGGTTTGCCGCGCAGGCGTCCACGCCCAGGTAGTCGTGGTAGGTGACTTTCTCGTGGATAACGCGGGTCACGAGCGCGCCCGCCGGCGCGAGCATCCAGCGCCCCAGCTCCGAGAAGATCGCCACGTCGCCCATGCCCGCGGGCACGAGCACGTCCTCGTATGCCTGACGCACGCCCTCGCCAATGACGGCCAGGTCGCAGGGGGTGTCGTCCGGGTGATAGGCCACGCCGATGCCGCCGGAGAGGTCAATGAAGCCAATGTGCACGCCCAAACGCGCGGAGAGGTCCGCCGCCATCTCAAAGAGCTGACGCGCGAGGCGCGGGTAGTAGTCGTTCACCTGCGTGTTGCTGGCAAGAAACGCGTGGATGCCAAACTCCTCCACGCCCAGGGCGGCGAGCTCGCGGAAGGCTTGCTCGAGCTGCGCCGGCGTCATGCCAAACTTGGAGTCCTCCGGTGAGCCGATGATGCCGTTCTCGCTCTCGAAGGCGCCGCCCGGGTTCACGCGGCAGCACACCGTGCGCGGGACGCGACCACCGAGGGCGCGCTGGAGGCAGGCCACCATGTCATAGGCGTCGAGGTTGATGATCGCGCCGCGCTCGTCCGCCGCGCGGAAGTCCTCGTCGGGCGTGTCATTGGACGAGAGCATGATGTCGCGGCCGGTCACGCCCGCGCGGTCCGCGAGCAGGAGCTCCACGCCCGTGGCGCAGTCGCAGCCGCAGCCGCACTCCGCGAGGATCCGCAGGATCTCGGGGTTGGGCGTGGCCTTGACGGCAAAGTACTCCTTGAAGCCGGGGTTCCACGCAAAGGCAGCGTTGAGTTCCGCCGCGCGGCGACGAATCTCCGACTCGTCATAGAGGTGGAACGGGGTTGGGTACTCGACCGCGATGGCCTCGAGCTGCTCTTTGGTGACAAACGGACGCTTCTGCATGACACCCCTCGATCGCCGTGCAGGTGCGCGGCCCCAGGGCGGACGTGCGTCCGGACAAGGATAGCGCCCCTGCGAGTTCTTCTCGCAGACAGTCCCGGGGGTCTTTCCCCGCGGGCCCACCGTCACGCCGCGCCCGACGCGCCAGTTCGGCGGACCTCGCCTCCCCGGGGATCTGCGCCTGCCGGCTCCCCCACGGATCTTCGGGTCCGCTCCTCTATCGATGTGGGTAGCCTAGCACGGTGCAAGCGCGGCGCACAGGGCGAAAAACAAACCTGAAACATCCGGAGCACGCGGTCTTCTCGCCCGCGGGCCGCCCGTCCTTCTCGCCTCCTTTCTCAAACCCCGGCTTTTGCGGCCGCAAATGACAAAGTTCCACGATTGACAAAAACCCACGCCGCCTTTACCAGCGGTTTTAAAATTAGCCTAGAAGAACTCTGAGATTTGCGGCCGCAAAAGTCATGTGGCATTCCACTCGCCCCCGGACGCCTAAAACCCACGCCCGCAGGCGGGCGGCTACGCTACCCTAAAGGTATCTGCACGAAGGGAGAAGCGGTGGACGAGAAAATCAGGCACATCGCGCAGGCCTACGCCGACGAGTGCTACGAGGAGGAGCTTGAGCTCCTGCGAACGCTCGCGCAGATTCCCGCCCCCTCCGGTCACGAGGAGCAGCGCGCGGAGTTCATCCGCAACTGGCTGCTCGAACAGGGAGCGCCCGTGGGCGCCGTGCGCGTTGATGACGCCAAGAACGTCATTCTCAGCCTGCCCGGCCCCGCCGACGGAGACGACGGCATCGCGGTCTTTGCCGCCCACACCGACGTGGTCTTCCCCGACACCGAGCCGCTGCCGCTTGCAGAGAGCAAGACGCGCCTTCTGGCCCCGGGCGTCGGCGACGACACCGCCAACCTCGTGGGGTTGCTCCTCGCGGCGCGCTACTTGCTGCGCCACAACGTCCCGCTCGACCGGCGCGTGCTCGTGGTTGCCAACTCCTGCGAGGAGGGCCTCGGCAACCTCGCCGGCACGCGCGAGCTCTTCCGCCACTACGACGGCAAGGTGCGCGAGTTCACGAGTTTTGACCTCTACCTCGGCATGCACGTGGTCTCCGCCGTAGGCAGCCACCGCTGGCGCGTGAAGTGCCACACCGAGGGCGGCCACTCCTGGGAGAACTTCGGGCGCGACAACGCGATCGAGGCGCTCTGCAGCTTCATCGAGGACCTCTACGCCCTTGAGCTGCCCACGCGCGCAAAGACCACGATCAACGTGGGGCGCTTCGAGGGCGGCACCACGGTGAACTCCATCGCCGAGGACGCGAGCGTGCTCGTGGAGTACCGCTCGGCCTCCGAGGAGTGCCTGGAGGAGATGTACGGGAAGTTCGTGGTGCTCGTGGAGGAGCACCTCAAGGCAGGCACCCGCATCGACGTGCGGCTCATCGGGCGGCGCCCCGCCTCCGGCGAGCAGGTCCCCGAGGGCCAGGCCGCGCTCATCGCGCGCACCGACGAGGTGCTGCGCGAGCTGGGCGGCGTGGAGCAGATCCACCACCAGGAGTCCTCGACGGACGCCAACATCCCCCTCTCGCTGGGCATCCCCGCCCACACCGTGGGCACCGTCGAGGGCGACCTGCTGCACACGCGCGAGGAGTGGATCGAGAAGGACAGCCTGCGCCGCGGCCTCGCCGTCATTCTCGCCCTCATGCTGGACCACGCGACGAAGCTTGAGCCATAAATTCCGTTTCTAGGCACGGCAGTCTAAAGAAAAAGGAGCCCGCAGGCTCCTCCTCCCGTTTGGGATGTGGTGACGCTTACGCCGCGCACACGCACTTGACGAGCAGCGGCGAGTCCGCGTGGTTCTGCTCGTGGGAGGAGAACCACTCGTCAACGTCCTTGAACAGAAGCCGCTTGCTGTCAGCGTTGAAGCTGCGCTCGTGACCGTCCATGATGGCGCGATACTCGCCGCTCATGAACCAGCCGTTGTGGCACGCGTCGAGCACCTTGCGCTCGCGCTTGCTCATGTCCTTGATCTTGGTCATGCCTTCCCTCCTTTCGTGTTGCGACACGCTCGTTATACCCATTTCTACCGTTCATGGAAAGTGGGTTGACAAAACTATGATTTATCCTACGTGAATGCTCCACAAATGCATTCGATTTCGTTTCTTCAAGCTCAACGCCACGTCACACAGCGGTTCGCAACACACTATGACCGACACTCAAATTGCCCGGAGCAATACAATCTTCCTATAGCAAGCCATCCCAAAGGAGCATCTGTGAATCTCAAGCAGCTCGAGTACTTTGTCGCCATCGCCGAGGAGGGTCAGATCACGGCCGCCGCCCGGCGCCTGCACATCTCGCAGCCGCCGCTCTCCTACGAGCTCGCCCAGCTCGAGCGCGAGCTGGACACACAGCTCGTGCGCCGCGGCCCGCGCGGCGTCACCCTCACCGAGGCGGGGCGGCTCCTCCACGAGCGCGCCACGCGCATCCTCGCCATGGCAACGGCGACGGTCC
Source organism: uncultured Atopobiaceae bacterium (assembly GCA_944321385.1). GTDB lineage: Bacteria > Actinomycetota > Coriobacteriia > Coriobacteriales > Atopobiaceae > Thermophilibacter. Next base: position 3,672 of record CALULC010000100.1, read on the forward strand.
GCGAGGTCTCGAGCGTGGGCAAGGGCCTCACGGGAACGCTCTGCCTCGCCGTCTGCGACTCGGCTGCCGGGCTCGCGCCGGGCGCGCGCCTCGCGGAGCTCGCAACGCTCGCGCCGGGCGTCACCCTCGAGCTGCGCGAGGGAAGCGTCCCTGAGGTGCTCGAGCTCGTGACGAGCGGCATCGCTGAGGTGGGCGTCGTGCGCACGCCCTTCTCCACCCAGGGACTGCGCACCCGCTTCGCCCCGTCCGAGCCCCTTGTGGCCGTGATGCCGCCCGCACTCGAGCGCGGCGACGAGCTCACGGTGCTTCTCGCCCAGCTTGAGGACGTGCCGATCGTCTGCGACGCTCGAACGGCGGCGGGTCTAGGCCAGGGTCGCGCGCCCTTCTGCGTCACCGATGACGCCCGCAGCGTCTGCTCCTGCGCCGCTGCCGGCCTGGGCGTGGGCATCGTGCCGCGCTCTCTCCTGACCGTTTGCGACACGGGGCCCTGCTACATAAAGACGCTTGTCGAGAAGGGCCTCGGGTCGCGCGCGGCCGTCATCTGGAAGGCAGACCGCGCCCTCTCCCCGCTCGCCGAGCGCGCCGTCGCGCTTCTCGGCGAGCTGTTCTGACGAAGCGCACGCCCCAACACATAATCGCCCCCGGCGGGAAAGGGTCCGGGGGCAAGGGAGGAAGGCTTATAGGCAAGAGGCACTAGGCGTCGGCATCGTCCTCGCTGGCTTCGGCGCGGGAGACGGAGGGATCCTCAACCACATCCGGCTCGTCGTCCTCCATGCCCTGACGCACGTTCTTGACCGTCTTGCCGATGGCGGCGCCCATCTTGGGCAGGTTCTTGGGCCCAAAAATCACGAGCACAACAACGAGGATGACGGCAAGCTCAGGAACGCCAAGACCAAGAATCATGGGGACACCTCCCGGGACGCGAGTTCTTCTCGTTCCATGATACGGCGAGACCGCTCAGCGAAATAATACATATGAGAGGAGGTTGCCATACATCACTTGTATGGCAACCCCCTCAGGCGAGAAGAACCTGCGCCCGCGGCGCAACCCCCCTACTCGATCTCGCTCTGCTCGAAGACGTGGAAGCCGGCCTTCTCGATGGCCCAGCTCGCCTCCGCGGCGCTCGCCGGGTCGGCGATCTTGAGCGCCAGCACCGCCATGTCGTCGGTCGTGGAGAAGCAGTAGAAGTACTCGATGTCCACGTCGAGGTCGTCGAGCTTCTCGAGCAGGTCCGCGGCGCCGCCCGGGTGGTGAGGGACAGCGATGGCCATGACCTTGGTCTTGATCGCGCGGTACCCGCCGGCGTCGAGCGCGGCGAGGGCCGCTGCCGTGTCGCCGCAGATGATGCGCACGATGCCGTACTCGGTGGTGTCGGCCACGGAGAGCGCCGCCATGTTGATGTTGGCATCGCCGAGGGTGCGGCACAGAGAGGCGATGCGGCCGCGCTTGTTCTCGAGGAAAACCGTAATCTGATCAATCATTACTTGATCCCCTTTCGCAGGTCGACGATGCGCTTTGCCTTGCCCTCGCTGCGCGCGATGGTC
>CALULC010000101.1 GCA_944321385.1 uncultured Atopobiaceae bacterium
CGCCCGCCTTCTGCTTCTCCAGCGCCGCGGCGATGGCCTTGGGGTCCTTCTCGGGCTTGGAGAGGTTGATCGTGACGTCGAGGTCGCCGTAGCGCGTGGAGGTGACCCACTTGCGGTCGCGGGCAATGCGATAGGTGCGGATGTAGTCAGAGTCCAGCGCAAGGTGGTAGAAGTAGTTGGTGGCGCGCTCGGGGGACTCCTCGTAGCGCTGCCAGAAGGTGCGGACGACCTCGCTCGGGCGCGGGGTCACGCAGCCCATGAGGCGCGTGTCCAGAAGGTCGCGGCTCGCGATGCCGGGGTCGCACACGCCGCGGGCAACGGCGTCGTCAAGCAGGCCGGCGAGAATGGCCTCGAGCTCGGGGCGCTCGGCGGCGGCGCGGGCCTCCGCGACGGCGTCCTTGGGGACGAAGGCGCCCGTGGGCTCGTAGCTGAGCGCGTCGAGCATGAGGTTGGCCGCGTAGGTCACGTCCTCCTCGCCGATCAGGCCCTTGTCAAGGGCATAGGCCACGAGCTCGGCAATGCCCCTCTCTGCGGCGCTGGACTGAGTATCTGCCATTGAACGCTCCCTTCCTCGGGGTCCCGTAGTCCCCCACGGTTGTCCATTCGAAAAAACGATAGCGCATGGCGAGAGGAACGAGCGGGCGGTTGCGGCAAACGGCGCCGTCTCGTGCGCGGGCGAGAAGGGCCTTGAGCGTCGGTTGTTCCCTGGAGCTGGCGTCGTCCCGCTCCGCGGGCGGGACGCCGTCGCTCAAGACGGCGAACGGTCACCTTTTGACCGCCAACGGTTTTTCTTAGATCTCGCTCCCCTTTTGACGCGTTCGTGGTATATCTGTCTCAGCGAGTTGGAAACGTTTCCAATCACACCCGGCAGAAAGAGAAAGCACCTCCCTTCCCCGCTTTCCCCTATGATTGGAAACGTTACCAACAAGCTCCGAGCCGCCGGCGCCCAGAGCGCCGCCAGACACGAGGAGGCCCCATGGACATCAGGGACATCGCCGCACAGGCCGGATACGGTGTGGGCACGGTCTCCCGCGTCATCAACGGCCAGCCCAACGTGAGCGAAAAGGCGCGCAAGCGTATCCTCGCGGTCATGGCGGAGTGCGGCTACGAGCCCAACTCCAACGCGCGCTACCTCAAGATGCGCTCGCAGACCCCCGTGGCCGTCTTCGTGATGGGCGTGGGCAACCGCCTCTTCGACGACATCATCGGGCCCCTCCAGGCTCGCCTCGCCGCGGAGGACGAGGACATCGTCGTCACCTATCTCGACGACGACGCAACCGAGGTCCGCTCCGCCATCGAGTACCAGCAGGCGCGCCACCCCAAGGCCATGGCGTTTCTCGGCGGCGAGCCCCGCTACTTTGCCGAGTCGTTCCATGAGATCGAGGTCCCCAGCGTGCTCGTCACCAACTCCGCCGCGGGACTCGGCTTTGCCAATCTCTCGAGCGTGACCATAGACAACGAGGCGGCTGCCGCGCGCGCCATTGAGCACCTCTGGGAGCGCGGCCACCGGCGCATCGGCATCGTCGGCGGGAGCAGGACCGAGAACAACGTGAGCGCCCAGCGCCTGAGCGGCGCCGAGGCCGCCCTGCGCGAGCGCGGCGTCTCCTTTGACTACGAGCGGGACTACGAGCCCTGCAGCTTTCTCGAGAGGGGCGGCTACGACGCCGCGCAGCGTCTCCTCGATCGCACGGGCGACCTCACCGCGGTCTTTGCCCTCGGCGACGTCATCGCCTTCGGCGCGCTGCGGGCCATCGCCGACCGCGGCCTGAGCGTGCCCGGCGACATCTCTCTCGTGGGATTTGACGACACGTCCTTCTCGCAGTTCTCGGTGCCGCGCATCACCACGATCCGCCAGAGCTCCGCGCTCCTTGCCAAGCGCACGGCCGAGGCGCTTCTCGCCGGAATGCGCGGGGCCACCGAGGCCACGCATGAGCTCGTCCCCTTTGAGCTCGTGGAACGCGAGAGCGTCAGGGCCTTGTAGCCGGGTTTGCCAAAGGGGCCTGAGCCCTTTTCCAGATGCAATTGATGTTTGCAGGTCAATTGGCTCGCAGCGCGAGTCGTGGACAGTCTTGGAGATGAGACACGTGAGAAGAGCCGGTGTTCTTATGCCCATCACCTCACTCCCCTCCCCGTGGGGCGTGGGCACCCTGGGCGCGGAGGCGCGCGCCTTCGTGGACTTCCTCGCAAGGTCGGGCACGGCCGTCTGGCAGGTTCTGCCCGTGGTTCCCACGAGCTACGGAGACTCCCCCTACCAGTCCTTCTCCACCTTCGCGGGCAACCCCTACCTCATCGACCTGGACGACTTGGCCGAGGAGGGGCTCCTGCGCCGATGCGAGTACGCCGGGCGCCCCTGGGGGGAGGACCCGGGGCGGGTGGACTACGGCGCCCTCTACCGCGAGCGCTTTGACGTCCTGGCGCACGCCACCGGCCGCCTTGTCCGCGACCACGCGGCGGGCTACGCCGCCTTCTGCGAGCGCGAGGCGGCATGGCTCAACGACTACGCCCTCTTCATGGCGCTCAAAGACGCCCACGGCGGCGCCTCGTGGATCACGTGGGAGACGCCGCTGCGGCGGCGCGAGGGCGCCGCGCTCGACGAGGCGCGCGACCGGCTTGCCAACGAGATCGTCTTCTGGAAGGCCGTGCAGTGCCTCTTCTTCCGCCAATGGGAGCGGCTGCACGCGTACGCCGCGGAGGCAGGCGTGAGCATCATGGGCGACCTTCCCTTCTACGTTGCGCTGGACAGCGCCGACGTGTGGTCGCGCCCCGAGCAGTTCCAGCTTGACGAGAACCTCATGCCCCGCGAGATCGCGGGCGTTCCGCCCGACGGATTCTCCGCCATCGGCCAGCTCTGGGGAAACCCGCTCTTTGCCTGGGACCGCATGAAGGCAGACGGCTACGAGTGGTGGGGAGACCGCATAGCCGCCCAGCTGAGGATGTACGACATCCTGCGCATCGACCACTTCCGCGGCTTTGACTCGTACTTCGCGATCCCCGCCGAGGCGGTGACGGCGGCAGACGGGCGCTGGCGCAACGGTCCCGGGATCGAGGTGTTCCGCTCCCTGGAGAGTCGCCTCGGCTCGTGCGAGATCGTCGCGGAGGACCTGGGGTATCTCACAGACTCGGTGCGCCAGATGCTCGCGGACTCGGGCTTCCCGGGGATGAAGGTCTTGGAGTTTGCCTTCGACACGCGCGACTCCGAGGCTGGGGACGACACCTACCTCCCCTATGCCTATCCCGCGAACAGCGTTGCCTACGTGGGAACCCATGACAACGACACTGCGCTCGGGTGGCTCCAGACGGCGCCCGAGAAGGACGCGGAGGTCGCGCGCGAGTACCTCCACCTCGACCCGCGAGAGGGCGAGAACTGGGGCATGATGCGCGGCATCTGGGCGAGCGCGTCCGACCTGGCGGTCGTCCAGATGCAGGACCTTCTTGGCCTTGGCAGCGAGGCGCGCATGAACACGCCCTCTACGCTCGGCAGCAACTGGTGCTGGCGCGCGCCCCGCGGCTTTGCGAGCGATGAGCTCGCCGCGCGCCTCCGCCGCCAGATGACCCTCTACCACCGGCTTGCCCCAAAGGCGGGAAGCCAGTCCCAAGATGCCTCCGAGAAGAGCGAGGAGAACTGAGATGGACATCGAGAAGAGCCTGAACCAGACGCTCGCCGACATGGGCACCGCCCTCGGCGACGCCACGGACGCGCAGATCTTCTGCGCCCTGCTGCGCATGGTGCGCGACCTTGAGAAGGACATGCGGCCTGCGGCGGGAGAGCGCAAGCTGTACTACTTCTCCGCCGAGTTCCTGGTGGGGCGGCTCCTGCGCGCCAACCTTGTGAACCTCGGCCTGGCAGACGAGGTCGAGCGCGTCCTTTCCGCCCACGGCACCACGCTCGCCGCGGTGGAGGACTGCGAGCCCGAGCCCTCGCTCGGCAACGGCGGCTTGGGACGGCTCGCCGCGTGCTTCCTCGACTCCATTGCCTCGCTGGGGCTTCCCGGAGACGGCGTGGGCCTGAACTACCACTACGGCCTCTTCCGGCAGGACCTCTCCGAGGGCGTGCAGCGCGAGGAGCCCAACCCCTGGATTGTGCCCGAGTCCTGGCTGATTGACACGGGCACGTCCTTCTCGGTGCCCTTTGGCTTTGGGCCGCTCACGGCGCGCATGTACGACATAGAGGTTCCCGGCTACGAGAACGGCGTGGTCAACCGCTTGCACCTCTTTGACGTGGAGGAGCCGTCGCCGGCGCCCGCGCGCGGCATCGCTTTTGACAAGGGAGACGTACGGCACGGCCTCACGAGCTTCCTCTACCCCGACGACTCCGACGAGGCGGGCAGGCTGCTGCGCGTCTACCAGCAGTACTTCATGGTCTCCGCGGGTGCGCAGCTCATCCTCGCGGAGCTCGAGGAGCGCGGCTTCGCTCCCGAGGAGCTCGCCGAGCACGTGGCCGTCCACATCAACGACACCCATCCCTCGATGGTGATCCCCGAGCTCGTGCGTCTGCTCATGGAGCGCGGCGTTGCCTTCGAGGACGCCGCCGGCATCGTGGAGCGCACCTGCGGCTACACCAACCACACGATCCTCGCCGAGGCGCTCGAGACCTGGCCCATGGCCTACCTCGAGCAGGTGGCGCCCGGCATCGTGCCCGTGATCCGCCAGCTGGACGAGCTCGCCCGCCGGCGCACGAGCGACGAGCGCGTGGCCGTAATCGACGGTGACGACGTGGTGCACATGGCCAACATGGACGTGCACTTCAGCCACGCGGTGAACGGCGTGGCGGCGCTCCACACCCAGATTCTCGTGGAGTCCGAGATGCGGCCCTTCGCCGAGCTCTACCCCGAGAAGTTCTCCAACAAGACCAACGGCATCACCTTCCGCCGCTGGCTCATGGGCTGCAACCCGGCGCTTGCCACGCTCCTGACCGACGCTATCGGCGACGGCTGGAAGCGCGACGCCTCCAAGCTTGAGGACCTTCTCGCCCTGCGCGGGGATACCGGGTTTGCCCAGCGGCTCCTGGAGGTCAAGGAGGCCAACAAGGAGCGCCTTGCCGTGTGGCTACGCGCCGAGAAGAACGTGGAGGTCGACCCGCACTCGGTCTTTGACATTCAGGTCAAGCGCATGCACCAGTACAAGCGCCAGCAGATGAACGCCCTCTACGCCATCTGGAAGTATCTGCAGATCAAGCGTGGAAACGTTCCCAATAGACCGCTGACGATGGTCTT
>CALULC010000102.1 GCA_944321385.1 uncultured Atopobiaceae bacterium
CGCCCGGCGAGGTCGGCGAGCTCTGCGTGCAGGGCCCGGGCCTCATGGAGTGCTACTACAAGGACCCCGAGGCCACGGCCGAGACCCTCGTGGACGGCTGGCTCCACACCGGAGACATGGCGCGCCAGGACGAGGACGGCTTCTACTGGATCGTCGACCGCAAGAAGGACGTCATCATCATGGGCGGAGAGAACCTCTACCCCGTGGAGATCGAGGACTTCCTCATGGGCCACCCCGCGATCAAGGACGTTGCCGTGATCGGCCTGCCCGACGAGCGCCTGGGAGAGATTCCCGCGGCGATCATCGAGCTCAAGCCGGGCGCCACGCTCACCGAGGGCGACATCGAGACGTTCTGCGGCCGCCTGCCGCGCTACAAGCGCCCGCGTCGCGTGATCTTTGCGCCCGTGCCGAGAAACCCGACGGGTAAGATTGAGAAGCCGGCGCTGCGCGCCAAGTACGGGGCGGAGTCGCTCGTCGCGCGCGAGACGCGCCGCTAGCGTTACGAACTGTTACGAAGGGACAGTCCCTTCGTATCATCGAGAGGAGAGACATGGACAAGCACCTCATGTCCGGAAACGAGGCCATCGCCCAGGGTGCCTGGGAGGCCGGCGTGGCAGTGGGCGTGGGCTACCCCGGCACGCCGTCCACCGAGACGCTCGAGGCCCTCGTGCGCAAGGACGACGTCTACTGCGAGTGGTCCCCCAACGAGAAGGTCGCCTTCGAGGTGGGCCTCGGCGCCGCCATCGCCGGCGTGCGCTCGCTCGTCACGATGAAGCACGTGGGCGTCAACGTGGCCGCCGACCCCTTCATGGCCGCCGCGTCCACCGGCGTGAACGCCGGCCTCGTGCTCCTGGCCGCGGACGACCCGTCCTGCTACTCGTCCCAGAACGAGCAGGACTCGCGCTTCTACGCCGCCTTCGGCCGCATCCCCTGCCTCGACGTCGCCGACTCGCAGGACTGCTACGAGATGGCCCGCGCCGCCTTCGAGCTCTCCGAGCGCTTTGACACGCCGGTCATGCTGCACGAGACCATGCGCATCGCGCACACCCGCACGCTGGTGGCGCCCGCCGGCGCGCGCGAGGCCGTGGCCCCGCGCGACTACGCGGACGACATCCCCAAGTACGTCATGATGCCGGCCAACGCGGTCAAGCGCCGCGTGGTGGTGGACGAGCGCCAGGCCGAGCTCGAGGCCTATGCCGAGACCTGCCCGTTCAACCACGTGGAGATGCGTGACGAGAAGATCGGTGTCATCTGCGCCGGTGCCGTCTACCAGCACGTCCGCGAGTCGCTGCCCGAGGCCTCCACGTTCAAGCTCGGCCTCGCCTGGCCGCTGCCCGCCCGCGCACTCGCCGACTTTGCCGCGTCCGTCGACGCGTGCTATGTCATCGAGGAGGCCAGCGACTACTTCTCCTCGCGCGTCCGCGCCCTCGGCATCGAGCTCGCCGAGCCGCCCGCGGCACCGCTCCCCGTTGCCGGCGAGCTCAAGCCGCAGGTCATCCGCGCCTCCTTCGGCGTGGAGCTGCCCGCGCACCTCGTGCCCGCCACGGACCTCCCGCCGCGCCCGCCGGCGTTCTGCCCCGGCTGCCCACACCGCCTCGTCTTCTGTGAGCTGCGCCGCCTCAAGGCCATCGTCACCGGCGACATCGGCTGCTACACGCTCGGCGCCGTCGCGCCCTACGGCGCGTGCCACACGGTCATCGACATGGGCGCCTCGCTCTCCATGGCGCACGGCATGGAGCTCGCCGGCGCGCCCGAGCGCACCGGCCGTCCCGTCGTGGGCGTCATCGGCGACTCCACCTTCGCGCACTCCGGCATCACGAGCATGCTCGGCACCATCTACAACGGCGGCACCGGCACGCTCTGCATCCTGGACAACCGCACCACGGCCATGACCGGCACGCAGGGCAACCCCGTGAACGGCGTCACGCTCACGGACAGCTCGCACAAGATCGGGCCGCTGGACAACCCCACGGGCAAGGCGCTCGACCTTCTCGCCCTCGTGCGCGCGATGGGCGTGGAGGACGTGGTCGAGGTGGACGCCCAGGACCTCCAGGCCGTGCGCTCCGCGCTCAAGGCCGCCGTGGCCAACACCGAGCAGCTCTCCGTCATCGTCTTCAAGGCGCCGTGCCGCCTCATCGACCGCAGCCGCGGCAAGCAGCCCACCATCCGCGACTGCCGCGCGTGCGGCCAGTGCATCAAGATCGGCTGCCCCGCCCTCGGGCGCGCCAAGGACGGCACCGCGGTCATCGACCCCACGCAGTGCGTCGGGTGCGACCAGTGCGTCCAGTCCTGCCCGTTCGGCTGCATCACGAAGGAGTAAGCAATGGCTGATACCGAGAAGAACGGCGCCGTCGTGGACGGCACCAAGACCATCCTCCTCGTGGGCGTGGGCGGCCAGGGCACGATCCTCGCGGGCAAGCTGCTGGCGACGGTCGCCGCCGGCGCGGGCCTCGACGTCAAGGTCTCCGAGATCCACGGCATGAGCCAGCGCGGCGGCTCGGTGAGCACCGTCATTCGCCTGGGCGAGCACGTCTCCACCATGGTCTGCGACGACGGCTGCGCCGACGTGGTTGTGGCCTTCGAGGCCGTGGAGGCCCTGCGCGCACAGCACTACCTCGCCGAGGGCGGCAAGATGTTCGTCAACGACGAGGAGATCACGCCCGTCTCCGTGAACATCGGCAACTTCACGATGCCCGAGCGCGTGGACGAGCGCCTGCGCGAGATGGGCGCCCACCTGCTGGATGCCGGCGTGATCGCGCGCGGGCTGGGCACGCCCCGCTCCACCAACGTGGTGCTCGTGGGCGCGCTCTCCACGGCGATGCCCTTCGACGCCGAGCTCTGGCGCGACGCCGTGCGCGCCTGCGTGCCGCCCGCGACGGTTGAGGCCAACCTCGCGGCCTTCGACGCCGGCCGCGACGCCGCGCTTCGCGGAGAGGCGCGCTAGCGACCCTTCGCGCGCCGCGGCGTTGCCATTGGTCGCGTTTTCGTGCAAGCCCCTGAGCTGTGGTTCTTCTCGTCCGCGCAGCTCAGGGGCTTGCTTTTTCTTGCGAGAAAACCCGACCTATGGCACGCGACCCGCAAACACAGGGACCCCGGCCGCAACCGCGACCGGGGTCCTTCATGTGCTGGTGGGCTGGCGCGTCCCCCGACCACGCCAACCCGTCTGTTCGGGGGATGTAAAGACATGATACCCCATTTTGCCAGTACCCCAAGCGAGGACGGAGGCTATTGCGGATATCGTCCCACCCCAGTACCAGCGTATCCACCGAACAAATGCGACCGTCCGCGTACTTATCGCCGCCGCGTGGCGCGGGGCACGATAATCTTTTCGAATAATCTATCCGATGCGAGCTTATGGTGGTGATTTCCCATGGGTCAGTATGTCGTGGTTGAGAACGAGGGTCGCTACTGCTTCAACCTCTGCGCCTCCAACGGGCACATCCTCATGTCGTCGATCATCTTCCCGTCCAAGGACGAGTGCCTCCACGGCATCGAGTGCGTGCGCGCCTCCGCCGAGAACGCGGAGATCGAGGACAGCACGATTGACGCCTTCGACCGCGAGTCCACGCCAAAGTTCCGCATCTACGAGGACTTTGACGGCCACTACTTCTTCCGCTTCATCACGCACGAGGCGGGCGACATCGCGCGCTCGCACACCTACGAGCACAAGGAGAGCCTGCTCAGGCGCATCGAGCGCACGCGAGCGGAGTGCGACTCCTCCCTCGCGGCAGACGAGAACTAGCCGCTGGCGAGAAAAACGACGACTCGGCACGCCCCGGACGCCCCCGAATACGTCCGGGGCGCCCTTGTGCTGGTGGCCGTGAGTTTCTGCGGCGCGTTCTTCTCGGCACGGCCCCCGTTGGCGGGCGTCCCCCGTGTTGAGCGCCCTTCTCGGCTGATTAATACGCACGGTTTGTTTTGATTTCACATAAACGCAGTTGAAAATAACACGCATTGCAAACTATGCGTGTTAATTGACGGGAGGAGCGCGACCATGGACATGACAGGCGTGAGGCTCACGGAGCTCGTTGAGGCCGCCGGGTGTGCGGCCAAGATTGCGCCGGGCGAGCTCGCGGGCGTGCTGTCCGGGCTGCCGCGCCTGGACGCGCCGGAGCTCGTGGTTGGCTTTGACGCCTCGGACGACGCCTGCGTATGGGACCTCGGCGACGGTCGCGGCCTCATCGCCACGACGGACTTCTTCCCGCCGATGGTGGACGACCCGTTCCTGTTTGGCCAGGTCGCGGCCACCAATGCGCTCTCCGACGTCTATGCGATGGGCGGGGCGCCCGCACTCGCGCTCAACCTCCTGTGCTTTCCCAACTGCCTGGGGATTGAGGTGGCCGGCCAGATCCTGGCCGGCGGGGCGGAGACGTGCCGACGCGCCGGGTGCGTGGTCGCAGGCGGCCACTCGATCAACGACCACGAGCCCAAGTACGGCCTCGCCGTGACGGGCTTCGTGGCGCTCGACCGGCGCCTGGAGAACGGCGGGGCGCAGGTCGGCGACGCCCTCGTACTCACGAAGGCGCTCGGGACGGGAATCCTCACGACGGCACACAAGGGAGGGCTGCTCGACGAGGCAGGCCTCGCCGTGGCCACGGACTCCATGACCACCCTCAACGAGGCGCCGATCCGCCTCGCCCGCGAGCTGGGCGTCTGGCCGCACGCCGCTACCGACGTCACGGGCTTCTCGCTCATGGGCCACGCCTGCGAGATGGCGGAGGCGTCCGGGGTGACGCTCGCCGTCGACGCCACGGCCGTGCCCGTCATGGCACGCGCCCGCGAGATGGCGGCGCTCGGCCTCATCCCCGCCGGCGCCTACCGCAACCGGGACTTCTTTGGCCCGCGCGTGGCGCTGGGCGAGGCGCTGCCGCTCGACCTCGCCGACGTGCTCTTTGACCCGCAGACCTCCGGCGGCCTGCTCTTGGCTCTGGGCGAGAAGGACGCGGAGCGCTTGGTTGATGCCCTACGCGACGAGGGCCTCCCCGCCGCGGTCATCGGCCGCGCCCTCCCCCACGCCGAGAAGAGCGTCGTCGTGGAATGATACGAAGGGACAGTCCCTTCGTATCATTTGCCAAGAAGGTCGGTGAGGTTGCGGGTGAAGCGCTCGCGGTCGTCGTCCGTGAAGGCCGCCGGCCCGCGCGTGCGGCCGCCGGCGCGACGCACCTTCTTCTCCTCGTGGCGGATGAAGAGGTCCATGTCGATCGTCGCCCT
>CALULC010000103.1 GCA_944321385.1 uncultured Atopobiaceae bacterium
TTCGCGCAGAAGGGCGAGAAGCTCGAGTGCACGCTGACGGTGGACTCTCACGACCTGGGCGACGTGACGCTCGACGAATGCGGCCTTGCCACCACCGCCGGCATCACCGCCTACGGCAAGGAGCGCACGCTCACCGTGGACTCCATCCAGACCATGCTCGGCGGGATGTTCGTGCAGCCGCTGCTCGCGCAGTACGCGCCCCTGGGCATCAAGGGCATCGTAGCGAGCCTGCTGCCCTCGCTCGGCGGCGACGCCTTTGCCGGCGTGACCACGGAGAACCTCAACGCCACGCTGTGGAGCCTCGTCACCACGCAGGTCCTGCCGCAGGGCTTTGACGTGGGCATCGTGATCCCGGACGTTTCGCCCATTGGAGACGTCCACATCTACTACAACCCGGAGACCTCGCGCATCGAGGCGTGGACCGTGACCGAGACCGAGGACGTGGCCGCCGTCGCAGACGTCACCTACACGCTCCCGGAGGAGGCCTCGCGCCAGTTTGCCGCCGACCTCGCTCAGGTTCCGGCGACCATGGCGGTGGAGCCCAACGTCTGCCTGCTCTACATCACGCAGGAGACCTTCGAGGCCTTCCTCGAGAAGACCTATGAAGAGATTGACCTTGAGGCGCTCTCTGCCGAGGGCCAGGCCAAGCTCCTCTCGATCGTGAACCTCCTCGTGCGCTTGCTCATCACGGCCGCCGTGGACGAGGCCCCGCACAGCCTCCTCGACCTCGTCGACTTCTGCTACCAGGCGCACCTCATGGGTTGCGAGAAGACCGAGGGCTGGGTCGAGACGGCCATCGAGGCGATTCCCGGTGAGACCGGGCTTCTCGCCAACGTCGTTGCGAGCGGCGTCAACGCTGGTCTGGCCGACCAGGAGTTCGTGGACTTTGCCACGGGCATCGAGCTCGACGCCAAGACGCTGCTCAAGAGCGATGTCTTCCTCATCGGCTCCATCGCCATCAACATGGTTGCGGGCATGATGGAGAACGTCAAGGCGCTGCTCGACACGGTCGTCGACATGGCGGGCCTCGACCTCGGCGCGACGCTCGCCGGCCTGGTCACCGGCCTCGACCTCATGGGCCAGCCCGTCCCCGCGCTCGCCCAGAACGCGCTCGACACGCTGGTCCACGACACCAACGTGGCAGAGGACCACGACTTCTCGCTCGAGGCGTCCGCAACGGTCCCGAGCGATTCGGACGACAACCCCGACCAGGACGTCGTGGACAAGTCCGGGCTGCAGGCCGTCATCGACCAGGCCGAGGGCCTCGAGCTTGCCGGTGCCTCGCAGGCTGCGCTCGACAAGTACTACGCGGCCCTCGCCGCGGCGCTGCGCGTCATGAGCGACCCCAACGCGACTGAGGCGCAGGTTGCCCAGGCCCGCGCCGACCTTGCCGCCGCGATCGATGCGGTCGAGAAGAGCCAGTCTGCCCAGGGAGGCAACTCTGGCGATGACGGACAGGGCGGCAACAGCGGCCAGGGTGGCAACGGCGGCTCCGGCAACGGTGCCGGCAACGCTGGCGGCGGAAGCCAGTCCGGCACCGGTAACGCCGGCGGCTCGGGCAGCGGTGGCACCCTTCCCCAGACCGGCGACGCCTCAAACATGGCAGCCGTGACGGCCGCGGCCGTGCTCGGCGGCGCCGCGCTCGCCGCAGGCATCGGCGCTCGCGTGACGGGCGGCTCCGAGGAGTAGCCACGCAGACGGATCTCCCCACGCGCCCCTCTCGCTACCTCCTCGGCGAGAGGGGCGCGCTGTCCCTCGTGCCTCCTGTACACGATCGGACCCGCTACACTGGGGGGCGAGAAGAACCGTCGAGAAGAACCTCGTCCCAGGGAGCCCCATGGAGAAGATCGCAAGCTTCACCGTCAACCACCTCACGCTCGAGCCGGGCGTCTACGTGAGCCGCGTGGACGCCGACCCGGCAACCGGCGCCGTGGTTACCACCTTTGACCTGCGCCTCACCGCGCCCAACCGCGAGCCCGTGATGGACACGGCCGCCGTGCACGCCATCGAGCACCTGGGCGCCACCTATCTGCGAAACAATCCCGAGTGGCGCGACCGCGTGGTCTACTTTGGCCCGATGGGCTGCCGCACGGGCTTCTACCTTATCCTCTTTGGGTCACACACCTCCGCCGAGGTGGCGCCGCTCGTGCGCTCGTGCTTTGAGTTCATCCGCGACTTTGAGGGGGAGATTCCCGGCGCGCGCCCGGAGGAGTGCGGCAACTGGCACGACGCAGACCTCACGCAGGCCCGCTGGTGGGCGCGCCGCTACCTGGAGAACACGCTTGAGAACATCGACGAGGCACACCTCGTCTACCCGGAGAGCTAGGGGGCACACATGAAGATCGGCATCATCGGCGCCATGGACGTGGAGGTCGAGCACCTCAAGGCGGAGCTCGCGGACGCGCGCACGGAGCGCGTTGCCGGCACGGACTTCTGCTCTGGTCGCCTTGGCGAGAAGGACGTCGTTGTCGTCAAGTGCGGCATCGGCAAGGTGAACGCCGGCATCTGCGCGCAGGTCCTGGCCGACCACTTTGGCTGCACGCACCTCGTCAACACGGGCGTTGCCGGCTCTCTCGACGCCGACCGCCTGGACATCGGTGACCTCGTGGTCTCCACGGACTGCGTGGAGCACGACTTCACCGTGGCACCGCTCGGCTACGCACCCGGCCTCATTCCTGGCCGCGAGCATCCTGAGTTCGTGGCGGACGCCGCGCTCCGCGACGCCGCCCTCGCCGCCGCCGCGGCCGTCGCGCCCGAGGTGCGCGCCCTGCCCGGCCGCGTTGCCTCCGGCGACCAGTTCATCTCCGCGGAGGAGGACCGCCGCCGCATCGTGGACACCTTCGGCGCGCTCTGCTGCGAGATGGAGGGAGCGGCTATCGCCCAGGCGGCCGAGGCCAACGGCGTGCCCTTCGTCGTGGTGCGCGCCATCTCGGACAAGCCCGGCTCCGAGGGCCAGGCCATGGACTACGCCACCTTCGAGCGCGCCTCAGCCGAGCGCTGCGCCAAGATCGTTGAGCACCTGGTCGCCTCGCTGTAGTTGACCTGACCGTCGCGGCGAGAAGGGACAACACCCGGCGAGGATGATTATTTCTCCGGTTCTATGGTCGCAGCGACGAACGTCGCCGGAGGCGCGAGGGGCGCCGTTAAGGTCCGCCGCGAGTTCTTGCCGAGCGCTCTTCTCGGCAAGCTGTCTGAGCGCCAGACCTTAACGGCGCCCCTCGCGCCTCCGCCTCGCGGGTTCGTTACACGCCCATGACGCCCATGCCCACGAGCGTGGGGCCCGTGTGGACGAGCAGATCGGCGGAGATGCCGCAGGTGATGAACTCAACGGTGTTGGTCACGCGCTCGCGCACGCGCGCCGCGAGCTCTTCTCGCAGGCTCGGGTCGAAGGTGCAGACGGCAACGCGCACCTGGTTCCAGCGCGCCGCCTGCTCGGCGATGAGCTCGATTTGCGTGTTCAGCGCCTTCTGCCAGCCGCGCGGCTTCTTCTCGATCACGTACTTGCCCTCGCGCTCGTCGCAGGTGAGCACGGGCTTGATGTTGAGGACGGAGCCCACGCGGTACACGGCCTCGCTGATGCGGCCGCCCTTGCGCAGGAAGTCCAGCTTCTGTACCGAGAAGAACACGCGCACGCGCTCGCTCGCGGCGGTGAGCACGCTGCCAAGGCGCTCCAGCGGCGTGCCCGCCTCAACCTGGCGCACGGCCTCCATGACCACGAACCCCGCGGCGATGCCGATGCTCTTGGTGTCCACCATGACGACGGGGAAGTCCTCCATCTGACGCGCGACCATGCTCACCGTCTCGTGGGTGGCGGAGAGGCCGGAGGAGATGGTCACCACCACGGCGCCCGTGTAGCCGTCGCGCTTGGCCTGCTCAAAGGTTTGCTGGATCTTCATGGGGGAGGGCAGGGACGTGCTGGGAATCTCCTCGTCAAAGCGCCTCACTACGTCCTCGGTGGTAATGTCGACGCCGTTCTCGTAGCTCGAGCCGTCGGAGTAGTTGATGCGCAGCGGGATCACGCGCACGTCGTGGGCGGCCACAAAGTCCGCCGGAGTGTCCGTCCCCGAGTCCGTGATGATGGCAATGCGCTGGTCGTTCATGGTTCCCCCAAAGCGTGACAGGACGTGCGTTTCGCTATCATGGGAGCGTACAGCCCCACAACGTAGTATTCAATACTAGATTGGCCGTTTATCGGTAACTGCACAGGAGGGCCACGTGGGCGAGAAGGACAAGATCATCGCGCTTCCTCATGCGGACGCCGCCGCGCGACGCCAGCTCGACGAGAGGATGCGCTCCCTGCACATCACGCGTCTTGGGGAGATGCCCCGCATAGAGCTCTATCTCGACCAGGTGCTTACGCTCGTGACGCGCGAGCTGGAGTTCATGCAGGTCCCCGGGGACACCGTCGTGACGGGCTCGATGGTCAACAACTACGTCAAGCAGGGCGTGATTCCGGCGCCGCGCAAGAAGCGCTACACGAGGCGCCACCTGGGGTCGCTGCTCTTTGTCTGCGCCTTCAAGAGGGTCTTCTCGATCGCCCAGGTAAAGCAGATCATGGAGCGCATTTACGCCTCCGGGGTAGACCTCGAGTGGCTCTACGACGCCACGTGCTCCCTGCTCGAGCGCTCGCTCGCCGCGTGCTTCTCGGAGGAGAGCGATCCCATGGTGATGCGAGACCCAGACCCCGGCCTTGCCGTTGACGTTGAGAGGACCCTCGACCCCGAGCTCAGGCGCCTGATAGAGGCTGCCGTGGCGTCCCTTGCGACGAGGGTCTACGTGGAGCAGACGCTGCTCCTTGCCGAGGGGGGACGGGCGAGGTGACGCGCCCGGGGAGCATCTTCGACGAGCCCGCGGTCATCCGCCGGCTCGAGCGGCGCGGCTCGCTGCGTCGCCTCACATCGAGCAGCACCATAGCCGCGGCGGTCATGGTGGGCGCCGCCCTTCTCGCCCTCCTGGTGGCAAACTCCCCGCTCTACGAGGGGGTCGAGCACGTGCTCGGGCTTCCGCTGGAGGTCGGCGTGGGACGCCTGCACGTCTCGCTCACCGTTGAGCAGTTTGTGAACGACTTCCTCATGGCGGTGTTCTTCCTGCTCGTGGGCATCGAGCTCAAGTACGAGATGACGGTGGGGCAGCTGCG